>NZ_JBFAAE010000067.1:0-50261 GCF_040639575.1 Streptosporangium sp. NPDC023825 | reverse complement strand
AGCGCTACGTCGCGCGCGAAATCTACCGCCATATCCAGCCCGCCACAGCCGCATCAACTCCACCTGCACCGCTTGACGCAACATAGGGGCATCCTGAACACCCACATCAGCGCCGCGATGCAGTCCTACATCGCCGCCCGCGATTGGCTGACGGTCTACCGGCTGCCCGCTTATGCCCCTGAGCTCAACCCGGCCGAGGGCATCTGGGCCAACCTCCGCCACGGGCTGGGAAACCTGGCGGTCACCGGCCTGGACGCACTCAACACGATCATCAAGACCCGGCTGAAACGCATGCAATACCGGCCCGATCTCATCACCGGCTTCTTCAACGAGACCGGTCTACCCTTCGAGCTGGCCTAACCCTGAAGATTTAATCTCAGTAGCGGGCCATTAACCAGGGTGACGAGGGGTCAACCACGGCCACCCACGATCAGCCAAACGCCCAGCTCGGCCGCCCCACCTGCCGTACTCGATGCACTTCCCAAGCTGACAGCGCGGGTTCGATTCCCGTCACCCGCTCCAAGATTCCTCGTTACATCGAGCGAGGTCTCCGATCAGGAGACGCAACAGCCCCTCTGGGTCCTCGCGGTGTGGATCATGTCCGGTGAGCAGGGATGTCGTTCGCACCAGCGACGCCTCTCGCACGGTCGCCTCCAGTTCGTGCTCTACCCATGCGCAGTACGCGTTCCAGGTAGGAATGAGATGCTCAGGAAACACGCCTGCAAACGCCCTAGCATCGCCGCTGACAATAAGGAGCGGGCAACGCGCAGAGCGGTAAGCGGAGAAAAGGTCGAGAGCATCTATCTCGCGCATGACTTGAAGAAATGCCTCAGAGAGCCCTTGCCCCATCCCGCTTAGAAACGAGCTCATCTCCTGCCACGCCCGTGCCGCCGACACCTCGTCCAGACCGAGGAACTGTCCAGGTCGTGTCGGATTGCCGTGACCGTCGAGGTTGACCGCGAGCGGACATTCCGGATGCTCTCTGGCCCACAACGCGGCGACCATGCCCCCCAAGGAATGCCCGACGATCATGGGCCGGTGAAGTCCAAACTCCTCCACAACGGCAGCGACGTCCGCCAACGCTTCCTCCCATGACCACGGCGCTTCACCGGACTCACCATGACCACGTAGGTCCATGGACACCGGCCGGAACCCGGTGCTCATGAGAAGTCCTGCGAAGACGTCCCAATCCGTGCGTGTCCGTCCACCACCATGCAGGAGAAGCACGTCCCTGCCGTTCCCACCATGGTCTTCCGCCACGATCGGCACATCGCCGATCACAAGTTTCCCGATCGTTTCCACGTTGCCCGCCACCTCTCATCCGTCCTTTTGTCCTTCGCCCTTCGTAACAGCCTGGCGCAGCGACCTCCACAGTTTTTCCTGCTGAACGGCGGCGTCTTCACCCCCTGCCAAGACCGGCACACCACGGCTCGCGAGCCAGATGCGTGCCAGAACAGGCAGGGAACCACGGTGACTCAGGGGGAATCACGGGGACTCGACCCGCCCTGACCTGCACCCCTGTTTCCCCAGCTCAGGGCGGCAAGGTCAGTAGATGATCCCCAAGCTGACAGCGCGGGTTCGATTCCCGTCACCCGCTCCACACACGAAGGCCGGCGGATGGCTTCCGGACCCGGTTCTCGATCTTGTCTAGCTGCCTATGAGAAAATCATCGGATGAAGGCTCCCTTCATCCGTCCGAGATCCACCGAGGATCTGCGCGCCTGTATCGATGCTCTCGCCTCCGTGCATAGGTCCGACCGCTACCCAGTGGACTGGCCCGCCGATCCCGGACGATGGCTGACACCGTCTGACCTTCTTCAGGCATGGGTGGCCGTTGAGGGTTCTGGTCCTCCCCTCGTACCGTGGAGATCTGACCTAAGGGGAAGGTTGGGTCATGGGGGAGACCAGACGTAGTTTCGATCCGGAGTTTCGGGCGGGTGCGGTGCGCATCGTGCGCGAGACCGGGAAATCGATCACCTCGGTCGCGAAAGACCTGGGGATCAATGCGGGCACGCTGGCCAACTGGTTGCAGATGGACCGGCTGGCTCGCGAGCAAAGCGCGACCGGGGATCTCAGTGAGTCCGAGCGCGAAGAGCTGGCCCGGCTGCGCCGCCAGCGAGCTGAGTGGGCCAAGGAACGCGCCGAGCTGACAGCGCGGGTTCGATTCCCGTCACCCGCTCCACCCACAAAGGTCCAGGTCAGGATGCGAATCCGAACCGGGGCCTTCGTTGTTTCCGGAGCCGATTCTCACTCGCGTGCCGGATTCGTGCCAGATCAGTTGATCTTGGCCCCGACAAGGGGCGGATCATCGCCGTCGTCATCCTTGGACGTGAGCCCTTTCTTGAGATCTCCTGTCAATCCCCTGAAATCGTGGAGAGTGGTTCGCCTCTATGCCTTGTGGTCGGCTACATATGGCGTCAGCGCAAGCATGCCCGTTCCTCGCACCTGCGTTTTGTGGGTCAAGGTGAACGGACTGACGCCGTACGCGGCGGCGATCTCAGGGGCTAATTCGAAGGCGACCCATTTCCACTCATCGATCTGTTCGCTGCTTGCGGTTCGCAGGTCTCTGCCGGCCGGTAGCCCTAATTCCAGGCGGCGTGCCTGCTCCAGGGCCAGCGGATCGCCGAGAGTGAAGAGTTCGTCATCGGGCTCGCCAGTGGCCGCGTACCGGCGCACGACGATGCCGTGCTCGGCTATCAGCCACGCCGAGCCGTCCCCTTGTGCGCCGTAATAGTAGGCCTGGGCTGCCCCGTATCTTGTACTGAGCGCCTTGCACAGTTGAAGCACATCCTCACGGCGCTCGTTGTCGTAAGGATCGCACCACGCGCCGAGAATCAGAGTCCAGCCGTCCACTTCAGGGGTGACAAAGACCCGCAACAGGTACTCATGATCACCCAGTTCGCTGTGTCCATCAGCGTCGATCACTTCTTGCGCCTCGGCGAACGTGATTGGCCTGAGCGGGGACAAGCCCAAGATTTCCATGACACCCGTCTGATCGCCGGTCGGGACCGCGATCCAGCAGTTCCAGCACGTCCATACCGGCTCCGGCCAGTCCTTCAGCTCTCCTCGCATAGGCCCACTGTGTCAGGGCTGCGAGACAGTTAGGTTGCATCTACGCGTTCCCGCAGGTCATAAGCCCGCTTGGGTTGCAGTTCAGGTTGCAGTTCACCGCTGTACCAGCAGGTGCCAGAAAGGCCGGGGAGGGGCGTTGGTCCTGGTAGAACCTTTCTGAACGATGGCCTCCCTAACCGCTCATTCGGTGTGGCTGTACAGCCACAAGTCCAGCCAACAGGGTGAACCGTGGCGGACAACAAACGCCCAGACAGAAGCTGAATCGTCTTCTTCTAATCCGGGTTCGTCCTCGCTGGTCGAGTGTCCCGGTTGAGGCCACCGAGTCAAGGTCGCCTACGGCGTCGCTACACGATCAACTTCGTTGACCCTTGACACGGCGGCCTCGCCCTGGGGATCGACAGCTACGAGGAGGGCGGGGGAGAACCAGGCGGCGGCGCACTACTGCAACGCGTACTGCAACAGCCTCACACAACCGCTCACGATCACGACCGCCCGGCACCATTCCAGAGCAGGACACGAGCCTCTGATCGCGTGTCGGATGGTCCTGATGAGGGAGAGGTCAGCTCATCGACTCCGTGCTCGCTGCGTGCCCGTTAGCAGAGGGATCAAAGGGAACTCACGGGGACTCACTGGCACTCACCCCGCTCCCCCGCAGGTCAGCGTTTTACCTGGTCAGCAACCATGGTGCGTAGAGACTTCTCAAGCTGACAGCGCGGGTTCGATTCCCGTCACCCGCTCCAAGAGCGAAGGCCCAGGTCAGGGATGGATTCCTGACCTGAGCCTTCGTTGTCTCCAGGGCTGTTCGATCTTCTCGGGCCATTGGCTCTCGTTGCTCCCACCGCTCCGTCATGCTCGTCATCGCGCGCAGCTCAGACCTTGATGACGATGACGCGTCCGCCGCACAGGGCGGCAAGGTCCTCCGGGTCGGAGGTGAGAACCGTAACGGGGCCGGGGGCAGCGAGGGCGGTTGCGCTGAGCATCGCATCGATGGCGTACTTGTGCCCGTGCAGGCCGGCGCCAGACAGAAGTGTGGCGGCGTGGCGGGCGATCGGTTCGGTGACCGGTTCGACGACAATGCGGGACAGCGACCACTCCAGAGCCGGCCGGTTGATGCGGGGGTGGACCACTTCGACAAGGGTGGCGGCGGAGGTGATGACGCGGAGGTCGTCGGCGCGGGCGAGGGCGAGCCATGTGGTGACCGTGCGGTCACGCAGGACGACTTTGGCCAGTCCCTCGCTGTCGAGGACCAGCGTGCCGCCGGGGGTGGCGGGAGAACGGGTCATGCAGCGTCCGTCCCACCGTGGGCCTGCCCCTGCCGGGCCTGGTTGAGTTGGTCGCGCAGGGCCTGGACTTCGTCGTCGGCAATGGGGCCATGCTCGGCCTCGGCGACCTGGATGAGTTCGCTGAGGTTGTCGCGCTCGATCTGGCGGGCGACGGCGGCGGCGACGTAGGCAGAGAGACCAGAAGGGCCGCTCCGGGACCGTGCGGCCTCCGCGATGTCACGCGGCATGGTGATCGAATACTTACCGGTAGGCTCACTCATGCTCTCTATCCTACCTTCTATGCCCCTGGCAGCGATGGCCGCATCTAGCGGGAATGAGCACCAGGTCTGTCCCGCATCCACTTCTCGATCTTGGTTACTCGTCCAGGTCTCCTGGGCGGCGTTGATCACGTGCCAGATCCATGCCGGAATAGGCGGGGAACACCAGTCATCCACAGGGACTCACGGGGAACCGCACCTCGTCCACCCGCACACCTGCTTTCCCAGCTCAGCCCGCCAACATCAGCAGCCGATTCCCAAGCTGACAGCGCGGGTTCGATTCCCGTCACCCGCTCCGCCCTTCAAATGACCAGGTCAGGGATGGATTTCCGGCCCGGGTCCTACTCGTTTCCAGGGCTCTTTGATCTTCTTATGCCTTCAGGGGGCCGCACCGCCATCCGGACTGCGGGTCAGTCCCGGCCGGATTCGAGATAGCCGGTACGGCGAGCCGGCTCTAGCTGAAACTGCTCCGGTAGGCGTGGGGGCTGACGCCGACGACGCGTTTGAACCGGTCGCGGAAGGCGGTGGGCGAGCCGAAGCCCGCCTGGGCGGCGATGCGTTCGATGGAATGGTGGGTGGTCTCCAACAGGTGCTGGGCCTGGCGGACACGGGCCCGGTGGAGCCACTGCAATGGTGTGGTGCCGGTCTGCTCGCGGAAGCGCCGTATCAGGGTGCGGGTACTCGTGCCGGCGTGGTCGGCGATGTCCGCCAGGGTGAGCTCGCGGGCGAGGTTGTCCTCGATCCAGCGCAGGAGGGGTTCGACCGCCGAGCCGCGAGGGGTGGGCGGGTACCGCTGCACGATGAACTGGGCCTGGCCGCCCTCGCGTTCCAGCGGCATGACGGACAGTCGGGCGGCGTCGGCGGCGATCGCGGAGCCGTAGTCCCGGCGGATCATGTGCAGGCACAGGTCCAGTCCCGCCGCGGCGCCGGCCGAGGTGAGGATCTGCCCGTTGTCGACGTAGAGCACGTCCGGGTCGACGTCGATGTCCGGATGGGCGGTGGCGAGCTGGGCGGCGGCCAGCCAGTGGGTGGTGGCGCGCAGCCCGCCGAGCAGTCCGGCGGCGGCGAGGATGAAGGTGCCGGAGCAGATGGAGGCGATCCGGGTGCCGTCGGCGGCGGCGCCGCGGAGCGCGTCACGGACGGCCGGCGGCAGGGGCCTGGCGGGGTCGGCGGTGCCGGGCACGATGACCGTGTCCGCATCCGCGAGTGCGTCCAGTCCCCACGGGGCGCGCAGGGTGAAGAGGCCGGCGTCCACGTCGGGTCGCTCGGCGCAGACCCGCACCCGGTAACCGGAGCGGCCGTCCTCCGCGCGCGTCTCGGCCGGCCCCGCGTCGAACGGCCCACGCCGCCGTCCTGATCACATCGGCCCGCTTCCCTTCCGGGCGGATCCTGTACGGCGTGCCGAGCGGATCCCGCGCGACGTGGCCGTGCGCTCCTTGAGGTGGGTAAGGGGTGGACCGCACGGCCGGAACGATCACTCTTGAGAGTGAGGGCGGCAGGCGGACGAATCCGGATAATAGGCGGATGTTCACAGCGGTCCGGGCCGGCAGGGCGGTTGACGGGGTGCTCGCGGCGGGCGTGGTCCTGGCTACGGTGGTGCCGCTTCTCCTGCCCGATCCCCATCCGTGGTGGATCATCGGGCTGGGGCTGCTGGCGTCGGTGCCGGTGGGGTGGCGCAGGCGGGCGCCGATGGTGGTGGCGGTGGTGGTCGGGGCCGCGATGTCGGTGCTGGTGACGTGGGAGAAGCCGTTTCTGCCTTTCGGGCCGCTGCTGGCCGTCTACACGATCGCCGACCTGAGTCCCACCTGGAAGAGGCTGGCGGCGATTCCGGTGATCGTGGCGACCGTGGGTTCCTCGCTGGTGCTGCCCGGGGAGAGCGACGAGACCTTCCGGCTGGTGGGGACCGCCTTCGTGGCCGCCTACGCGCTGGGCACCAGTGCCAGGGCGAGCCGCTCGCGAGCCGCCGAGCTGACCGAGCGGGCGCGGCGACAGGAGCAGGAGCACATCGCGGCGGTGGCCGAGGAACGCACCCGGATCGCGCGCGACATGCATGACATCGTCACCCATTCCGTTGGTCTGATGGTGGTTCAGGCCGAAGCGGGGCCGGTGGTGGTGCGCAGCGACCCGGACAGGGCAGAAGCGGTCTTCGACACGATCGCCGACACGGGAAGGGGTGCGCTGGCCGAGCTCCGGGGGGCGCTCTCCGCGCTGCGGGTCCCGGGCGAAAGCGGCGGGCCGGTGTGGGGCCATGCCGGCGAGCGCCCGGGCGAGTCGCTGTTTCAGCCGCGTCTGGCCAACCTCCCGGCGCTGCTCGATCGCAGCGGTCTCGACGTGGTGAGCACGACCGCCGGTACGCCGCGCCTGGTCGCCGAGAGCGTTGAGGCCGCCGTCTACCGCATCGTTCAGGAGGCGCTCACCAACGTGCGCAAGCACGCCGGTACGCGTGCCGTACGCCTCGTCCTGACCTGGGGGGAGAGCCTGACGGTGGAGATCGCCGACGACGGGCGGGGACCGGGCGGGGGCGGCGGGTACGGGCTGGCCGGGATGCGGGAACGGGCGGCGGCATGCGGCGGGACGCTCAGGGCCGGGGCGGGGCGGGGCGGGGGATTCATGGTGAGAGCTGAATTTCCGCTTGAATAGCCCGCATGTTACGGGTGCTCATCGCCGACGACCAAGACCTGTTCCGCGCGGGGTTCGGGCTGATCCTGGGAGCGCAGCCGGACATGGAGGTGGTCGGTGAGGCCGCCGACGGAGAGGAGGCGATCGCCGCGGCCAGGCGGCTCCGGCCGGACGTGGTCCTGATGGACGTGCGGATGCCGGGCAAGAACGGCATCGAGGCGACCAGGGAGATCTGCGCCACCACTACCGCCAAGGTGCTCGTGCTCACCATGTTCGACCTCGACGAGTACGTCTACGACGCGGTCCGGGCGGGAGCGAGCGGTTTCCTGCTGAAGGACATCCGGCGCGACGAGCTGGCCCACGCCGTGCGTACCGTCGCCTCGGGTGAGGCCCTGCTGGCCCCGGCGGCGACCAGGAGGCTGCTCGACGACCTGGTGCGCAGACCCGCCCACGGCGTCGCCCCCCGCCTGACGACCAGGCTGGACGCACTGACCGAACGCGAGCGCGAGACGCTGAAGCTGGTCGCGCACGGCCTGTCGAACGCGGAGATCGCCGCCGCGCTCGTGGTCACCGAGCACACGGTCAAGACGCACGTCAGCCGGATGCTCGGCAAGCTGGACCTGCGGGACCGGGTCCAGGCCGTGGTACTCGCCTACGAGTCCGGGCTGGTGGTCGCCGGTGAGAGTGACGACGGAGATCACACCCGCGGGTGACGCGCCGGTGGAGTGCGGGAAAGCACGATCATCGGCATGGCACGCCTCCTCCTCACCCTCGCCTCCGCCGTCCTGACGCACTTCGGTACCGGCCTCCACCCTGTCTGGTGGCTCACCTGGCTCGCGCCGCTCCCTGTCCTGTTCCTGGCCCGCCAGGCGGGCAGGGGTACGGCCTTCACCGCCGGGACGCTCGTCTGGCTCGCCGGCCAGGCGCAGATGTGGCCGTACTTCACCGGACCCCTTGAGATGCCGCCCGCACTGGCCGCCGCCCTCATCGCCGGCCCCGCGCTCTGCTACGGCCTGGGCGTGCTGCTCTTCCGCACCCTGCTCGCGCGTGGCAGGCCACTCCTGGCGGCGTCGGCCGTACCGGCCGTCTGGGTCACCGCCGAGTACGCCATGAACCTCGCAGGACCGCACGGGGCCTGGTGGAGCCTGGCGTACACGCAGGCCGACTTCCTGCCCGTGCTGCAGACCGCCTCGGTCACCGGGGTCTGGGGCATCACCTTCCTCCTGCTGTTCGTACCCGCCTCCGTCGCGGTCCTGCGGCCACGCGCGGCGGTGGTCTCGGGTGTGCTGGTCGCGCTCACCCTCGGCCATGGTCTCGTACGGCTCGCGACGCCCGCCGACACCGGAGGACGGAAGGTCGCGCTGGTCGCGACGGACGCCTCCGAGGATCTCGTCCGCCGGTACGGCGAGGCGGTGGACACCGCGGTGGCCCACGGTGCGGAGATCGTGGTGCTGCCCGAGAAGGTCTTCAAGAACGCCGGCCTGCCGTTCACCCGCCCGGGTGTGGAGGTGGTCGTGGGGATCGCCATGGAGACCAACAGCGCGGTGAGCCATCCCTCAGGAGTGCGCTACGACAAGCACCACATGATCCCCGGGGTGGAGCGCGAGTTCCGGCCCGGCACCGGCCTGGCCTTCCTCGACGGCAACCGGCTCGGTCTCATCATCTGCAAGGACCTGGACTTCCCCGGCCTGGTCAGGGAGTACGGCGAGGCCGGCGTCGCCGCCCTGCTCGCGCCTGCCTGGGACTTCGGCGAGGACGCGTGGCTGCACAGCCGGATGGCGGTGGTGCGCGGCGTGGAGAACGGACTGGCGGTGGCCCGTGCCGCACGCGAGGGACTGCTGACGGTCAGCGACGGCTTCGGCCGGATCGTGACCGAGCGCCACAGCGGCGGAACGGGCATGGCCATGGTCACGGCCACCCTGCCTCAGGAGGGCTCGGCCACCCTCTACACCGCCCTGGGAGACTGGGCCGCATGGGCCTCGGCGGGACTGCTGCTGCTCGCACTCGGTGCGTCGGCTCGTACGGAATCCTCCGGCTCGGCCGGCGAGAGCCCGACCGGCGCAAGGGAGCCTGCCCTGTGATGCCTGAGGCTTCGGCTCAGATGGACTTCACCCACGATTGAGCCTGGTCGACAGGCATCGCGAGTTCGTTGTGAACGAGAAGAACGGCTTCCTCCTCCCGACCTCGGACCTTGAGCTGGCGGACTCGTCCGATGATGTCCATCGCTCTCAGCGGGTCCGTGTACTTGAGCACACGGCGTTGCCGCAGGTACTTGGTCAGAAGCACCGCCCAAGTAGTCATGATGGCAATGAAGAGTCCGCCGAAGAGGAGAATCGGGACGACCGTCTCGAACATTTGATGACCGTAGCGTTCAACCCGCCACCTTCCAAGAGTCCGTTGCATTTCCAGCGGGACTCCGGGCCGCGCACCGCACCCGGCGCCCGCCGTACCTGACCGATTCACCGGGGCCGCACCACCGCTTCTCCCGAATCGGCGCCGCCCTCCTCAGATCCACTCAGAAGGCTGTTCTGCCGGTCCTCCGGCTCATAACATCGGCCCTTATGCTCCGGAACCTCTTTCTCGCCGCAGGAACCTTTCTCATCCTCTTCGGCCTCTACAAGATTGTGTTCTCTCCCCCAGGTCTTTACTGGAGTTACGGCGGCGGAAACACAACCTCCACGCCCGCGTCCTTTGCCTTGGTCGCGCTGAGCGAACCTGTTCTTCTCGTTCTTGGAGGCATGGGGATGATGCTCGGCGCCATCGCGGCGGCAGCCGCGCGCAGCGGAGAAGCCGCCTCCGGCGGAGGCCTCCGGCGCCGGGATGATCACCAGCAGCACGGGCTGGAATCGCAGGAGCCGAGGTGAAGGCCTGATCATCCCGTCTGCCCTCGACCCGGAACAAGTCAGGCAGACCACGGGCCGGGGTGCCGGGCCGTTCGTCCGGCAGGACCTTGAGGTCGAGGCCGTGACGCCGGAGGGCGGTGAGTTCACCCGCGTTCCGCGGGTGGGTCGGCCGCCTCAAGGGTCGGTCGGCGGGGCGACGACCAACTCGGTGTCCGGGTCGTGGTCGATCTGCGGAGGGCCGGCGACGATCATGGTGGCTCGGGCCCACGGCTGTTCTCGCAACACGAACGGCAGTTCCTCCGCCAGCCAGTTCGCCACGTGCTCCAGCTGCTCGGGAGAGTCACCGTCGCGGACGACCAACAAGCGCTCCTGCTCGTCGAGGTCACCCTGCATCCACACCGAGGCGTCCAGCCAGGGGGCGAGTTCTTCGCGGATGACGCCGGTGCCCTCGACCCAGATGAAGTCGGCACCGGCGGGGACGGTGATCGATCCGGGCCGGTCGTGGGTGATCCAGGCATCGGGGCGGAAGTCCACCGCCTCACCCCGGTGCAGGGGGTGCAGGATGTTCTCGGCGAGCACGGCGCCCCAGTCGAAGTAGGCGTGGTTCCAGGCGATGTCGTCGGTGTGCACGACGGCGGAGTTGGGCACCGCCTCGCGTAGCCGCTCGGCCAGGGTCGTCTTGCCGGCGCCGCCTCGGCCGTCGATCGCGATCACCCGCGGACGTCCGGTGACGTCGGGTGACGCGTCGCGCAGCTGCCGGACGGCGTCGAGCACGGTCATCACCCGCCAGCCGGCGGCCTCGGTCTCGCCTGGATGCAGACGCATCGACACCCTGTCTCCGGAGGAAAACACACAGGTCCGGCCCACCACCGCCTACCCGGGAACACCGAACTCGTTCACGGCCTGCTCAACGGTCTCGCGAAACTCCAGCCGCTGGTCCAACCTCCCCCGCCGAAAACGCTCCCTGAGATCGACCGGGGTCGCCGCGATGAGCAGCCTCCCGCCGGCCGTCATGACCCGCTTCGCCGCACCGATCACGGCCCCGACCCCGGCGTCGTCCCAGGCGGTGACTCCCCCCAGGTCGAGAACCAGGCGCGGAGGACCGTCCGCCTTCAAACTCGCTATCTCGCCTTGAAGAAGCATCGCTGGAGCAGCGTCCCTGGTGAGCCCGCCCCTCACACGCAGAACGGTGCACTCACTGTGGTGCCCCAACTCCAGCGTGGTTCCAGGTTTCTTACCCGGCATGGCGCACCCGCCTTTCCGCCCCTGCCCGCTGCTCCCTCATTCTGCCTCCGGCGGGGGCACTTCGGCGCTGGGACGATCCACGTTTTAACGCGCCGCCACATCAGCCCTGAGATCGACGAACCGTGACATCGGGGTCCGGTGTCTCATGCCGGTCGATGTGATCGCGGAACCAGTCGATCGCGAAGCGGTGCGAGGCGATGCCGTAGTCGAGCGTCGCGCGCTGATGGGTGGCGAGGTCGCGGTGCTCCTCGGCAACGTCCAGGGTGCCGAGGTGCCTGTCGAGGGCCGAGAGCGCGGCGAGGTCGGCCTCGAGGCGCGCCGTGATGCGGCGGAGCACCGGTACGCGTTCGGCCGGCTCCAGCAGACCGAGGAAGTAGAGCCTGGACAGCGCCGCTGTCTCCGGATCGGGCCCGGCCAGGTCCCCTGTCATCCACGCGCGGAACTCCTGACGGCCGGCGTCGGTCAGGCGGTACACCTTCCGTCCCCGGCCTCCGGCTTCGACGCTGGCGACCTCGATGAACCCTCGCGCGAGCAGGGTGTCCAGCGCGCGTTTGATGCTGCCGGAGCTGGCGCTGTAGAAGAGCGCGACACCGGCCTCGAACCCTTTGATGAGGTCGTAGAAGGTCTGCGGGGCGATCAGGAGCAGACCGAGGATCACATGAGCCATTGATCGAGTTTAGATCATTGACTCTCATAGACATGTCTATTAGACATATAGAAGTTCCCAGGATGGTGCTCGGGGTCACGAATGCCGGCTGACCGCCCCGGCCGGTGGAAGGCATGGCACCGAGGGGGCGCGTTGAGGTAACGGAGACGATGAACACTCACGTGAAACCACCGCTCGCCACGACCACCGCTCACGACAATCGCGTTCCCGACGACGTCGACGCGCGGCTGAGGGGCCTGCTGGAGAGCCTCGTCGCGCGACGCGGCGCGCACCACGCCAACCTCGCCGTCACAAGCGGCGACGGGAAACAGCGCTGGTCCGCCGCCTCCGGACCCGCCGGTGCCGGCGACCGTCCGCTGAGCCCCGACACCCCGTTCTTCATCGCGAGCGTCACCAAGCGTTTCATCATCACGCTGGTGCTGCAGGCGCACGAGCGCGGCGAGCTCGAGCTGGCCGCCCCGATCGGCAGCTGTCTGCCGGCGGAGATGATCGCTGGACTCCATGTCCTCGGGGGAATCGACCGGACGTCCGCGATCACGGTGCGCCACCTCGCGAGCCACACGTCCGGATTGCCGGATTACTTCGAGAAGCGCGGCGAAGGTCCCAGCTTGTATGAGCGCCTCGCCACCGGTCAGGATCTGGCCTGGACCTTCGAGGACACGATGCGAACCACGCGCGAGCAGCGCCCGCACTTCGAGCCGCAGGACCTCACGGCCGCTCGGCAGAAGGCCCGCTACTCCGACACCGGCTTCCAGTTGCTCATCCGCATCGTGGAGACGGTGACCGATCGGTCGTTCGCCGATCTGCTGACCGAACGGATTCTCGATCCGCTCGGCCTCACGCGCACCTGGCTCCCAGGACACCGCCCGCCGGACCCGGCGACCGCCGCGCCCTCACCGCTCTACGCGAAGCAGCGCCGCGTGGAGCTGACCTCGATGCTCGAATCCTCCAACGACCTGTTCAGCACCACCGGTGATCTCCTCACCTTTCAGCGGGCGCTGCTCGACGGCGAGCTCCTCGGCGTCACCCGCTCGCTGGAACTGCTCACCGAGCGGCGCAACCGGCTGCGCAACATCCCCATCCTCCGGTACGGGCTGGGCACCATGTTCTTCAAGGTCGGCCGGCTCATGTCACCGGGGCGCCGTCCGGTCACGCTCGTCGGCCACTCGGGGGTCACCGGGACCTGGCTCTTCCACTGTCCGGAGCTCGACCTGCACCTGGCCGGCACCGTTGACCAGACCAGGGGACAGGCCATCCCCTTCCGGTTCATGGCGCGTTGCCTGGGCGTCTGGCGAACGTGAGGGCGAAAACCCATCCCGAGACGACGTGGTGCCCGGGCCTTCCGACGACGTCAACGGTCCGGCGGGATGCGGTGGACGGACGCGCGGGAGGGGGACTCGGCGGTGAACTCGGCTCCGGCCCAGTCCGCGTGCCTGGCCTCCAGCTCGAACCCGGCCAGCTGGGCCATGAGGCCGAGCTCGGCCGGCCAGGCCCACGACCACGGGGATCGTCGCGTCGTCCGACGGTTTTCGCCTCTGTGACGACGTGGGGTCTCGGCCACGCTCACTCGCGACCGGTCCAAGGCCCTACCCGGCCGTCTCACCCGCCGTACTCGACGCACTCCCCGAACAGGCGACACCGCAACGAGCCTTCGCCAGGCCCGCGTCGAACGGCGATCCGAAACGTGCCAGACAGTGCCAGACCTTTTTGAGGGCCTGCGGGTCATAGCGACCCGTGCCGGCCGCGTCTCCGATGATCCGCGGATCGAGGTGACCGTCCACGGCGATCTCGGCACCCAGATCGACGTACTCCTGCCCGCGGTAATCCGGATGGCGCCGCAACTGGTCGACGGCGAGCCGGAATCCGGCGTGCCATTCGATCGGGCACGGGAGCCGGTGGGCCGCGGCCTGCACGGCTGTTCCGCGATAGCTCGGATCCAGGACCAGGGCCTCCACGTCACGGTCGAGCCTGACCGGGCCGTGCACCTGGGCCTCGATGTAGTCGTCCAGGGCGTCCGGATCGTCGGCCTCGGCCAACTCGATGAGCGCCATGCGGGACACGACGCCGAAGGCCGACGGCTCGAAGAAGCTGTCCGGATAACAGAACGTGGCTCGCGACAGGGTCTCCGCGGTCAGCCTGAAGTGCGCGGACCCGAACCGTGGCGCCGCGCCGACGGGCTTATCGCGGAAGTTCAGCGCGCCGTAGACGGGGCGATCGTGAGGCGGGGCGTGGTCGTACGCGCCACCGAAGATCCGGCTCTCCCAGCGCCACCGATCCCCGCCCGGATGAGCGGTCAGGCCGCCGTTGCTCGTGCCCGTGACGAACTGCGAGTGGTAGAGGCCGTCGTCCGCCAGTCCGAGCAGGATCGGCCGGCCGTCCGCCATCCGGTCCGGATGGAAATTCAGGGTCACACGCATCCGGGGGTCGAGTGGCCCGCCTGACGACAGGGTCGCGACATGGCGGAGGGCTCGCTCCTGCGGTGACCCGGACGTATCAGCACTCATCCGTAGCGTGCCTCCGCATCGGTTTCCAGGAGGTGGTCCGCCCTGCGGGGGCCCGTCCAGGCCCTGGCGCCCGCGTGTCCGCCCGCCACCGTGCAGGAGAAGCACGTCCCCACCGTGGTCTTGCGCCACGATCGGCGCATCGCCGATCACGAGTTTTCCGGTCGCGTCCACGCCGCCCGTCGCCTTTCGCCCGCACTCCTGTCCTCCGCCTTTCGTAACAGCCTGGCGCGGCGATCTCCACAGCTTTTCCCGCTGGACGGGGCATCCTCGCCTCCTGCCAAGGACGGCGCGTCCTTGCTGCCGGCCGGGAACGTCCGCCACGGTCGATGTGCCACGATTCCTCCATGCAGCTTGATCAGAACCTTGTCGACGCGGCCATCGCGCAAATGGATCGGCGATGGCCCCCCGGGGAGCAGGGCGGTGCCGCGGCCGTCTTCTTGGAGGACGGGCAGATCCTCACCAGCGTCGGCCTGGACAACCTCAACGGCGGAGTGTCCCTGTGCCATGAGACCGGCGCCATCTGCCAGGCCTACACGCTCGACAAGAAGATCACCGCCTCCGTATGCGTGTACCGGGACCCCGGACGTGGGCGCGTCCTCGTCCTTCCTCCGTGCGGCGTCTGCCAGGAACGCCTGGCCCTGTGGGGACCTGACGTCAAGGTCGGCGTGCCCGACGACTCCAGCGTGACGGGATGGAGCGCTCGCACCCTTCGCGAGGTGAACCCGTTCTACTGGGGATCGCAGTTCACCGAGGACGGAGCCTGGCCGGCTCCTGAGGTCCACTTCTCCTGACCTGCGCGGTACGGCCCGCAGGGGCAGGGTCCCGGCCGACGCTCCTGGGGCGGCGGCCTTCCGGCCGGAGACCTCCGGCCGGAAGGCCGCCGCCGGCACCTGCTCGTCGTGGGCGCGCGGCCCGCTACCGGACCCGTCCCGCGGGAAACGGACCGCGTCACGGAAGGACGACGATGCGCCCGCGGGGGTGGCCGGGCTCGGCGCCTTCCTGGAGACGGTGAGCCCGGGCGGCCTCGGCGAGCGGCAGCCGTGTCCCGATCCGGGAGATCAGGGTGCCGCGGGCCAGAAGGTGGTTGATCGCCGTGGCCGCCGCGGCGAGTTCGGCCACGGTGGCGTTGCTGATCGCGAAACCGCGGAGGCTGGCGTCGCGCGTGTACAGCTGTCCCACCGGCAGCACGGGGGCGGCGCCGAGGCCGGCCATGATGATCATCCGGCCGCCGCGGGCGAGCAGGGGAACGGTCCCCACCAGGTCGCGGCCGATGACGAACGGGTACGGCAGGCGCGTCCGGTAGGCGCCGGAGCGGACGAAGGTGCCGACGTGGTTGACGGCGAGTGCCCGCACCTTCACCAGGACCTCCGACGAGCCGGGTCCGGGCACGTGGAACCGGCCGATCCGTATCTCGTCCGCCGGGCCGGGCCGGGTGACGTACGCCGCGGTCATGGTCTCCGGGTCGCTCATCATTCCTCTTCCACGTCGGCTTCCACGTCGGCGAGGTACGTAGGCGCTCACGCCCGCCTCAGATCGCCCTCGCCGGCGTCGCCGGAGGTGCGGGCCGGAGACGAGATCGGCGGTGGCCTCTCCCGTTCCTCGAGAAGCCGTACGTGTGGGACCTGGCGCCTGCCGTCTCGATCGACGGCAGCGATCACAGGGCCGGTGTCCGGAAGCGTGGCGGTCACACCGGCCGATCGGACCGCTCCACCGGGTGACGAAGCTCCTCACGCGCATGCCCGGCGCTCATGACCACGAGTCTACGCAACGGCAGGCCCTTGACCAGGGTGCGAGGGCCCGGGGAGCGACCGTGGTCACTCGCGGCCGGGCCCGCGAGCCGGGTGGTCAGCAGGGTGCCGTCGTCCGGGTTGCCCGCGGTCCACGGAAAAGCGGCGGGGAATGCCGGGTACGGCGCGGAAGTTGGTGGTCGTCATGACAACCATTGGATTCATCGGCAGCGGAAACATCGGGGGCACGGTCGCCCGGCTCGCCCTCGCGGCGGGCTACGAGGTGGTGCTGAGCAACTCGCGCGGCCCTCAGACACTGAAGGAACTGGTCGACGAGCTCGGGCCGGGGGCCGCCGCCGCGACCCCCGCCGAGGCCGCCGCGGCCGGCGGCCTGGTGGTCGTCAGCGTCCCGCTGCGGGCTTACCTCGACGTTCCGGCGGAGCCGCTCGCCGGCAAGACCGTCCTCGACACCAACAACTACTACCCCGAGCGGGACGGGACCTTCCCGGAGCTCGACTCCGGATCCACCACCTCCAGCGAGCTGCTGCAGCGGCACCTGACGATGTCCAAGGTCGTCAAGGTCTTCAACAACATCTACTTCCGGCATCTGCGGGCGCTGGCCCGGCCCTCCGGCGCGGCGGACCGCAGTGCCCTGGCGATCGCGGGCGACGACGCCGGCGCGAAGGGAGAGGTGACCACGTTCCTCGACCGGATCGGTTATGACACCGTCGACGCCGGAGCACTCGCGGACGGGTGGCGTTTCCAGCCGGGAACCCCCTCGTACGGCTTCGCCTACGCGGGAGGGATCGAGAACTTCTGGGAGTCGCCGGGAGTGCCCGCCGACGCCGCGGCGCTCCGCGCCAAGCTCGCCGACGCCCGGCGCTGACACCCGTTCACGACACGGGGTCACGGGGACGTGGCTCGTCCGGCTTCGCGCGGCTTTGATATATCTCCGCCAGCACGAGCAGGAGAACCCCTCCCACGAGAAGGACCGCGGAAACTCCGGAATAGAGGGCGGCCGGCCTGCAGGCGTCCGCGAGCTTCGTCCGGTCGAGGACCATCGAGGAGGCGAGAACCGGAATCGCGGGCCCGGCCGCGCCGGCGACCAGGGAGAGCACTCCCAGCCAGAGGATCCGGGCGGGATTCCGTCGGCGAGCCGGCGGGTCGTGGAGAAACGATCGGAACAACCTGTGCAACAGAAGACCCGCGCCCCCCGCACACAGACCGCCCAGCAGGACGTCCCCGCGCGCCAGTACGTTCTCGGCCACCGTGGAACCCGCTGCCATCAGGATGTTCGGCGGCCTGAACATCGCCCCGGCGCTCATGTCCTTGGCCGCTGACACGCTCAGGGGAAGCCGGTGCGGTATGGGGTGAACGTACACGGCGACGATGTGAGGAGCCTGCATGGCACCGCTGACGACGAACGCGAACCCCGACGCCGCCCAGATGCCCCCGGCCACCAGTGAAAGGCCGGCGAGCCGGCGTAGAACCATGCGGCCCATGGGGCTCCCCACTCGTTCGTCGGCGACTGATAATTCTCACGAAGGAGGATGACGCCATATGGCAGATGAGCAGATTACGACAATCGGCAAATGCTACGCATGCAAGCGCACCTTCAGTTTCATCCCCGCGAGCGTGACGACCGTTACGATCGACCCCGAGACCGGCCTTCCTCCAGGTATGACGGTTTTGGCAACCTTTCGCGAACCGGCACCGGAGGCGACGGCCAGATCGGTCGAGGAACCCCTCTGCCCCAACTGCCTGGACAGGGCGAAGCAGTTCCTGGAACTCACGAGTTCACCCGCTCCCCCCTTCGAGAAGTGGCACAACAACCCTGATCACGACTGATTCCCGGGCCCGGTCGAAGGCGTCGCGGGGAATGGCCGGAGACGATCGAGGGCTCCGGGCACGGCGACGTCGGGGTGGGGGAACCAGTCGTTGGCCGGCGGCTGCCGGGTCTGCCGGTACTGCCGGCCCGCGATCTGGTCGTTCTGGAAGAGCCCGCCCACACCGAACGTGAAATCGAAGTCCCACAACGGACCGGCGAAGATCTTGGTGTCCCGGTCCTCGTGGAAGTGGGCGCTGCGGACGTACGCGTCCGGCCGTCCGAACGGGTACGGTCCGGCGGCCAGGGCGCGGGGCCGGACGTGAACCGGCCCGCTCGTACGCCACGACGGGGTCACCTGTGCCCGAAGCCGTCCACGGGCGCCTCCGTCCCCGCCGGGGCTCCCGTCTCCAGCAGCCGGCCCTCGGAGAGCCGCAGCCAGCGGTCGACCTTGATCTCCGCGAGGAAGCGTTCGTCGTGGCTGACCACCACGAACGCCCCTTCGTAGGCGCTGAGCGCGCTCTCCAGCTGGCCGACGCTGACCAGGTCGAGGTTGTTGGTGGGTTCGTCCAGCAGCAGCAGCTGGGGCGCAGGTTCCGCGTACAGCACGCAGGCCAGGGTGGCGCGCAGCCGCTCACCGCCGGACAGCGCACCGACCGGCAGGTGAACGCGGGAGCCGCGGAACAGGAATCGGGCGAGCAGGTTCATCCGCTGGGCCTGCGGCATCGCGGGGGCGAACGTGGCCATGTTCTCCGCCACGGTGCGGTCGAGATCGAGCAGGTCCAGCCGTTGGGACAGGTAGGCGACCCGGCCGTCGGCCCGCCTGGCCCGGCCGCCCTCCGGTTCCAGATCGCCGTTGATCAGACGCAGCAGGGTGGACTTGCCGGCGCCGTTGGCGCCGGTCAGCGCGACCCGCTCGGGTCCCCGGATCGTCAGGTCGGCGCCCTCCCCCGCGAACAGGGAACGCTCACCGTAGTGGACCTGCATCCGCTCGCCGAGGAAGACCGTGCGTCCGGCCGGGACGTTGGTGCCGGGCAGCTCCAGCGTGATCCTCTGCTCGTCGCGCAGGGCGCGGCCCGCCTCGTCGAGCCGGGCCTTGGCGTCGTTGACCCGCGCGGCGTGCATCTCGTTCGCCTTGCCCGCCGACTCCTGGGCGTCGCGCTTCATCGTCCCGGCGAAGATCTTCGGCAGCCCGGCGTCCTTGAGGTTGCGGGCGGCGTTGCTGGCCCGCCGCGCCGCCCGCTCGCGGGCCTGCTGCATCTCCCGCCTCTCCCGCTTGACCTCCTGCTCGGCGTTGCGGACGTTCTTCTCCGCGACCTCCCGCGCGGCGCGCGCGGCCTCCTCGTAGGCGGTGAAGTTCCCGCCGTAGGAGCGGATCTCGCCCCCGTCGAGCTCGGCGATGCGGTCCATCCGGTCCAGCAGCGCCCGGTCGTGACTGACCAGCAGCAGGCAGCCGTTCCAGTCCTCCAGCACGCCGTAGAGCTTGCGGCGCGCGTCCAGGTCGAGGTTGTTGGTCGGTTCGTCGAGCAGCAGGACGTCGGGCTGCTTCAGCAGCTGCGCCGCCAGGCCGAGGGAGACGACCTGGCCGCCGCTGAGGGTGTGCAGGGGCCGGGTGAGGGAGAGCTCCCCGAGGCCGAGCCGGTCCAGCTGGGCACGGGTGCGCTCCTCGATGTCCCAGTCGTTGCCGATCGTGGTGAAGTGCTCCTCGCTGGCGTCTCCTGACTCGATGGCGTCCAGGGCCCTGATCACCGGGGCGATCTCCAGGACCTCGGCCACGGTCAGGTCGCCGGCCAGCGGCAGGCTCTGCGGGAGGTAGCCGAGCACGCCCTGGACGGACACGGTCCCGCCGCCGGGCCGGTACTCGCCGGCGATCAGCTTGAGCAGGGTGCTCTTGCCGGCGCCGTTCGGGGCGACGAGGCCGGTACGGCCGCCGCCCACGGTGAAGGAAAGATCCTGGAAGACCGGGGTGTCGTCGGGCCAGGAGAAGGAAAGGTTCGAGCAGATGATGAACGCATCGGACATGCGAGAAAACCTCGTGTGGGACGCGGGCACGCCGAAAGCCGCCCGGCAGGGGAACAGGGATCAGTGAAACGACGGCATGGCCACGGCGACGGCGCTCCTACGCGCCGGCCGGTGGCCGATCACTTCCGGTATCACCCGGAGATGTCGTCGTCACCTATCACTTCTGGTCTCCCTCGTGTCCTGTCACTCGCAGCCCATCATATTAGGCATGAAGGGGTGCGAACGCGAGCCCCGGAGAGACCCGCGGGGTGGGCGGCATCGCGTGGTGCCACGTTTTCTCCCGGTGCCCGGGGTGGTGGTGAGCGTTCCCGGGGTTTCCGCGTTCGGTGTGGTCACCCCAGGTCAACGCGCTCCGGCGACGTCGGGCCGTCCTCGCGGTGCGGGCCGGCACGAGGCCGGCCCGCCACGGATCAGCGAGGGGAAGCGATTCCGCCCCCGCGGGGAGCGGGACGAGTCACGCCTCCGCGTCCTGGGTGGCCTGTTCGGCCGCCTGGCGGATCCGCTCGATCTGCGCCCCGGTGACGTTGAGCGTGCCGAATTCCTTGACCGCCTGGTAGTAGGTCCAGGCGAGGCTGTTGCAGGTGCCTCTGGGGATGGTGGAATATCCCGCGCAGATCTGCTTCATGTCGAAGTAGAAAGCGTCGTCGATGCGTGCCTTGTTCGCCGGGAACTGGCTCACCGCCTTGTAGTTGCGGTAGCCGAAGTCATGACGCCTGCACGGCGTCCTGAAGTCGAAGCCGAGTGGCCGGTCGGGGCTGCTCGAACACAGATCGGTCGACCAGTCGAAGGCGTAGTCCCCCCAGGCTCCCTGGTTCTGCCAGGCGGAAAGCCAGCTCGCGGCGCTGGCCGCGGTGGGCTGGCTGAAACTCGAAAGTGCGGCGAGCTTTTGCTCCAGTGTCACCGCATAGGCGGGCGGCGTTAATCCGAGCAGTGCGGTGAGGGAGAGGGCGGCGGTTGCGAGGGCGCGTTTGACCATGGACTCTGCCTTTGTCCGGGGGGTACCTCTCGCGGCAGGACTCTGCCACGGCCTAACAATGAGGCGAAATACCCGGTGACGCCGGAACAGATCTCCGTAAATATCGACGCCGATATTCGTGAACGGAAGCTCTTTACAACATTTACAGCTTCGAGTAAGAAGCCCTTTCCGGCTTCGCGCGGGCAGGCGGCGGTCCGTTCCGCCCGGAGTCCGCCATCGCTCACGGACGTTCGGCGCCGCGGCCGCCGCGCCCCGCTCAGGCGTCGAGGTGCGTGGCGTGCCCCTCCACGACGAGGGGACCGTCGAAGACGAGAACCTCGTTGACCAGGCGGCCGCTCACCGTCAGGTTGCGGTAATTGATCACCAGGGTGTCGATTCCGGCGTAGGCGGCGATCATCTCGAACCGCAGGCCCGGGGTGCTCCTCAGGCCCGCGGCCCAGTACTCGCGCAAGGCGGCCTTGCCCCGGACCACACCTCCGGAGCCGGGGACCAGCACGGCCGCGGTCGGGGAGGTGAAGAGCACGTCCTCGGCGAAGTGCGACAGGACGGCCTCGACGTCGTGGGCGTTCCAGTCCTCGATCCAGCGGTCGGCGAAGGCCCGAAGCTCTGCGTGGTCCATGGCCGTCATGGTGCCACGCGGCCGGCGGATACCGCACGAAGATGATTTCTAACCTTCTGAGGCAATTGTTCTTTGTTGTCCCGTTCCCTGTTCATGTTGCGTTCAGCGCGGCCTTCGAGACTCGCGGATCGGGATCAAGCTGCAGATGACCGAAAGGCTCAATTGTGAAGGATCAGAACACCGAAGACCCCGAGCGCTCGTCGATCTCGCGGCGTCGGTTGGTCAAGTACGCCGGCCTCGGGGCGACGCTGGTCGCCGCGAGCCCGCTGGCGGCCGGCGGCCCGGCGTGGGCGGAGGAGGACCCCGAGCGCGGGAGCGAGAACCGCGGCAACTCCCGCGACCGGGTGTGGCGCGCCGGTGACCACCACGTGCACTCGGAGTACAGCGGCGATTTCGACACCTCGACGAACCCGCCGAAGTTCACCAAGGGCGGTGACGCCGTGTACCCGATCGTCACCAACGCGATCATGGCCAAGTACTTCGGCCTGAGCTGGGCGATGTGCACCGACCACGGCGGGCCGACGCACTCGAAGGTGAACCTTGAGCAGGCCTACCCCGATCTCCTGCGCTCGCGCGTGCTCGTGCCCGAGGTCCTCCAGTTCTGGGGCATGGAGTTCGACGCCCCGGCGCTGGACCACCACACACTGATGATCCCCCACCACTCCGGTGAGGCACAGCAGCTGTTCGAGCTGGAGAGCCGCTTCGCCAAGCACGACGCGTTCCCCGCCGACCCCGGCCGCGACACCGAGGCCAAGATGGTGGAGTTCCTGAAGGCCGCGAAGGACATGCGGCAGAAGCCGCTGGTGATCGCCCACCACGCCTCGCGGTCGGCACCCGGTCTCGGCGTCTACGGGCAGGACACCCCCCGCGAGTTCCGCAACGGCAACAACGCCGCACCGGAGATCTACGTCGGCTTCGAGGGCGCTCCCGGCCACCAGGCGGGCCCGCTCAACGGCGGCGCGCGCGGCGGCTACGGCAACCACCCGACCTACGGCGGCTTCGACCAGATGACGGCTCGCGTCGGCGGCCTCTGGGACTCGCTGCTCGGCGAGGGGCGTCGCTGGTGGATCACCGCGACCTCGGACTCCCACGTGCACTGGACCCGCGGCGGCTCCGACTTCTGGCCTGGCGAGTACAGCAAGACCCACGTACTCGCCAGGCAGGACTACGCCGACATCATGGACGGCCTGCGCAACGGGCGGATCTGGGTCGGCACCGGTGACCTGATCACCAGCCTCGACGTCACGGCGAGCACCCAGGGCCGCCAGGCCACCACGGGTGAGACCCTCACCGTGAGCCGCCGCAACCGCACCGACGTCGACATCGAGATCAGGTTCCGGCCGCTGGAGGGCAAGAACGCCAACGGCGACCACCCCGAGGTCCGGCGCGTCGACCTGATCACCGGCCAGATCACCGGCCCGAGCGCCAACCTCGACGCCGACACCAACCCCACCACGAAGGTCGTGGCCCGGTTCGGGCCGCGCGACTGGCGCAGGTCGGGACGCGAGTACGTCATCCGCCACACCCTGCGCGACGTGCAGGGCGACTTCTACGCCCGCGTGCGCGGCACGAGCACCGACGAGGCCGAGCCGCTCGCCGACGGCAAGGAGAGCCCCTGGGAGGACCTGTGGTTCTACTCGAACCCGGTCTTCGTCCACTACCGCTAGTTCCCTGACCGGGCGACCTCTGCCGGCGGGGAGGACCGTCCCGGCTTCGAGGAGATCGGCGGAACGCGGGACGGCCACCGTGCGCCCGTGACGACATGGTGACGACAAGGTCGTCACGGGCGCGAGCGATCCCTCTCAGCCCAGGAGGCCGTCCCCGATCCAGCCGTTGGGAGAGCATCCCGGCGGGATGGCGAAGACGGCCGAGCCGATCGGGGTCGTCCACTCGTTGAGCAGGTCGGCCTCGGCCAGCCTGCGCTGGATCGGGACGAACTGCCGGGAGACGTCGGCCTGGTAGGAGGCGAACAGCAGCCCGGAGTCTGCGTGCCCGTCCGGGGTGATCCCCTCGTCGTAGTTGTAGACCCTGCGCATGATCCGCAGGTCCGGGTCGGCGACGTGGGCCCGGCGGATGTGGGCCTGTTCGGAGATGACGGGGAAGCCGATCGCGTTGAGCTTCTCGAAGTCGGCCTTGTCATCCTCGTCGCGTCCGGTGAGCGGGGCGCCGTTGTCCAGGCGCCGGCCCACGGTGAACTCCTTGGCGACCCGGTCCACGGCGTCCCAGGTCTCCATCTCCGCCCGGATGCGCCGCAGCACCAGCGTGGTGCCGCCGCGCAGCCACTCCGGACCGCCGCTCACCCACACGGCCCGGTCGAACTCGGGGGTGCCGGGTGCCGGGTTGACGGTCCCGTCGAGCTGGCCCATGACGTTGCGCTGGGTCATCCCGGCGGGCTGGGTGCCCGCGGCGCGGCGGAAGCCCCGCTGGGTCCAGCGGACCTTCGCGAAGGAGCGCGCGTCCTTGACGACCATGCGCAGGGCGTGGCTCAGGGTGAGGGCGTCGTCGGCGCAGATCTGCAGCAGCAGGTCCCCGCCGCTCCACTCCTTCCTGAGCCTGTCGATCGCGAAGGCGGGCAGCGGCGCCGCCGCCTCCGGACGGCGGTCGGCCAGCCCGGCCGCCGTGAAGAGGCCGGGGCCGAACCCGAAGGTCACGGTCAGCCTGGCGGGCAGGACGGCCAGCTCCGGTTCGGTGTCGGCCAGGGCCGGCCTGCCCTGGGTCAGCCGCCGGGCGTCGTCGGTGAGCAGTCGCATCATCCGGACCAGCGCCTCACGGTCGGTGTCCGGCAGCAGATCCAGGCCGACGAACACCCCGTACGTCTGGGGTGCCGTCGCGATCCCGGCCTGGTGAACCCCGTCGAAGGGTTCCGCCAGGGAACCGCCGGAGACGGGGGAGGCCGCCGGAGCGGTCCGGGGATCGGATCGGGGGGCGACTGGGGGGACAGCCTGGTCGGGGGCGCACGCGGCGAGGGCGCCGACCGCGGTGGCGGCGCCTCCCGCGAGCAGGCCCCTACGGCTGAGCCGGGGGTCTCGCATGAGTTCTCCTCCGTTCCCGCTCAGCCGTTGCTCTCGCCCATGTCCCTGCCCCTGTCGCCCTTGTCGCCGTGGCCGTCTCCCATGTCCGTGCCGGGCCGGTAGTCCTCCTTGCCTCCGGCGAAGTCCTTGCCGACCGCGGTGAACTCCACGGTCTTGCCGTCCTTGAGGGTCAGGGTGAAGGGAATCTGCGCGCCGGGCCTCACCGCCTCGGTGATGCCCATCAGCATGATGTGATCGCCGCCGGGCTGGAGCAGGTGGGTGCCCCTCGCGGGGATCACGATCCCGCCCTCCTTGGGCCGCATGATCATCTTTCCCCTGGAGTCGACGACCTCGTGCAACTCGATCTTCGGGGACAGCGGCGAGGCGCCGGAGACGACCGTCACCTCGGCGTCGGTGTTGTTGACCAGGGTGCCGAAGGCGGCGCTCATCCCCTTCTTCGCGGTCTTCACCCACGGATCGGTGATCGTCAACGCGACGGCGGCGACGGCGGCGGTGGAGGGGGAGGGGGTGGCCGCGGGTGCGGCGGTGCTCGGGGCGGCGGCCGGTGCCGTACCGCCCTGGGAGCCACATCCGCCCAGGACCATCACGGCCGCGAGCAGGACGCCCGCGGGGGCGGTACGCCGGATTCCGGCGTGGGTGACTCCGTGGCGGCTGGTTCCGGCACGGTTGATACGACGAGCAGACACGTTGACGCCTTTCTTCTGGCCGTACCGGCAGGCCGCGGCCGAACGCCGCCTCGATGGGCCGTGCCGGCCACGCGGCCGGGATTGTCACGCTGATTCGGTCCGCCGGGCAGCCGGAAGGCCGCGTCGGCGCAGGCCCGCGCGCACGTACGCGCGGGCTCGGGAACGAGTCACGCCCCCGGGTGACCTGGGCGGTCAGCCGGAGGTGACGGTGACGATCCGGGGAGGGCCGCGCCGGCTGACGACGTGGCGCAGCACGGCCGGGCGCAGCACACCCGGCTCGATCGCGCCCGCGGTGAGGAAGGACGTGTACGCCGGGGTCACGACCACGATGAGCACGCGGCCCAGCCGGGCACCGAGCCGCCGGAGCAGTGCCCACAGCACCGCCTCGCCGCGCGCCAGCCACAGCGCGGTCAGCCCGACGGCCCAGCCGTGCGCCACCAGCATGCCCAGGCCGGGCAGCAGCCCCGAGTGGACATGCCCGATCATCTCGGTGGGGGACGCGGCGTGCGCGAGGGAGAACAGCACGTGCAGTCCGGCCTGCGCGCCCCCCAGCACCGGCAGGATCACCGCCAGCGTCCGTTCGCGCCCCGACGCGGCGAGAGCCGCGGCGAAGGCGAGCACCAGGGCCACGGTCGCGGCCGGTACGGAGACCGAACCTCCCGCGAGGACGTGTGCCATCACGCTCAGCCCCAGGCAGACCGCGGCGAAGGCGGCCGCGCGGGCGAGGCGGAAGGGCAGCGTCGCGGGCATGATGGGGAAATCATCCCACGCCACCCCGGCGGTGCGAGGTCCGAGACCCGCGGGCGGTTCGCGCCCGCGCCACCACCGCGTGTCTCCCCAGCGCCGGCGGTGCCCCACCCGCCGCGGATCACGGTCACTCCGCCCGCGCCGACCCGGACTCCTGTTTTCGCAGATCAGAGGGGCAGAGGTCACTCCCGGGGCATCAAGGCGACCGCTCCTAGAAAAATCTTGAAAGAAATCCGGCCGCCGTGTCGAATCGGGCCGGGCCCGTTCGAAGCATGGTCGGAGGGCCGGGAGGAACACGGGAGCCGGCCCAGGACGCGTGAGGAGAAGGGCCATGACCCAGCAGACGACGAGGACCGCGAACACGACCGCCTGCGACCCGCAGACGAGTGTCACCAGGTCGCTCCTGGGCTACGGCGTCATCGCCGGGCCGGTGTACATCGCGGTGTCCCTCGCCCAGGCGCTGACCCGGGAGGGCTTCGACCTCACCCGCCACGCGTGGAGCATGCTCGCCAACGGCGGCCTTGGCTGGATCCAGATCGCCAACCTCGTCGTCGCCGGGCTGGCGAGCGTCGCCTGCGCGGTCGGCCTGCGCCGCGCACTGGCCCCCGGACACGGCGCGACCTGGGCTTCCCGGCTCGTCGGCGCGTACGGAGTGAGCCTGGTCGGCGCGGGGATCTTCCGGGCGGACCCGGGGATGGGCTTCCCCGCCGGCACGCCGGAGGGGCCGGGGCCGGTCAGCTGGCACGGAATGCTCCACTTCGCCTGCGGCGCCGTCGGCTTCCTGTGTGTGATCGTCGCCTGCTTCGTCATCGGCCGGCGGTTCGCCGCGGAAGGGCGTACGGGATGGGCCGTCTTCTCACGGCTCAGCGGCGCGTTGTTCCTCGTGACCTTCGCCGCGATGGCGAGCAGCGGGGGCGCCATCTGGGCCAACCTGGCCTTCGTCACCGGAGTCGTGGTCATCTGGGCCTGGCTCTCTGCCCTGTCGCTCCACCTCTACCGGCGCGCCTGAACCGGCCCGCCACCCGACCAGACCGTTCAAAAAGGACCAAGGAGAAAAGCGATGCGATACATGGCCACCCTCAAGGTCACCCACCGGCCCGACACCCCGCCACCCGCCGAGCTGATGGAGGCCATCATGAAGCTCGGCGAGGAGGCCACCAGGGCAGGTGTGCTGCTCGACAACGGCGGGCTGGCGCCGAGCACCCAGGGCGCGCGGATCGAGCTCACCGGGGGCAGGCTGAGCGTCACGGACGGTCCGTTCGCAGAGGCGAAGGAGCTGATCAGCTACGCCGTCTACCAGGTCAGGTCGAAGGAGGAGGCCGTGGAATGGGTCTCCCGCTTCATGAGGCTCCACCGCGACCACTGGGAGGGCTGGGAGGGTGAGGGCGACCTCCACCGCGTCTTCGGCCCCGAGGACTTCGCCGCCCCCGCGTGAAGCCGGGGCGGTGTCGGGGGCGGGGACGACGTGCTTGGATCGGGGAGCATGACGGTTGGGGATCCTCACCGGGTGGTCGAGGCGGTCTGGCGGATCGAGTCCGCGAGAGTGATCGCCGGGCTCGCCCGGATGGTGCACGACGTCGGGCTGGCCGAGGAGCTCGCGCAGGACGCCCTGGTCATCGCGCTGGAGCAGTGGCCCAGGACGGGCGTACCGGATAATCCCGGCGCCTGGCTCATGCTCACCGCCAAGCATCGGGCGATCGACCTGCTGCGCCGCAGGAACCGGTACGAGCGGAAGCTCGAAGAGGTCGGCCGGGACATGGAGATCCGCCGGGAGTCGGCCGAGGCCGAGCTGGACGACACCCTCGACGATCACATCGGCGACGACGTGCTGCGCCTCCTCTTCACGGCCTGCCACCCCGTACTTCCCACGGAAGGACGCCTGGCGCTCACCCTCCGTCTGCTCGGCGGCCTGACGACGGAGGAGATCGCGCGCGCCTTTCTGGTGCCCGAGCCGACCATCGGGCAGCGGATCTTCCGGGCCAAGCGCACCCTCACCGACAAGCGGGTGCGGATCGAGATGCCCACCCCGGCCGAGCTGGGCGACCGGCTCTCGTCTGTCCTGGAGGTCGTCTACCTCATCTTCAACGAGGGCTACTCGGCGACCGCCGGCGACGACTGGATGCGCCCCTCGCTCTGCGAGGAGGCGCTGCGCCTGGGCCGGATCCTGGCGGGTCTCATGCCGCAGGAGTCCGAGGTGCACGGCCTCGTCGCCCTGATGGAGATCCAGGCGTCCCGCACGCGCGCCAGGACGGGACCGGACGGCGAGCCGGTCCTGCTCCTCGACCAGGACCGGGGGCTGTGGGACCGGCTGCTCGTCCGCCGCGGACTGGACTCGCTCGCCCGCGCCGAGGAGCTCGGCACGCTGGGCCCGTACGGCCTGCAGGCCGCGATCGCCGCCTGCCACGCCCGCGCGCCGTCCGCCGGCGACACGGACTGGGAGCGGATGGCCGCCCTGTACCGGGTGCTCGCCCACGTCGCCCCCTCACCCGTGGTGGAGCTGAACCGCGCTGTCGCGGTGGGCATGGCGTACGGCCCGGAACGCGGCATGGAGATCGTGGACGGGCTGGTGACGGAGCGCGCGCTGAAGGGCTATCCGCTGCTGGCGGCCGTACGGGGTGACCTGCTCGTGAAGCTGGGCCGCCTCGACGAGGCGCGCGAGGAGTTCGAGCGGGCCGCCGGGCTCACCCGCAACGAGCGCGAGCGGGCCCTCTTCCTCGCCCGCGCGACCGCCGCGGGCGGCTGACGGGCACCGGCCCCGCGGGGATCGGCAGAGGGCGGGCAGAGGCTCGGTAAGGGGTCGGCAGAGGGCGGGCAGAGGCCCGGTCAGGGATCGGCACCGCGAGTCCGGGCTCCATCTCACCGGTGACCGGCCGCGTCCGGCGCCGGGGCGGGCGCACGTCTCAGGGCCCGGCGTGCTCGTACCGGTCCGCGCCTGCCTGGTCGTGTGACGGGGCCGGGGGTTCGGCCCCCGGGCCGGGCAGCACGTCGACGTCGGCGGCGCCCATCCGCCGGTCGCAGACCGAGCAGTGCAGCTCGACGTGGCTGATCTCGCCGCAGGCGTGGTGACGGTAGAGCACCGGCGGACCGGCCTCGCCCGCCGCCCACCGGTCGCCCCAGCGCACCATCACCAGGAGCAGGTCGCACAGCTCCAGGCCCTTGGCGGTGAGCGCGTACTCGTGGCGGAGCGGCCGGCTCGAATACTCCCGCCGCTCCAGCACGTCGTTCTCGACCAGCCACTTGAGCCGCTCGGCGAGCACCTTGCGTGAGATGTCCAGGCTCTGCTGGATCTGGTCGAAGCGGCTGATGCCGACATAGACGTTCCGCAGGATCAGTGGCGACCACGGCTCCCCGATGACATCCAGCGTGCGGGCGATCGAGCAGGCCATGTCACCGAATCGGGTTCGCTGCATGGGAGAAGTCTAGGCGAGAGGGTTCCCTTAAGGAACGATCCCCTGTTACCGTCTTCCCAAGTAAGTTCCTTGAGGGAACTCGCCGGAGGGAGCGCATCATGAACCACCCCCAGGTCGTCTCGGCCCAGGACTGGCGGACCGCGCGGGAGGCGCTGCTGGTGAAGGAGAAGGAGCACACCCGCGCGCTGGACGCGCTGGCCGCCGAGCGGCGCAGGATGCCGATGGTCCGGGTCGGCGGGGACGGCGAGGAAGGGGCCGGCGGCGGGTACGTGTTCGAGGGCCCGGACGGGCCGGTGAGCCTGCTCGACCTGTTCGACGGGCGACGCCAGCTCATCGTCTACACCTTCATGTGGCTGGGCGGCGACGACTTCTGTTCGGGGTGTTCGATGTTCACCGACAACATCGGGCACCTGAGCCACCTCCACGCGCGCGACACCTCCCTGGTGCTGGTGTCCCGCGGCCCGCTGGCCGAGATCACCCCGTTCAAGGAGCGCATGGGCTGGACGATCCCGTGGTTCTCCTCGCTGGGCAACGACTTCAACGACGACATGGGGGCGGGCGACGGGTTCGCGCTGAACGTCTTCCTGCGCGACGGCGACGCCGTCTACCGCACCTACTCCACCACGGGGCGCGGGGTCGAACGGCTCGGCAGCGGCTGGACCTTCCTCGACCTGACGCCGCTCGGCCGCCAGGAGACCTGGGAGGACTCCCCCGAAGGCCGGCCGCAGACCCCGCCCTACACCTGGTGGCGCCTGCACGACGAGTACGGCGAGCAGGGCGAGTAGGGATCTGAGCACCACCCGATCGACCGTCGCCCGGCGATCAGGCAGGACCGCGAGGATTCTGGCGCGGGATGTCGCGGTGGTGGTAGTCCAGTTCCTCGCTGCGGAACAGAAAGATCGCCCGCGCCTCGTCCAGGTGCGCCGCGCTGTAGAACGCGGCCATCCTGCCCACGTCGCCGTACGCGAGGAACGGGACGATCAGGCGGCCGACGTCCACGCGCACGGGCCGGGAACCCACATGGGCCACTGGCGGCGGCTCGTCGCCCTGCTGCTGGGCCCGGACCCCGACCTGGCGGCCCGCGCCCGCGCGGTCGTGGCCATCGGCGGGCTCTCGGACCGCACCGTGGAGTTCGCCGACGTGCCGGCCGCGACGCTCGGCCCCCTGGCGGTGGCCGCCGCGCCGGCGGCGCTCGGGCCCGGCCCGCCGGCGGCCGGGTGAGTCCCGCGCGAAGCGACCTCACCGGGCCGGAAGCCGCCGGAAAGGGGATCCGCGGGCCCCGGACATGTCAGGGATGACGAACAGGCACCGCGAAAACGCACCCCGGTGTGGCACACTTTCGACATCGCCACAGCGGCATCGATCGGTCACACCGCCCATTCCAACGGACGCTCCACGGGTTGAGGCCCGCGGCCGCCGATCGGAGGTCCACATGGACCTGTCCACGCACGCCCATCCGGACTGGATGGTCTGCGACGTCGCAGGGAAGATCGATATCTTCACCGCCAACGCGCTCCGCGAGCACCTGCTGGCCGCGCTGGGCCGTCCGGGATACCGGCTCCTGCTCGACATGTCCATGGTCACCGCCATGGACGCCAGCGGGGTGGCCGTGCTGCTCTCCACCCTGCGCAGGGCCGTGCGACACGGTGGCACGCTGCGGCTGATCGCGCCCGCGCCGGTGGTGCGCGGGCTGCTGAAGGTCAGCGGGCTGTCGGGGAAGTTCGCCGTCAGCGCCGATCTGGCCGGTGCGCGGATCGCGGAACCGCTGCCCGCCGGTGGCCTGTGAACCACCGCCCGCACCCGCCGTTCCGGCCCTGGAGCCCTCCGTTTCGGAAGGCAAGATGATTCTGGGCAAGCCTCAATTGATTTATTAGTAAAAAGAGCGAGGAAACATCATAAAAGAGTCAAACGAGTCTAAAGTCAACTCATGGTGACTCACCGCACGGCGGTCGTACCGGCAGATTCCGGAGCTCCCGGCAAGTGTCTCTGCGGCCATCCGGCCGACTACGTGATCGAAACGCGCTGGTTCTCCGGCAGGCACTCCCGCGACCCGGTCTGCGCGCCCCATGTCACCGAGGTCCTCCAGGGAATCGCGAAGCAGAACGCGCGCCGCGACGGAGGGTGAACGCCCGGCGGGAACCGGCCGCGAGCTCGCCCGCGCGCCGGTGATCGGCACCCCGGCCGACGCCATCACCATGATCGAAGCTGTGGCCCGCGGACGCTCCGGGTCACGGGACGCCGCCCTCGACCCGGGACCCGGCCGGAGCCGGTAGCCGGGGGCGGCGCCCTCCGGAAAACCGCGAGAATCCCGGTACCACCGTCGAGAACGAGATTCCGGAGCCCTTTTCCGTCAGAGAGCCGGAGATTCGCGGATCTCGGCCAGAGAGGTCCGCATGGCGTCGGCGGCACGCGTGAACCAGTCGGAGATGGCGGCCAGCTCGTCCGGGCCGTAGCTCTCGAAGAGCTCGGTGAGCCGCCGGTAGGTGGGCTCGTACGCCACCGCGATGCGGGCGGCCGAATCCCCTTCCGGGACGATCCGGACACGGCGCCGGTCGTGGGGATCGGGAACGCGCCGGGCGTAGCCGGCGCTCTCCAGACGGTTGACCACACCTGTGACGGCCCCCGTGGTGAGACCGGCCAGCTCGGCGAGGCGGCCCGCGGTGAGCGCCTCCTCCCCCGCGCCGAGGACGAAGCCCAGGCACGTCAGGTCCGTGACGTTGATGCCGAGACGCTCGGCGAGCGTGTGCTGCCCGACCAGGCTCAACGCGATCAGCTGGTCCATCCGGGCCAGGACCTCCAGCGGCGAGACGCCGGCCTCCGACTTGCGTTCCACCACGAAATCTCCTTACTATCTAAGAAACTTAGCTCGTGAGATAAATGATACGGGCGGATTCAACCTAGCGCCTGCCACCCGGCGATCCGCCACGGCCCGCGGAGGGCGGCGCTCCAGATGGAGGAGACATCGTGGGGATAAGGAAAGACCTCGCGGAGCTGGCGGAGATCCACGAAGAGCACGACATGGGACACACCGTGGCGGGCTGGACCGGCTCGATCGTATGCATCACCGGCTTCACGATCTCCGGGGTGGCGATGGTGGCCGCCAGCGTCCCCTTCTTCTGGGTCGGCGCGGGGGTCGTGGCCCTGGGAGGCGCCCTGGGGCGGCTTCTCCACCAGATGGGATTCGGCAAGGAGATCGGACCACGGCCGGCGTCCGAACGCGGCATGCGCCGGCGCCCGGCACCGGGCGCACCGAAAGCGGTGGAGCCGCAGGGAGGAACGGCACGATCCCGTACGGAACCTCGTCCACCCGTCCGCCCGGCTCAGCCCGTGACGGCGGTCCAGGTCATCCCGGGTTCCCAGGTCACCCCGGGTTCCCAGGTGACCTCAGGTTTACAGGTGACTTCGGGTGCCCGGGTCACCTCGGGCACGCGGTCCGGCCTCTGATCCGGCCGCACCTCGCACGATCCGGCCCCGGTGTCACCGCGCGCAGGCCGGCCCCTCGACCGAGGGGCCGGCCTGCCGGTTTTCCGGCCTGTTCCGGCCTGCCCCGCCGGTTTTCCAGCCTGCTCGGGACCGTCCCGTTCCGGTCCGGCCGAGCCCGCGCGGCGGGACCGTCCGTCCGGGACGAAGGCTCGATGACCAGGGGATTCGGGCGGGTGGTTCGTCCCCGCCATCCGCGAGATAGGACGAAATCTCGCAAGTACACTGTAATTCCCCGCCATCGGGGCGACCAGAACTGCATACCTGGTAAGACGGAGGGAACGCCCGCCTTGTGAACTGCGGGTCTAAGGAGTCTTTCCATGCCACCCGAAGGTGTGAACACGCTCTCGATATCGGCCGATGCGCGCGGAAGCGCCATCGTGGTCCGGGCGATCGGCGAGCTCGACTACGACTATGCGCCGACCTTCCGGAGAGAGATCGTCCGGGCCCTGAACCTGAGCGCCGGCAACTCGCCGTCCGAGCTCCCGACTCCTCCAGCCCTCGACTCGCGGTCCGAGCTCCCGGCTCCTCCGTCACTCGATTCGCCGTCCGCGTTCCCGGCTCCTCCGTCACTCGATTCGCCGTCCGCGTTCCCGGCTCCGTTCCCGGCTCCTCCAGCCCTCGGTTCGCCGTCCGCGTTCCCGGCGCTTCAGGCACCGTTCTCCGGTCCGTCACCGCTCCTCCCGGAGACGCCGTTCCGCTCCGAGACGCCGTTCCTCTCGGAAGTCCCGCCGGCCTCGGGAGGTCCGCTCCCCTCGGAGCCGCCGTCCCCGCTGTCGCCCGAGCCCCCTTCCCCGTTCTTTCCCGGGAGCCCGCCGCCCCCCTCCCCGGAAAGCCCGCCACCTCCGGGAAGCCCGCCACCGCTCTTCCCCGATGATCCCTCTCCCCTCTCCCCGGACAGACCGCCACCGGACGGGCCGCCGTCGGACGGGCCGCCGTCGGACGGGCGGTCATCGCTCTCCGCGATGGCCTCGCTCTCCCCCTCGCCACAGGTCCTCTCCTCCTTCGAGACATCTCCGGAGACCTTCGGGACGTCTCCGGACACGCGGGCCCAGGCCGGGCCGTGGCTCATCCTCGACCTGCAGGGCCTCACCTTCTGCGACTCCACCGGGCTCGCGGAACTGCTGTGGCTCCTGCGCAGGAGCCAGGAGACCCGGACCCGCCTGGTGCTGGCCGGAGCGAGCCGGACGCTGCGCCACATGATGGCCACCACCGGGCTCCTGACCTACTTCACGATGGCCGCCTCCGTGGAGGAGGCCCTGCCGGACGAGGAGTTCAGGACGGCGGAGGGGCACTGACGCACGGGCGGACGACGGTTCCGTTCTCCGGCGCGCGGCGGACCTCGCGGTCGTGAAACGGCCCTCGCGGGAGGCCCCCACGGCGGCGTCCGGGAGAGACGCATCCGTGGAAGACGCGCCCGCGGGAGAGGCCGCACAGAACTTTGAGACGTATGTCGTTAAAACGCACTCATTCGTCTGACAAGTAGGTCAATATCTTCTTACGGGAAAATCCACTATCCGGCGAAAGTGGGGTCCCGATGCGGAGAATGTCACCGCGGATGACCGCGGAAGCACTACCCGAGACCCTGGACGGGCTGCCCGTGGCACCCGGGGAATTCCTCGCCCTCGTCTCCGTGGACTTCAGCGGGACGTACCAGGTCTACCTTGCCGCCAAGGACGAGCGCATCAAGATGACCCGGCTGTCCATGAGCCTGCTCGCCGCCCCGTTCGCGGCCGCGGTCGCACTGGCCAGCGCGAAGGTGGTCAGCCCGGAGACGCTGACCGCCTGGCTCACCGTGCCCTGGCACCTGTTCGCGATGGTCGCCGCGTTCGGGCTGCTCAGCGTGCTGCCCTTCCTGCGGCTGATCGAGGCCGTCAACGCGCACATGAGGACCGCGCGGGCGCTCAACAACTTCCGCCTGCTCTACGCGGTCCACCTCAAGGACCAGTTCTCGGCCCTCGGCTGGACTCCCAACCTGCCGGTGGATCCCCGGTACCCGGAGACGTACGCGCCGATGGCCTGGCCGGGGATCAATGTGATGATGCTGGCCCTGGTCAACAGTTCCTACATCGCGGTGGGCGTGCTCGGAATGATCGGGGCGGCGCCGACCATGGCGCTGCTCCTGGTGATCATCGGCCTGCTCGCGATGGTCCACTATTTCGTCTACTACGTTCGCGCCAATGTTTCCCGGCAACGCCGGCTCCCACACAACCCCTTCCATTTCCCCAACGTGGAGACCTGAATGTCCGACCTCCTCAGATTCGCGTCTTGTGGGGAGACGTGGATCTGGCTGATGCGACACGTGACAGACAACGGCGGGCCCGCCCTGGACGACCGCGGCCCGATCATCGAGGCTCCGGCGGTGCTGTTCGAGGTCACCGGCCTGGCCTGGGACGACCCGGTGCTGAAATGCTACGGCGACGCCGGGAAGATCCCGCTGTACTCCAGCAAGTTCAGCGAGCGGTCGGTCGTCCCACCGTTCAAGTACAGCTACGGAGGGCGGCTCCGCCAGTTCCTCGGTGTCGACCAGCTCGGCTGGATCGCCGACGTGCTGCGCGCCAAGCCGTACACCAAGAGTGGCTGGATCTCGCTCACCGCTCCCGGCGAGCCCTTCGACGCGGTGCCGTGCCTGACCAGCCTGGCCTTCAGGCTTCGTGCCGGGCGGCTGGTCATGACCGCCGCCTTCCGGTCGCAGAACGTGTTCACCTCCTACCTGAACTACGTACCGCTGCGCGGCATCCAGAGCGAGGTCGCGAACGGCCTCATGGTGGGCTGCGGATCGATGAGGGTCTTCGTCGACGTGCCTCACATCTACACCGCGGACGAGGCGACGGTCGGGGAGATCCTCCAGCTGGCGGAACGTGACGGGCCCGGCGCGGGAGACCCCGTACCGGACCCTGATCATCGGCCCTGCCCCATCCCCTGACCGGGCGGAGCGCCGGCGCGACGGCCGGCCGCCTCCCGGCCTCCACGGTTCCGGGCGCGAGAGGATCGCGCGTTCCGGACGTTCGAGGAGATCACGATGACCGGCCGGCACGGCGGGGGGAGACCCTCGCCCCGGCCTCGGCGAGCATTCCGGCCAGCTCGGAGTGCCCGCCGAGCACGGCCAGCTCGTAGGGCGTACGGCCCTCGAAGATCGGGTGGCCGGTGCCGGGACCGTCGAGGCCCGCGCCGTGCTCGATCAGGAGCCTCAGGCGCCGGGGCCGCCGCCTGGCGACCGAGGCGAGCACCTCGTCCTGGAGCATCTGCTCCGGTGTCGCGTGCGCGGGACCGAGGCGCCGGTGCCACGGCCCGCCGTCCCCCCGGCCGAGACCGTACTCGAAGAGCAGCTCCAGGTGCTCGGTGTCGTCGGACCCGAACCCGCAGAGCCCCCGGTTGTAGAGGGTCTGGCTGTCGTTGGGATCGGCTCCCGCCTCCAGCAGGAGCCTGGCCAGCTCGGCGGAGCGCGGGTGCGGCGGCTCGCCGCGCTCGCCGCCGCCGAAGGCCCCGGTGAGCGCGGTGAACGGCGAGGGCAACCCCTCCCACAGGTAGCCCGCGTCCGGGTCGGCACCGTGTTCGAGCAGCAGCCGGGCGGTCCGCGGCGCGTCGCCGCCCTCGACCCGCGAGTACGCCAGGTAGAGCAACGGCTCCCACCGGTACGGCCCGCCCTCGGCCCGCGCCTGGGCCGGGTCGGCCGCCAGCGTCGCCGCCATCGCCTCCGCCTGACCGGTCGCGGCCATGGTGTGGACGCTCGCGACCGCGAGTCCCGGGTCCAGGGCCAGCGCCCGCGCCGCCTCGCGGCGGCGCGACGGGTCGTCGTTCCCGTACGGCAGGCAGGCCAGCCGGAGGAACTCCGCGACCGGGTCCGCGCTCCGGGGTACCAGGTGGGGTGAGCGGGAGTGCCGGGCGAGGACGTCGAGGTGGGCGCGGAGCCGGGGCCAGCTCGCGAAGCCGTACGCCCTCGCGACCGTCAGCTGGGCGTCGGCCAGCGTGAACCCCTCCGGCGAGCGCGGGTCTCCCCCGGCCGGCGGTGGTCCGGCGGGCCGCGCCCGGAGACCGGGGAACGGGCGGGGGTGGAACTCGGCGACCAGCTCCAGCGCGGCGGCGTCGGCGTCGCGGACCGCCCTCTTGAGGCGCTTGGCCTGGTTCCTCAGGTGTTCGAGGCTGGGATTGTCGGGAAGACGGCGAACAGGCACGGATGCCTCCCTTTCGTCACGCCCGACGTCCGCGCGATCGGGCCGAAAAGGAGGTTGGCCGATGAGCAGTGTGGTGCTCAGGTGGGCTCTGCCCTTCCCGCGGACCGGGTGCGCCCTGCCGCGCGGACTCCACCATAACGCCCGCGCCGCGAGGGCGCCCCTCACCTGAAGCGGCGCAACCGCAGGCTGTTGCTGACCACGAACACCGAGGAGAGCGCCATCGCGCCCCCGGCGATCATCGGGGTGAGCAGCCCCAGAGCGGCCAGCGGGATGGCGGCGACGTTGTAGGCGAAGGCCCAGAACAGGTTGCCCCTGATGGTGCGCAGCGTGCGGCGGGACAGCCTGATCGCGTCGGCGGCCACCCGCAGGTCGCCCCGTACCAGGGTGAGGTCGGAGGCCTCGATCGCGACGTCGGTGCCGGTGCCCATCGCCATGCCGAGGTCGGCCTGGGCGAGGGCGACGGCGTCGTTGACCCCGTCGCCGATCATGGCCACGGTCCGGCCCTCGGACTGGAGCCGCTTGACGACCTCCACCTTGTCGGCGGGCAGCACGTCGGCGATCACGTCCTCGATGCCGACGGCCCCGGCGACCGTGCGGGCCACCGTCTCGTTGTCGCCGGTCAGCAGGACCGGGCGCAGGCCGAGCGCGCGCAGCGCGGCGACCGCCTCGGCCGAGGTGGGCTTGATCTCGTCGGCGACGGTGAGCACCGCGCGGGCCTTCCCGTCCCAGCCGACCGCGACGGCCGTCTCCCCGCGCGCCTGTGCCCGCTCCAGCTCCTCCTCCAGCTCGGGCGGCAGGTGCTGCGACCGGTCGGCGAGCAGCTGGGGCCGCCCGACGAGCACGGCGTGCCCGTCGACGACGCCCTGGACGCCGAGTCCCTCGACGTTCGCGAAGTCCTCGACCTGGGCGGTGGAGTCCGCCGCGCGGGCGACCGCGCGGGCGACGGGGTGCTCGGAGGCGCCCTCCAGCGCCCCGGCCAGCCGGAGCACCTCCTCGCGCTCCTCGCCGGCGGCGGGGAAGACGTCCTTGAGGGTCATCGTGCCCGACGTCACGGTGCCGGTCTTGTCCAGGACGACGGTGTCGATGCCGTGGGTCGACTCCAGCGCCTCCGGCCCCTTGATCAGGATGCCCAGCTGGGCGCCCCGGCCGGTGCCGACCATCAGCGCGGTCGGCGTGGCGAGGCCCAGGGCGCAGGGGCAGGCGATGATCAGTACCGCCACGGCGGCGGTGAAGGCCGCGGCGGCGCCGGAGCCGGTACCGAGCCAGAAGCCGAGGGTGGCCACGGACAGCGCGATCACGATCGGCACGAACACCGCGGAGATCCGGTCGGCCAGCCGCTGCACGGCGGCCTTGCCGTTCTGCGCGTCCTCCACCAGCCTGGCCATCTGGGCGAGCTGGGTGTCCGAGCCGACCCGGGTGGCCCTCACCACGAGGCGCCCACCGGCGTTCACGGTGGCGCCGGCCACCGCGTCACCCGGCCGCACCTCGACGGGGACCGACTCGCCGGTCAGCATGGACGCGTCCACGGCCGAGGACCCCTCCTCGACCATGCCGTCCGTCGCGATCTTCTCCCCCGGCCGTACGACGAAGAGGTCGCCCGCCGTGAGCCTGCCGACCGGGACGACCTCCCCGGAGGCCAGCGTGACGTCCTTGGCGCCCATCGACAGCAGCGCGCGGAGCGCGGCACCGGCGCGCCGCTTGGAGCGGGCCTCGAAGTAGCGGCCCGCGAGGATGAAGGTGACCACCCCGGCGGCGGCCTCGAAGTAGATGTTCCCCGAGCCGTCGCCCCCGGACAGGGTGAACTCGAAGCCGTGCCGCATGCCCGGCATGCCCGCAGTACCGAAGAACAGCGCCCAGAGCGACCAGGAGAAGGCGGCGATCGTCCCCAGCGAGACCAGCGTGTCCATGGTCGCGGCGCCGTGCCGCAGGTTGGTCCAGGCCGCCCGGTGGAAGGGCCACCCGCCGTAGACCACGACGGGACCGGCCAGGGCGAGGGAGAGCCACTGCCAGTGGTCGAACTGCAACGCCGGGATCATCGCCATCGCGACGACCGGCACCGACAGCACGGCCGAGGTGATCAGGCGCTGCCTGAGGGGAGCGAGCCCGGCACGCTCCCCCTCCCTGTCCTCCTCGCCCGTCCCGTCCCGCTCGGCGGACGCCGGCGGGGCGGGCGGTTCAGCGGTGTATCCGGCCTTCTCCACCTCCGCGACCAGATCTTCGGGGGTGACACCGGCGGGGTAGGCTACCTTCGCCTTCTCGGTGGCGTAGTTGACGGTCGCGGTCACGCCGTCCAGCTTGTTGAGCTTGCGCTCGATGCGGGCCGCGCAGGAGGCACAGGTCATGCCGCCGATGGCGAGCTCGATCTCGCCGCGGGCGGGCGCTTCGCCGGTGGTCGTGGACGTCACGGCCTCTCCTCGTACCTTCTCTGTCATCGTTCGCGGCTCTGTCGTGCGCGGCCCGGCCCCGGTCCGACGGGTCGTCGTGCGCGGCCCTGCCCCGGTCCGACGGGTCGTCGTGCGCGGCCCTGCCCCGGTCCGACGGGTCGTCGTGCGCGGCCCTGCCCCGGTTCGAGGACCGGAGCCGGTATCGGCCGGCCGGTCGGGGCCGGGAACCTCGCCGCCGCCCGGGAGCGGGCCCGTCCATCGACCCGGCACGGGTCGCCGTCCCCGCGATGGGCGTGTCCAGGCATGTCTCTCTCCTCGCTATCAGAACACCTAACCCCTACGGGGTATTTCACGGCTGGTGGCTGTGCCCGTGACCGTCCCCGGACGGCGCCGTGGCCCCGCCGCCCTCGGGATCCGGGCTCGTGGCGGCGGTGAACACGGCGGTACGCACGGTCCCGGCGTGCTTGAAGTCCAGGTAGAGACCATAGGTTCCCGCGCTGGGCACCTCGGCGTAGAAGGTGATGTCCGGGCCGGGCGCGCTGCGCCCGTCACCGGGCGCGCCGTCGGGGTGCACGTGCAGGTAGGCCAGGTCGCCGTCGCGCAGCGCGACCAGGTGCCCGTACGCGGCCAGGTAGGGCTGCAGGTCGGTGACCGGCTCGCCGTCCTTGGCGATCGAGAGCGTGAGCATGCTCGTACGGCCGGGAATGAGGTCTCCCGCCAGGGTGACGGTGTAGTCGCCCACCTTGGCGGTCTCGGCCGGGACCGCGGGCGGCTCGGGCCGGTAGTCGCCGGCCACCGACAGGTCCATGCCGAGCGTCAGGGGCTGCGCCCCCTCGGGGGCGAAGTCGGCGAACGCGCGGTACTCCCCGGCGTCGGGGAGTTCGAGCGGGACCGACCACACCCCGCCGCCCAGCTGGGTGGGATGCAGGTGCTGGAAGCCCGTCAGGTCGCGGCGGACCACGATGAAGTGCAGCTTCTTGTCGTGCTGGGTGGTGAACCCGGTGACGGGGGAGCCGCCGGGGCCGATCACCGTGAAGCGGAAGTCGGTCCGCTCGCCCGCCTTGACCTCGTCGGTCTCCGGCATGAGCATGTATCCGCCCTGGGAGACCTGGAGCCCCGCGGGAACGGCCGGCGCCTTCGCGGCCGCCGTCCCGTGCCCGGTCTCCTGCCCGGCCTCCTGATGGCCGCCGTGGTCCGCACCCGCCCCGGCGTCCCGGCCCGCGCCCCGCTCGACACCGGTGCCGACGCCGGGAGAGCTCTCGGCCGCCGCGCCTCCCACCGGCCCGACCGGCCCGGCCAGCCGGCCCGCCCCCAGGGCTCCGCCGAACACCACGGCCAGCCCCAGCGCGTACGCGCCCACCTTGATCGCGCCGTTCATCTCGACCACTCCTCCTCAATACCCACTGGGGGTATCCGCTCGCTCGGCAACAGTGCCACATCACCACCTTTTCAGCAACCCCCGGGGGGTATACCTGACGCCGGTCTCCAGATCACAGGATGGCCCATACGCAGGTCCATGACGGGACCTATGGGAAATCAGGGACGGGGGCCGGTCTGTCGCCACCGGGCCCGCGAAGGACCGCGTGACCTTCGTGGCGCGCCCGGCCCCCGGCCGTGCCGGGCGGGGGAGAGCCCCCGCCCGGCCCGTACGGCGTCCCCGGAGATCCGGCGGAGCCGCGCCCGCCGGGACGGTCAGGACGGCAGGCGCCGGACGCGTTCCGAGGACGGGTCGTAGAGGGGTTCCGCGGTGACGACGGCGCCCGTCCAGGTGCCGGTGACTCCGACCTCCACGCGGTCGCCGGGGGCGGTTTCCCCGGGCAGGTAGGCGTAGGCGATCGAGCGGTCGACACGGTGGCCGTACCCGCCGCTGGTCACCCGCGAGGCGGGCAGGCCGCCAGCGCGGACCGGCTCCCCGCCGAGGCAGACCTGGCGGGGGTCGTCCAGGACCAGGCAGAACAGACGCCGCGCGGACGCTCCGGCACCCGCGCCGGCGCCGGCCTCCAGGGCCGCGCGGCCGAGGAAGTCCTTGTCGCGGGCGACCGCGAAGCCCAGGCCGGCCTCGTGGGGGGTGGTCTCCGGGGTGATGTCCATGCCCCAGACGCGGTACCCCTTCTCCAGGCGCATCGAGTCGATCGCGCGGTAGCCGGCCGGGCGCATGCCGTGCGGCGCTCCCGCCTCCGTGAGCGTGTCCCACAGCGTCAGCCCGTACTCCGACGGGCAGTACAGCTCCCAGCCGAACTCGCCGACGAACGTCACCCGCTGGGCCAGCACCGGGACGTTCCCGACGCTGATCTCCCTGGCCTTCATGTAGCCGAAGGTGAGGTCGTCGCCGGAGACGGAACCGAGGATGTCGAGCGCTCTCGGACCCCACAGGCAGTAGCAGGCGTGCGCCGAGGTGACGTCGCGGACGTCGAGACCCCGGCCGCGCAGCCAGGCGGCGTCGTGGACGCCGAAGGCGGTGCCGGTGACCAGGCGGAAGCGGTCCTCCGCCAGGCGGGTGACGGTCAGGTCGGCCTCGATGCCACCGCGCTCGTTGAGGAGCTGGGTGTAGACGATCGAACCCACCGGCCGGTCGAGCTGCCCGGCGCACGCCCGCTGCAGCCCCTCCAGGGCCCCGGGCCCCGACACCTCCAGCTTGGAGAACGAGGTCTGGTCGAAGAGACCGGCGGCGTCGCGGGTGGCCAGGCACTCCTCGCGCACGGCGGGCGACCAGATCCGGCCCGCCCAGCCGTCCGGGCGGGGGCTCCGGCCGTCCACCTGGCCGTCCGGGGGAAGGTCCCGGCCGGGCTCGTACCAGTTGACCCGTTCCCAGCCGGACTTCTCGCCGAACGCCGCTCCCAGCTCCACGTGCCGTACCCAGGCCGGGGAGCGGCGGAGCGGCCGGGCGGCGGTGCGCTCCTCGCCGGGGTAGACGATGTCGTAGTACTTCGAGTACGAGTCCAGGGCCTTGGCCCGGGTCCACGACGCGGAGCGGGCATGGGCCCCGAAGCGCCGCAGATCCATCCCGAACATGTCGTACTCGGGCGAGCCATCCACGATCCACTCGGCCATGACCTTGCCCACGCCTCCGGCCGCGGCCAGGCCGTGGACGCAGAAGCCGGCCGCCGCCCACAGCCCGCGGACCGGGGTCTCGCCGAGGAGGAACTCGCCGTCGGGGGTGAACGCCTCGGGGCCGTGCACGACCTTCGTGATCTCGGTACGGCCCAGCTCGGGAACCCGCCGCACCGCCGATTCCCACGATTCCCGAAATTTCGGCATATCCGGGGGAAAGACGGTTCGCGGCTCGTCCAATGGGGCGACCGTGTCCCAGATTTCTGGATCGCGAATATAACCGCCCACCAGAATCCCGCCGTTTTCTTCCCGGAAATAGACAATGTTGTCCGGGTCCCGCACCGTGGGCATGGACGACGGAACCCCGAATGATTCGGTGGTGACATATTGGTGCTTGATCGGCACGACCGGAATATCGACACCGGCCAGCCGTCCGACCCGCCCGCTGGCCGCGCCCGCCGCGACGACCACGGTCTCCGCCTGGACCGACCACTCCTCGAAATCGGCGGAACCCGCGGCCCCCGACGCGAGCCGTACCCCGGTGATCGCGCCTTTCGCCACGTCGAGTCCCGTCACGCGGGTCCCGGTGTGAATGCGCACGCCCAGCTTCCGCGCCCCGGCCGCCAGCGCCCTGGCCAGCAGCGCCGGGTCCAGCCAGCCGTCCCCGGGCAGCCACAGCGCGGCCCGCACGTCGTCGGCGTGCAGCAGCGGGAGCATCTCCCTGGCCTCGGCGCCGGAGACGACCTCCAGGCCCAGGCCGTAGGTCTCCCCGGCCCCGGCCAGCCGCAGCGACTCCTCCACCCGCTCGGGCGTGGTCGCCAGGCGGAGGCCGCCCACCCCGCGCCAGCCCGGATCCAGCCCGGTGAGCTCGGCCAGCTCGGGGTAGAGACCGGCCGAATACATGATCATCTTGGTCTGGGTGACCGTGGAGCGGAGCTGGCCCACGAATCCGGCCGAGTGCCAGGTGGTCCCCTCGGTGAGTTCGTGCTGCTCGACGAGGATCACCTCGGTCCAGCCGAGCCTCGCCAGGTGGTAGGCGACGCTGCAACCGGCCACCCCGCCGCCGATCACGACGGCCCGCGCGGAACTGGGAAGTTTCAAGGCGCGCAACCCCTCTGTAACACCTAGTCCACAGAATTGGATCAATGGTATGAAGGTAGGCCAAAGGAGGGCGGCATGCCAGATCCTCTAGCGGACGTCCGTAAATGGGCTGACCAGCCCGTGACCGAGACTCTGATCAAGGGTGGGCTCAGCCACCGGATCTCCCGGCTCACCACGGCCGACGGGCAGCGATGGCTGCTGCGCGTGCTGGATCCCCGGGTCTCGGAGGCCGGCCTGGGCATACCGCTCGACCAGGAGATCGCCAACACGCTCCACGCGGCGGACGCGGGAGTCGGCCCCCGGGTGTTGCACCGGCTGCCGGGCGCGCTGGTCCTGGAGTATCTCGACGGCGCCACCCTGGACGCCCACGCCGTACGGACGATTCCGGGCCCCATCGCGGCTACCTGCCGCCGGCTGCACGCCGGACCCAGGTTCGTCAACGACTTCTCCATCTTCCGCAAGCTCGAGGAGTTCCTCGCCCTCTGCCGTACCCACGAACTGAGCACACCCGACGGCTACGAGGACCGTCTTCCCGCGGCGGCGGAGATCGAACGGGCGCTGGCCGCCGATCCGCTGCCCACGGTGCCGTGCCACAACGACCTGCTGCCGGAGAACTTCATCCGCTGCGGCACCGAGGTCAGGATCGTCGACTACCAGCTCTCCGGGAACAACGACCCGGCCTTCGAGCTCGGCGACATCGCGGCCGAGGCGGACTACGACCCCGACCTGACCGCCCGGCTGGCCCACGCCTACTTCGGCACCGACGACCGGCGCCTCACCTCCAGGGTGCGGCTCAACCTGATCATGTCCAACCTCACCTGGACGCTCTGGTTCGCCGTGCACCACGGGCTGCTCAAGGAGCAGGCGGCCGACGCCGACTTCGACTACGAGGCGGAGGCGGCCGACAAGTTCTCGCAAGCCGTACAAGACCTGGACGACCCGGGGTTCGGACGGCTCGTCGACGACGTCCGGGGCGCGAGCGCCGGATCCCCCCACCCCCCGCACCACCACGCAAGGAGGCTTGAGTGACCAAGCCAACACCGGTCGGCTCCGTCGACGAGGACGCGAAGCGCCTCGCGGAACTCGGTTACAAGCAGGAGCTCTCCAGAACCTGGAGCGGCTTCTCCAACTTCGCCATCTCCTTCTCGATCATCTCCATCCTGGCCGGCTGCTTCACCACGTTCGGCCAGGCCTGGAACAACGGTGGCCCCGTCGCCATCGCGTGGGGGTGGCCGCTGATCTCGATCTTCATCCTGATCATCGGGCTGTGCATGTCGGAACTGGTCTCGGCCTATCCGACCGCCGGCGGCATCTACTGGTGGGCCGCGAAGATGGGCAGGCCGATCCACGGCTGGTTCACCGGGTGGTTCAACCTCATCGGCCTGATCGCCGTGACGGCCTCGGTCGACTACGGCTGCGCGACCTTCCTGAACATCACCCTCAGCCGGTTCTTCGCCGGCTGGGACCCCAGCCTGACCAACGCGTTCATCCTGTTCGCGGTCATCCTCGTGCTGCACGCCCTGATCAACATCTTCAGCCACCGGCTGATCTCGACGCTGCAGAACGTCTCGGTGTGGTGGCACGTGTTCGGCGCGGCGGTGGTCGTGCTGATCCTGGTCTTCGGCCCCGACTCGCACCAGTCGATGTCGTTCGTCTTCACCGAGACGATCAACAACTCCGGCTTCTCCGACTCCTCGTACTGGTTCTACGTGCTGCCGCTCGGCTTCCTGCTGACCCAGTACACGATCACCGGTTTCGACGCGTGCGCGCACGTGTCGGAGGAGACCCAGGGCGCCTCCACCGCCGCCGCCAGAGGACTGTGGCAGTCGATCTTCTACTCGGCGATCGGCGGCTGGATCCTGCTGCTCGCCTTCCTGTTCGCGGCCACCGACGTGGACGCGGTCAACGAGGCGGGCGGCTTCGTCGGCGCCATCTTCGACAGCGCGCTCCCCGGCAACCTGGCCACGGCGATCTTCGCGATCTCCACCGTCGGCCAGTTCTTCTGCGGGATGAGCTGCGTGACCTCGATGTCCCGGATGACCTACGCCTTCTCCCGGGACGGCGCCATCCCCGGCTGGCGCCTGTGGTCGAGGGTGGACGCCAACCGGACCCCCGTCAACGCGATCGTCTTCGGCTGCGCGGCCGCGCTCGTCCTCACCCTGCCCGCGTTGTACGAGGCCCCCGGCGGCCTGCCGCTGGCCTTCTACGCGGTCGTGTCGGTGGCGGTCATCGGCCTCTACATCGCCTTCGCGATCCCGATCTGGCTCCGGCTGCGGATGGGCGACCGGTTCGAGCCGGGGCCCTGGACGCTGGGGCCGAAGTACAAGGTCATGTGCTGGATCGCCATCGTCGAGATCTTCATCGTCTCGATCTACTTCATCATGCCGCTGGTCCCGGCCGCCGTGCCGTTCAGCGACGACTTCACCTGGACCGCGGTCAACTACGCGCCGATCGTGGTCGGTGTGATGGTGCTGGCCGTGGGCCTGTGGTGGACGCTGTCGGCGAAGCACTGGTTCACCGGCCCGCGCCGTACGGTCGACATGGCCGAGGCGTTCGACCCGGCCGGCACGGCCGCCGACCCGGCCGGCAAGGAGCCGATCGGCTGACCTCGGCCCCGGGATCCCAGAGGGCACCCGAGAGCACGAGGTGACCGGTCCGCTCCCCGGGACCGGGCCGGTCAGCTCGCCTCGAAGGCCTCCGCCACCGCCGCGCGGACCCGGTCCATGGCCGCGGCGGCGGGGGCCTCCCGCCCCATGGAGGTCATGTCGACGTCGGGCATGCCACAGGCCACCGCCCACCCCCACGGGGTCAGGTCGCCGTCGACGTTGAGGGCGAACCCGTGGCTGGTGACGCCGCGGCTCTGCCGCATGCCGATCGAGACGATCTTGCGTCCCGTCTCGGTCGTCCACACGCCGGTCAGCAGTTCCGAACCCGGCGGGGTGTCGCGGCGCTCGGCCGGGACGCCCAGCGCGCCGAGCGCGCCGACGAGCCTCAGCTCGACCTCGCGGACGTAGTCGACGATCCCCTCGTCCTCGCCGAGCTTGACGACCAGGTAGCCGACCAGCTGGCCGGGACCGTGGTAGGTGAGCTGCCCGCCACGACCCGTGCTCACGACCGGGATGCCGTGAGCGGGGTCGGGCAGGTGCTGCTCAGGGGTTCGCCTGCCCACGGTGTACACCTGCGGGTGGCTGAGCAGCCAGAGCGTGTCGGGGCGCTCGTCGCGCTGCCGCTGACCGACCAGGTCGGTCATCCGCTCCATTGCCTTCTCGTAGTCGACCAGGTCGTCCTGGACCAGGGACAGTGGGCGTTGCCTCATGCCCCCAGCCTATTTTCATCGGCGCGCTTCTCCGGCCCGGGGGCCGGAGCACCGGCCCGCGGCCTAGTAGCGGACCGCCGGCGCCTTGGGGACGAAGATCCACATGAGCACGTAGGCGACCCACAGGGGTCCGGGGATGAGCGAGAGCAACAGCCAGAACACCCGGACAAGGGTGGGCGGCATGTTGAGGGTCTCCGCGATCCCGCCGCAGACTCCGGCGATTATCTTGTGGTTTCTCGAACGGTGCACGATACCTCTCCCCGAATCGGTGTTCTTCGTCTCTTCAAACGAACGACCGGAACTCACCCGTTCCCGGGACATCCCTGAGAAAACCCTGTCAGGGTCGGCTTGATAACTTTTCGTGCACCTGAGCCTCGGCGCATCTAGGCGAAACCAGGTGATCACGGTACGTTCCGCCATGTACGTAATAGGGGATCCCCCTCCGTTCCACCCCGAGGAGCGCTATGCGCCTGAGGTTACGACGCAGCATGGTCCAGGCCGCCACCCTGGTCACGGCCCTCGCTCTCCCCCTCGCCTTCACCGTCCCGGCGAGCGCGACCACCGCGACCACCACGTCCCCCGGCGTCACCGACGTCCTCGCCAACGTGTTCGCGACGCAGATCAAGGGCAGCAACGTCAAGAAGCACCTGGACAGGTTCCAGCAGATCGCGACCGCCAACGGCGGCAACCGCGCCGCGGGCACGCCCGGCTACGACGCCTCCCTCGCCTACGTGCAGGACAAGCTGCGCAAGGCCGGGTACAAGACCTCCACGACCGACGTCGAGTTCCCCCTGGGCTGGGAGGAGGCGAGCCCCTCCGTCCTGGAGCAGACGGCCCCCGAGGCGAAGACGTACGCCAACCCGGCCGACTTCGTGACCGTGGTCTCCTCCGGCGGAGGCGACGTCACCGCGCAGGTGCAGGTCGTCGACGCCGTCATCCCGCCGGCGCCGACCCCGAACACCTCGACGGCGGGTTGTGAGACCTCCGACTTCGCCGGGTTCGTCCCTGGCCGGATCGCGCTGATCCAGCGCGGCACCTGCCCGTTCATCGACAAGGCCACCAACGCCAAGGCGGCCGGCGCGGCCGGTGTGATCTTCTTCAACGAGGGCCAGCCCGGCCGTACCGACCCGCTCGTCTTCGACATCATCGAGTGGCGCTTCGGCTTCCCCATCGTGATGGCGAGCACGGCCGTCGGCCTTGACCTGGCCGACAGCCCGAACACCACCGTCCACCTGAAGGTCGACGCCGAGACCACGGTCGGCCGTACCAAGAACCTGATCGCCGACACCCGCTGGGGCAAGTCCGGCGAGATCGTCGCGGTCGGCGCCCACCTGGACAGCGTGCCCGAGGGCGCCGGCATCAACGACAACGGCTCCGGCAGCGCCGCCGTCCTGGAGACCGCGCTGAAGCTGGCCCACGTGCCGACCAAGTACAAGGTGCGCTTCGCCTGGTGGGGCGCGGAGGAGCTGGGCCTGCTCGGCTCCGACCAGTACGTCGCGGGCCTGTCGCAGGCCGAGAAGGACAAGATCAGGCTCTACCTGAACTTCGACATGATCGCCTCGCCGAACGACGGCACCTTCCTGTACGACGGTGACGACTCCGACGCCGAGGGCGCCCCCGCGGGCCCGGCCGGATCGCCGGAGATCGAGAAGCGCCTCGAGGCGTTCTACGCCAAGCGCAACCTGCCGTTCGAGGGCACCGACTTCACCGGCCGCTCCGACTACGGCGCGTTCATCGCCAACGGCATCCCCGCCGGCGGCATCTTCACCGGCGCCGAGGGCATCAAGACGCCCGAGCAGGCCGCCAAGTTCGGCGGGACCGCGGGCATCGCCTACGACCCCTGCTACCACTCCGCCTGCGACGGCATCGACAACATCAACGCCGCCGCGCTCGAGCGCAACTCCAAGGCCGTGGGCTACGCCACCGCGTTCTTCGCCTACGACCTGACCGGCATTCCCGACCGCAACGCCGCGGCGGCCAAGTCCGCGGCGAGGACCGCGGCGGCCCACGAGGGCACCGCCGCCCGCTAGGGACCGGCTCCGCAAGCGCACCACCACGCTGTACGGCGCGCACCCGTGACGGGTGCGCGCCGCTCGGGGGACCCACACACCCTCAAACCCGAGGAGCATGATGCGCAGTCTGTGGACCATGGGCATGGCGGCGATCCTGGCCATCCCGCTGGCGTTCACCGCACCGTCGGCGTCGGCCGCCGTCCCACCGGACATCTCGCTGACCGCCGTGAAGGCACACCTCACCCAGCTCCAGTCCATCGCCACCGCCAACGGCGGCAACCGCGCCCACGGCCGCCCCGGCTACCTGGCCTCGGCCAACTACATCAGGGGCCTGCTGGACGGCGCGGGATTCACCACCTCCCTGCAGTCGTTCACCTACAACGGCGCGACCGGCTACAACGTCATCGCCGACTGGCCGGGCGGCGACCCGAACGACATCCTGATGGTCGGCGCCCACCTCGACAGCGTGACCGCGGGGCCGGGCATCAACGACAACGGCTCCGGCAGCGCCGCCATCCTGGAGACCGCCCTGGAGGTCTCCCGCCAGTCGCTGGCACCCACCAAGCACCTCCGCTTCGCCTGGTGGGGCGCCGAGGAGCTGGGCCTGCGCGGCTCCCAGTACTACGTGAACAACCTCCCGTCCTCCGAGCGGGCCAAGGTCAAGGGCTACTACAACTTCGACATGGTCGGCTCGCCCAACGCCGGGTACTTCGTCTACGACGGCGACAACTCCGACGGCGTCGGCTCGGGCCCCGGCCCGGCGGGTTCGGCGCAGCTGGAGTCGACGCTCCAGGCGTACTTCACCTCGATCGGCGTGGCCACCCGGGGCACCGACTTCGACGGCCGCTCCGACTACGGGCCGTTCATCGCCGTCGGCATCCCCGCGGGCGGCACCTTCACCGGCGCCGAGGGCGTCAAGTCCAGCGCCCAGGCCACCCTGTGGGGCGGTACGGCGGGGCAGGCGTTCGATCCCTGCTACCACCGGGCGTGCGACACCATCGGCAACATCAGCGACACCGCGCTGAACCGCAACGCCGACGCCATCGCCTACGCGGTGTGGACGACCGCGACCGCCGTACCTCCGACGGTCGTCTGGCAGGACACCTTCGAGACCGCGACCGGCTGGACGACCAACCCGTCCGGCACCGACACCGCCACCTCCGGCCTGTGGGAGCGCGGCGACCCCGAGGCCACCACCTCCAGCGGCGC
>NZ_JBFAAE010000066.1:0-51350 GCF_040639575.1 Streptosporangium sp. NPDC023825 | reverse complement strand
ACCGCAGCGAGCACCAAGAACAACCACACCGAGCACACCCGGAAAACGCCCCACCCGCACACCCGGAAACCCCCAAAGCACGCGGGAAGGGAAACGCCCCAGGTGCGCGGGAAGGGAAACATCTCACACACCCAGATCATTCACCGGGAAAACGGACACCCACCTGCGAGCGGACCTCGTCCATGATGCCCATCACGTCGAGAGTCGCCTGCCAGGGCATCAGCGGGCTCTCCAGCAGGCCCTCGCGCAGGCAGCGCATGGCCTCGTTCGCCTCGTGCAGCATGCCCTTCCCCTCGTACGGAACGTGGAAGGTCTCCGGCTCGCCCTCCGTCGGGTGCAGGGTGAAGGTGTCGGGGCGGAAGAACGGGCCGGGCAGCTCGATCCGGCCCAGCGTGCCGGAGACGGACGCGGCGACCGGGCTGTGCGTGGTGATGCCGCAGGACAGCAGGGCGACCGCCCCGCTGTCGTAGCCGAGCAGCACTCCGGTGTTCTCGTCCACTCCTTCGGGGGTCAGCCGCGCCCAGGATCGCACCCCGGCGGGAGCGCCGAGCACCATGTGGGCGAAGGAGATCGGGTAGACGCCCACGTCGAGCAGGGCGCCGCCGCCCAGCGCCGGGTTGCGGAGCCGGTGCTCGGGCGGGACGGAGACGGAGAACCCGAAGTCGGCGTGGATGGTCTGGACCGAGCCGACGGCGCCGCCCTCGACCAGCTCCATGATCTTGCGGACGGCCGGGATGCAGCGCGTCCACATGGCCTCCATCAGGAACAGGCCCCGCTCCCGCGCGAGGTCGACCAGCTTGGCGGCCTCGGCCCGGTTGAGGGTGAACGCCTTCTCGCACAGTACGGCCTTGCCTCCTTCGAGGCAGGTCCGTACGGCGTCGTAGTGGGCGTTCTGGGTGTTGGCGACGTAGACGATGTCCACGTCGGGGTCGGCGGCCAGCTCCGCCCAGCTTCCGTGGGCCCGCGGGATGGCGTGCCGGTCGGCGAAGGCCCGCGCGGACTCCTTCGACCGCGATCCCACCGCGGCCACCTCGGCGTCCGGCAGGAGCTTCAGGTCCTCGGTGAAGGACGCGGCGATGCCGCCGGTCGCCAGAATTCCCCACTTAATCGCGCTCATAACGACATATCTCACCACGAAAGCCTGACGGGGAGGCCCCCGGTACCCGGACCTCCCCGTCTCACGTCACGTGACCCGGCTCACCTCATCCGACCCGGCTCACCTCACACGACCCGGTTCACCTCACACGAGCCTCACGCGCCCTGTCAGCCGCGCGTGTCGGCGAGCAGGGCGTTCAGCACCAGGTCGGGATTGTCGCGCATCACGCCGCGCATGCGCCACTCGTCGGTGAACAGCGCCAGCAGGGCACCGTCGAGCGAGCGGGTGAAGACCTCCACCCCGCGCTGGCGGGCCAGGAGCGGCGCCGACTCGGCGTCGGTGAGCCTGGCGATGCCGAAGTCGAGCCGGTCCATCAGGATCTCGGTGTTGAACTCGGCGGCCATCCGGTGCTTGACCACGTCGAACTGCATCGGGCCCACCGCCGCGAGCACCGGCGACTGGTCGCCGCGGACGTCGGAGCGGAGCACCTGGACCACGCCTTCGGCGTCGAGTTGCTCGATCCCCTTGCGGAACTGCTTGGACCGGCTGGAGTCGCGGACCCTGGCGGTGGAGAAGTGCTCGGGGGCGAAGCTCGGGATCCTCGGGAACTCGACGGGAGGGCCGTCGTAGAGCGTGTCTCCGGGACGCAGGGCGCTGGCGTTGACCAGGCCGACGACGTCGCCGGGGTACGCCTCGTCGATCGTGGCGCGTTCCTGGCCGAAGACCGACTGGGCGTACTTGGTCGCGAACGGGCGGGCGGTGGCCGCGTGGACGAGCACCATGCCGCGCTCGAACCTGCCCGAGCAGACCCGGACGAAGGCGATGCGGTCGCGGTGCGAGGGGTCCATGTTGGCCTGCACCTTGAAGACCAGGCCGGAGAACGGCTCCTCCAGCGGGCGCGGGTCGTCGGCGACGTCCGGGCGGGGCGTGGGGGCGGGGGCGATGTCGACCATGGCGTCCAGCAGGCGGCCGACGCCGAAGTTGGACAGCGCGGCTCCGAACAGCACCGGGGTCGACTCGTGCGCCTCGAAGGTCTTCTGGTCGTGGTCGGCGCCGATCGCGGAGAGCAGGTCGATCTCGTCCTTGGCCCGCTCCCAGTCGCCGCCCAGCTCCGCCAGGGCCTGCTCGGCGCTCAGGTCGGTCTCGATGGCCTTGGTGGCGCCGCCGGGGGTGCGGGTGTAGCGGACGATCCGGTCGGCGGCGCGGTCGGCCACCCCGTGGAAGAAGCCGCCGGTGCCGATCGGCCAGGTGATCGGCGTGGGCTTCAGGCCGGTGCGCTCCTCGATCTCGTCCAGCAGCTCCAGTGCCTCGCGCCCCGGACGGTCCCACTTGTTGACGAACGTGATCACCGGGATGCGGCGGTGCCGGCAGACCTCGAACAGCTTCAGGGTCTGCGGCTCCATGCCCTTGGCCGCGTCGAGCAGCATGACCGCGCAGTCGACGGCGGCCAGCACCCGGTAGGTGTCCTCGGAGAAGTCGGCGTGGCCGGGGGTGTCGACCAGGTTGAACATGTGGCCGCGGTACTCGAACCGGAGCGCGGCGGAGGTGATGGAGATGCCCCTGGCCTTCTCCATCTCCATCCAGTCGGAGGTGACCCCGCGCCGCCCGGACTTGCCGTGCACCGCGCCCGCCTGGCTGATCGCGGAGGCGTGCAGCGCCAGCGCCTCGGTCATGGTCGACTTACCCGCGTCGGGGTGGCTGATCACCGCGAACGTGCGGCGACGAGCCGCCTCCTGAAGGATCGCGGCCATTACTGATCTCCTAGCGATGCGTAAGGTGGGGTACTTCGGGCACAGTGCGGGGGGCACTGAAGGGGCGGTCGGGTGGCACCGAAACCAGCTTACGCGCCACCACAGGTGTCAACAGATGTGGCAACACTTCCCCAGGCCGCTTGCGCCACCATGGTGTTAAGTGGATCGTGGAACATCTCGGTTCGCCCTATGCCCATCCCAACTGTCCGAAAGCGGCTCAGCTCGTGCAACTCGACGATCTAGTGATGTGCAGATGATCACGCTGCGCTATACGGCAGGTTCCGACGTCGGCCGGATCCGGCAAGGCAACGAGGACGCCGCCTACGCGGGCGCCCGGCTTCTCGCCGTCGCCGACGGGATGGGTGGCCACGTGGGCGGGGAGGTCGCCAGCTCGGCGGCGATCGCCACCGTCGCGTCCCTGGACCAGGAGTGCCCCGGCGACCTCGCCGCCGCCGCCGAGGCGGGGGTCCGCAAGGCCAACCAGCGCCTGCGCGAGCTGGTCGAGGAGGACCCGTCGCTCACCGGCATGGGCACCACCCTGACCCTGATGCTCTGGAACGGCTCCCGTGTCGCCCTCGCCCACATCGGCGACTCCCGCGCCTACCTCCTGCGCAACGGCGACCTGTACCAGATCACCTACGACCACACCCTGGTCCAGACGCTGATGGACGACGGCCGGATCACCGCCGAGGAGGCCGCCCGCCACCCGCACCGGTCGATCCTGCTGCAGGTCCTCGACGGCGGCGACAACCTCGAGCTCGACCTCTCCCTCCGGGACGCCGAGCTCGGCGACCGCTACCTGCTCTGCTCCGACGGGCTGTCCGGGGTGGTCGACGCCGAACGGCTCCGTCAGGTGCTCGCCGAGGTCGACGACCTCGACGAGGTGACGCGTCAGCTGATCGCGCTCGCCTGTGACGCGGGAGGTCCCGACAACATCACCTGCGTGGTCGCCGACGTGGTCGAGGGGGAACTCTCGGACTCCCCGGTGGTGGTCGGCTCGGCCGCCCCCTCGTAACGGCCGCCCCTCGTAACGGCCACCCCCTCGCGGGACCGGGGCTCCTCGCGGGAACCGCCCTCTGTGAGGGACCGGCCCCTGTGAAGGACCGGTCTCCCGTCGCGGGCGACCCGGTGCGCGCCGGGTTCTGGTCGCCGCCGGAGACAGCGGCTATCGTCGGGAATCAGCGCTCCTCGCCGATCACCGCTCCGGAGGATGTTCCTCATGTACAAGGAGTTCGCCATCGAGGCGATCGTGTGGCTCATTCCCGTCGTGATTCTCGTCGGTCTCGCCTACATGATCACCCGCCCCGCCTGACCTCCCGGGACGGCTCTCCGGGACAGGGCCGAGGACGCGGAGCCCCGCTCCCGCTCCTCGGCTTCCCCATGCGCCCGTTCTCCATGCCCCGGTTCTTCACGCCCCGGTTCTCCGTGACCCGGCTTTTCCGTGCCCCGCCGCTCCCCGCCGCCCCGCCTCCCCGCCTCGGGTGGTGGCCGGGTGAGCCTCGCGCGTCGACGGCCCCCGCGGGCGAGAAATCCATGCGAATATCTTTCCGTTTTGGGAACTATTCCCTTTAACAGATCTTTATCTGTATATAGTCACCTACACGTGCTCGGGGGAGCACGTTCCGGTATGCCGGCAGGGGGATCTCACACGCCAATGGGCCAGTTCGTCGATGCCGCGCTGTCTTTTCCGACCGTCCTGTTCACGTTCCTGCTCCTGGTGATCGTCGCGTACTGGGTGCTCGTCGTGTCCGGGGTCTTCGGGTTCGACGGCGGCGACGGCGACGGGTCCGAGGCGACGGGGGCCGGTGGCCTCCTGAGCGGTCTGGGACTCGGCGGGGTCCCCGCCGCGGTGGCCGTCTCGCTGCTGGTCGTCGTCGCGTGGTTCGCGAGCCTCGTGGGCGGCACGCTGTTCACCAGCACCCCCGCCCTGGTCGCGGTACTGGTCGCGGCGCTGGTCTGCGCCTGGGCGTGTACGCGCCTCGTCGTCCTGTCACTCCGGCGCCTCGTCCCGAAGGAGCGCGTCCCCTCCCGCGCCGACTTCGTGGGCCGCGTGTGCGTCGTCCGCACGAGCCGCGTCGGCCGCACCTTCGGCCAGGCCGAGGTCACGTCCGCCGACGGCTCCTCCGCTCTCGTTCAAGTACGGCAGACCGGCGACGAGGTTTTCGCAGCCGGCAGCGTCGCCCTGATATTCGCCTATGACTCCCCCGGCGAATTCTTCTGGGTGATGCCGTACGACGCGGAACTCGACCCTGATCGTCCTATTTAACAGAGGGACAACATTGGACGTCATCTCCACCGGGCTCGGCATTCTCCTCGCCGTCGTCCTCCTCGTCGTCATCGCCGTGCTCTTCATGATCAGCCGGCTGTTCCACAAGGTGGAGCAGGGCAAGGCCCTGATCATCTCGAAGATCAACAAGGTCGACGTCACCTTCACCGGGGCCGTCGTGCTGCCCGTCTTCAACAAGGCCGAGCTGATGGACATCTCGGTGAAGACCATCGAGATCGCGCGTACCGGCCGTGAGGGCCTGATCTGCCGCGACAACATCCGCGCCGACATCCGCATCACCTTCTTCGTCCGGGTCAACAAGACCGTCGAGGACGTGGTGAAGGTCGCCCAGGCCATCGGCACCGCGCGGGCGAGCGACCAGGAGACGCTGCAGGAGCTGTTCAACGCCAAGTTCTCCGAGGCGCTCAAGACGGTCGGCAAGCAGCTCGACTTCGTGGACCTCTACACCCAGCGCGACCAGTTCCGCGACCAGATCATCCAGGTCATCGGCACCGACCTCAACGGCTACAGCCTCGAGGACGCGGCCATCGACTACCTCGAGCAGACCTCGCTGCTGTCCCTGGACAAGAACAACATCCTCGACGCGCAGGGCATCAGGAAGATCACCGAGCTGACCGCCATCGAGCACGTGCGGACCAACGAGTTCCAGCGGCGCGAGGAGAAGGAGATCACCCGCCAGAACGTGGACGCGCGGGAGGCCATCCTGGAGCTGGAGCGCCGCCAGGCCGACGCGGAGACCAAGCAGAAGCGCGAGGTCGAGACCATGCGCGCCCGCGAGGAGGCCGAGACCGCCAAGGTCCAGGCCGAGGAGCGGCTCAAGGCGCACGCCGCGCACCTGCGTACCGACGAGCAGCTCGGCGTCCAGCAGGAGAACCAGGCCCGCGAGATCGCGGTGGCGGCGAAGAACCGCGAGCGGGTCCTCGCCATCGAGACCGAGCGGATCGAGAAGGACCGCCTGCTGGAGGTCATCGCCCGCGAGCGCGAGACCGAGCTGTCGCGCATCTCCAAGGACAAGGAGCTGGAGGGCGAGAAGCGCTCCATCGCCGAGGTGATCCGCGAGCGGATCGTGGTGGAGAAGACGGTCGCCGAGCAGGAGGAGAGCATCAAGCGCCTGCGCGTGGTCGAGGAGGCCGAGCGGACCCGCCAGGCCGTGATCATCCAGGCCGAGGCCGAGGCGCAGGAGAGCCTGGTCAAGGACATCAAGGCGGCCGAGGCCTCCGAGGCCGCGTCCAAGCACCGGGCGCGCGAGGCGCTGGTGCTGGCCGAGTCCCGGCAGCAGGCGGCCGAGCTCGACGCCCGCGCCAAGATCCGCATGGCCGAGGGCGTGCAGGCCGAGATGGCTGCCGTCGGCCTGGCCGAGGTGCAGGTACGCGAGCGGGACGCCGCGGCGATCGAGAAGGTCGGCCGCGCCGAGGCCGCCGTCGAGCGGGAGAAGGCGCTGGCGGTCGCCGAGGGCGAGCAGGCCAGGGCCCACGCCGCGGCCACCGCGGTGCGCGAGAAGCTCAAGGCCGAGGCCGAGGGCGAGCAGGCCATGGCGCTGGCCGCCGCCGCGACGGTCGGCGAGAAGCTCAAGGCCGAGGCCGAGGGTCTCACCGAGAAGGCCGCGGCGATGGCCGCGCTCACCGACGCGACCCGTGCCCACGAGGAGTACCGCCTGCGGCTGGAGGCCGAGAAGGAGATCCGCCTAGCCGGGGTGAACGTCCAGCTCAAGATCGCCGAGGCGCAGGCCTCCGTGGTGTCGGCCGGGCTGTCCAAGGCCAACATCGACATCGTCGGCGGCGACACCGTGTTCTTCGACCGGCTGATGGGCTCGATCAGCATGGGCAAGGCCGTGGACGGCTTCGTGGAGAACTCCGACGTCGCCCGCACCCTGGCCGGGCCTTACCTGGACGGTTCGGCGAGCCTCCCCGCCGACCTGGGCAGGGTCCTCGGCTCGATCGACACCGCCGACGTGCGGAACCTCTCGCTGTCCGCGCTGCTGATGAAAATGATCAAGGAAGGCGGTCCCGACGCGGACCGGTTGCGCGGCCTGCTGGGCGAGGCCCAGGCGGCCACCACGACCGAGGTCCCCGTCGCCGCGCTCGGCGCCGCCGGCTCCGGCAACTCCACGGGCAACTCCGCCGGTAACGCCGCCGGTTCCGCCAAGCAGTGACGTCCTCCACGGCGGAGGCCGTCACCGGCGCCCCCGGCGAGGGGGCGGGGCTGGACGCGGGCACCTACGAGGTGCTCCGCGCCCGGCTGGCCGAGCAGGCCGCCGAGCTGGCCCGGCAGTCCGACGCCCTCAACGCCGAACGCCTGGCGGTGTTCGGCGGGGCCGAGCTGCGCCTGGTCGGCACCGAGCGGATACGCACCGAGAACAACTGCGTGCCGCGCGACATCGTGTCGGTCGGCGGGCTCATGCTCTTCGGCTACAACGTGTTCATCGGGATGAAGCCGGAGACGACCGTCGAGGACGTCTTCTCCGTGCACACGTTCGTCAGGAACGGCGGGGACGGCGGGGACGGCGGGAACGCGTTCCGGTTCGACCCCGCGCCGATGTTCCGCGACCCGCGCTTCGAGCGGGACTTCGCCGAGCTCTACCGGTACTACCGGGAGACCCGGCTGCTCCAGCTGCGCCGCGTCGAGGGCAAGATGCTGGCCGTCTTCCAGACCGGCCCGCAGGACACCCGCGTGCTGCGCTGGCAGGTCGGGGCGGACGGCACGCTCTCCTACATCGACGACCGGGGGGAGCGCGACCACACGTTCCCGCCCTCGCACGACTTCGAGTGGATCCCGGCCACCCGCGACGACCACGTGACGGGCCGCCACCCGCACATCTCGATCGAGGGCGAGGTGTTCGTCGAGACCGTCGGCGGCGACCTCACCATCAAGATCGAGAACAACACCGAGACCGGGGAGGGCGTCTACCGCGAGCCCGTCGCGGAGCCGCTGCAGAGCCTCGCCGACGCGGAGGTCCACCACGCCAGGATCGGCCCGCTGATCCTGCTGCGGGTGCGGCCGTACAAGGAGCCCGAGTGGCGGCACCTGGTGTTCAACACCCGGACCAAGGGGGTGGTCCGCCTCGACGGCATCGGGCAGGCCTGCCAGCGCCTGCCCGAGGACCAGGGGATCATCTTCCCCGGCGGCTACTACCTGTCCACCGGGGTCAGCAAGACGTTCGACACCGACGTGTCCGAGCTGGAGTTCGAGCGGGTCATCCGCTCCCCCAACGGCGAGGACGTGCTGTACGTCTTCCACGCCCGCGCCGAGGGGCGGTCGCTGCTGCTGCCGTACAACGTGATCCGCAAGCAGGTGGAGACACCGCTGTCCTGCCACGGGTACTCGCTGTTCGACGACGGCACGCTGGTCGTCTTCAGGGCCACCTCCGACGAGCCCACCCGCGTCCACCCCATGCAGGTCTGGCAGACGGCCTACCAGTCGGACCTCTACGCCGCCGGGCGTCCGGTCGGCACCGGTCCGCTGGAGCGGATCGGCAACGCGGAGCTGGTGCGGGGCATCTCCGACTGCCTGTCGGTGGCGCGGATGGTCGAGGAGATGGCGCCGTCCGTCCCGGTCTTCGAGGCGCTGATCGCCTCCTGCGCCCGGGTCTTCGACCACTACCACTGGCTGGGCGAGCACCGGCTGCGCGGCCCGCTCGCCGACCTGCGGGCCACCGCCGAGCAGGTGCTGGACGAGTTCGAGAAGGTCCAGTCGCTCACCCGGCAGGCCGCCGAGGCGCTGGAGAGCGCCGCCGCCGAGGTCGCCGCGCTCGTACGGCACGCGCGCGGCGAGGCGCCCGGGTCCGCGCAGGGCTGGGTCGACAGGCTGTCGGAGCTGCGGCGGTCGCAGGGACACCTGGTGACCCTGCGCGAGCTGCGCCACGTCGACACCGCCAGGATCGACGCCCTCGACGCGGAACTGGCGGCCGAGCTGGACAGCACCGCGCAGCGCGCGGCGGGATTCCTGCGGGGCGACGACGCCTTCGCCGGGTACCACGCGGAGGTCGGGCAGCTGGTCTCCGACGCGGGCGCCATCGCGACCGTGGCCGAGGCCGGGCCGATCGGCGAGCGGCTGGAGCGGCAGGCCCGGGGCCTGGAGATCGTGGTCGAGGTGGTCGGCACGCTCGACATCGCCGACGCGACCGTGCGGACCGCCATCCTGGAACGGGTCGGCGAGGTGCTCGGCGGGGTCAACCGCGCCCGCGCCACGCTGGAGGCCCGGCGCGGGGAGCTGCTGGCCGGTGAGGGGCGGGCGGCCTTCGCGGCCGAGTACGCCCTGCTGGGGCAGGCGATCACCGGGGCGCTGGCGATGTCCGACACCCCCGAGCGCTGCGACGAGCAGCTGGGCCGCCTGATGCTCCAGCTGGAGAACCTGGAGTCGCGCTTCGCCGAGTTCGACGACTTCCTGGGGCAGCTGGCCGCCAAGCGGGAGGACGTCTACGAGGCGTTCTCCTCGCGCCGCCAGGCGCTGCTCGACGAGCGGGCCCGCCGCGCCGACCGGCTGGCCGACTCCGCCACGCGGATCCTGTCGAGCGTGCGGCGGCGGGTGGCCGGGCTGGCGTCGCTGGACGAGGTCAACACCTACTTCGGGTCCGACCCGATGGTGCTCAAGCTGAGGGGCGTGGCCGGGGAGCTTCGCGCGCTGGGCGACCAGGTCCGCGCGGAGGAGCTCGAGGGCCGCATCAAGTCCGCCCGCCAGGAGGCGGGCCGCGCCCTGCGCGACCGGCTCGACCTCTACACCGACGGCGGGGAGACGATCCGGCTCGGCCGTCACCTGTTCGCGGTCAACACCCAGCCGGCCGACCTCACCCTGGTCCCGTACGAGGACCGGATGGCGTTCGCCGTCACCGGGACCGACTACCGCTCCCCGGTGCGCGACGCGGCCTTCGAGGACACCCGGCCGTTCTGGAACCAGCTGACGGTCTCGGAGTCGCCGGAGGTCTACCGGGGCGAGCACCTGGCCGCCTCGATCCTGGCCGCCGCCGAGGCCGGAACGCCGCTGTCCCCCGACACCGGCGGGGCCCCGGTCTCCCTGGACGCGCTGCACGAGGCCGCGGTGTCCGGCGGGGAGCTGCTGGAGATCGTCCGCCGGGTGGCGGAGACCCGGTACGACGAGGGCTACGAGCGGGGCGTCCACGACCACGACGCCACCGCGATCCTCCAGGCCGCGCTCCGCCTGCACGCGGGCGCGGGGCTGCTGCGCTACCCGCCCGCCGCGAGGGCCGCCGCCCAGCTCTTCTGGGCCTTCGGCACCGACGAGGCCGCCCGGGCGGCGTGGACCACCCGGGCGACGTCGCTCGTGCGGGCGCGGACCCTGTTCGGCAGGGTGGAGGCGGTGGAGGAGACCCGCGCCGCCCTCGGCTCCGCGATCGCGTCCTTCAACCGGGGTCTGCACGGCGACACGGGGGACGCGGGGGACGCGGGCGTCTTCGAGCTGGCCGGGGAGTATCTCTTCGAGGAGCTGCCGGGCAAGCCGTTCGGGTTCGTGACGAGCGCGGGGGCGCGGTCGCTGCTCGACCGGTTCGACCGGGCGCTGGGGCCCGCGCGCGGGGAGTTCGAGGACGACCTGCGGGCGCTCGGCGACGACCTCGCCGCGCGCCACCGCCTGGCCGAGGCGTGGCTCTCCGCCTTCGACGTCTCGGCTCCGCGCTCCGGCCAAAAACCGGGCACGGGTACGGGGGCCGGGTCGGCGGAGCTGGTGGAGGCGGTGGCCGTACTGCTGTGCGAGGTGCCGCGGCACGACTCCTCGGCGGCGCTGACCACCACGGTCGAGGGGCTGCTCGGCGCGCATCCCCGCGTCGCCGGGCGCGCGATGGAGCTGCGCCTGGACGAGTTCTTCGCCAGGACCCGGCACTTCCGCGACCACCGCGTCCCCGCCTACCGCGCCTACCAGCGGCGGCGCAACGAGCTGGTCGCGGCCGAGCGCGAGCGGCTGAGGCTGGAGGAGTTCCGGCCGAAGGTGATGACCGCCTTCGTCCGCAACCAGCTGCTCGACGAGGTCTACCTGCCGCTGATCGGCGACAACCTGGCCAAACAGCTCGGCGCGGCGGGAGACGCCAAGCGGACCGACCAGATGGGCATGCTGCTGCTCATCTCCCCGCCGGGCTACGGCAAGACCACCCTCATGGAGTACGTGGCCAACCGGCTCGGGCTGATCTTCGTCAAGGTCAACGGCCCGGCCCTGGGCCACCTGGTGACCTCGGTGGACCCGGCGCAGGCGCCCGACGCCACGGCGCGGCAGGAGATCGAGAAGATCTCCTTCGCGCTGGAGATGGGCAACAACGTCCTGCTCTACCTGGACGACATCCAGCACACCTCCCCCGAGCTGCTGCAGAAGTTCATCTCCCTGTGCGACGGCCAGCGCCGGATGGAGGGCGTCTGGGAGGGGAGGACCCGCACCTACGACCTGCGGGGCAAGCGCTTCGCGGTCTGCATGGCGGGCAACCCGTACACCGAGGCGGGAAGGCGCTTCCGCATCCCCGACATGCTCGCCAACCGCGCCGACGTGTGGAACCTGGGCGACGTGCTGTCGGGGCGCGACGAGCTGTTCGCGCTGAGCTACATCGACAACGCGCTCACCTCCAACCCGGTCCTGTCGCCGCTCTCCACCCGCGACCGGGGCGACATCCGCATCCTGGTACGGCTGGCGCGCGGCGACTCGGGGGTCCGGGCCGACCAGCTCTCCCACCCGTACTCCTCGGTGGAGCTGGAACAGGTCCTCGCGGTGCTGCGCAAGCTGCTGCGGATCCAGCGGGTGGTGCTGGCCAACAACCAGGCGTACATCGCCTCGGCCGCCCAGGCGGACGCGTCGCGGACCGAGCCGCCGTTCCAGCTCCAGGGTTCGTACCGGAACATGAACAAGCTCGCGGCCCGGGTCGTCCCGGTGATGAACGACGCCGAGCTGGAGGCCGTGATCGACGACCACTACCTCGGCGAGGCCCAGACCCTCACCTCGGGCGCGGAGGCCAACCTGCTCAAGCTGGCCGAGCTGCGCGGCACCATGACCCCCGGACAGGCCGAGCGGTGGGCCGAGGTGAAGGCCGCCTATCTTCGCTCCCAGGCCCTCGGCGGCGCGGAGGACGACCCGATGACCCGCGCGGTCGGCGCGGTCGGCCTGCTGGCCGACCGGGTGAGCACCGCCATCGAACACGCCGCCGACCGCCTGTCCCCCGAACCGTGAGACCCGGGGCCGGGCCACCGCCGAGATCCGCGAGGTGGGCCGGCCCCGGCCCCGAGGGCGAAAGCGGTCGTCCGGCAGGGCGGGCGCGGGTCGTCGCCGGGTGTCGAATACGGTGAGCAGGTGTCGGTCAGCGACCGGCGGCCCGCAGACGGCCGCCGGGTCGAGCGAGAGCAAGGAACGCAGTGAAGCTTCTTCATTCCGGGAAGGTCCGCGACGTCTACGAGGATCGCGGGGACATCGTCCTCGTGGCGTCCGACCGGGTGTCGGTGTACGACGTGATCCTGCCCACCCCGATCCCCGACAAGGGGAAGATCCTCACGCGGCTGTCGCTGTGGTGGTTCGAGCAGCTCGCCGACATCGTGCCCAACCACGTGATCTCGGCGACCGACGTGCCCGCCGAGTTCGAGGGGCGTGCGGTGCGGTGCCGGAGGCTGGAGATGGTGCAGGTCGAGTGCATCGCGCGCGGTTACCTGACCGGCAGCGGGCTGAAGGAGTACCGGGCGCAGGGGTCGGTCTCGGGCGTGCCGCTGCCGCCCGGACTGGTCGACGGCTCCAAACTCCCCGAGCCGATCTTCACCCCGAGCACCAAGGCGCCGCTCGGGCAGCACGACGAGCCCATCTCCTTCGAGGAGGTCGTCTCCCGGGAGGGCGCGGAGGCCGCCGAGGAGTTCAGGCGGATCACGCTGGAGGTCTACCGGCGCGGCTCAGAGCTCGCCGCGGAGCGGGGCGTCATCATCGCCGACACCAAGATCGAGCTGGGCCGGGCCGCCGACGGCACGCTCGTGCTCGGCGACGAGGTGCTGACCTCCGACTCCTCCCGCTTCTGGCCCGCCGACCGGTGGGAGCCCGGCCACGCGCAGTTCTCCTTCGACAAGCAGTACGTGCGCGACTGGGCCACCGGCACGGGCTGGGACAAGAAGGAACCCGCCCCGGAGGTGCCCGCCGAGGTCGTGGAGGCCACCCGGGCGCGCTACATCGAGGCGTACGAGCGCATCACCGGCAAGACCTGGTGATCTCCGGGGGCTCGTGACCCGTCCGGCGAGGATGTCCGCCTGCGGGCCCGTCCGGCGAGGACGTCGGCCGGCGAGGGCCGGCTCCCGGGTCCCGCGAGGCCGGGAGAGCCGGAGCCCGCGGGACCCGGGGATCGGGCCCGCGGGGCCGCGGGTCAGAGGGAGAGTCTCCGCTCGACCGCGGCGCCCACGATCGTCGGGCCCGCCGGAGCCGTGTCGGTGGGCGTCCCGAAGTCGGCCACGACGCAGGTGATGTTGTCGGGGCCGCCGCCCCGGTTGGCCAGGTCGATGAGCCAGCGGGCGGCCTCGTCGGGGTCGGAGATCTCGGTCAGCGTGTTGAACAGGGTCTCGGGGCCGACCACGGCGGTCAGGCCGTCGGAGCAGAGCAGGTAGCGGTCCTCGGGATAGGCCTCGCGCAGCGACAGGTCCAGCTCGCCGTCGCCGGTGCCTTCGAGGACCCGCAGCACCATCGACCGGCGCGGGTGCTCGGCGGCCTGCTCCGGGGTGATCCGCCCCTCGTCCACCAGTGACTGGACCAGGGTGTGGTCGTGGGTGATCTGGTAAAGGGCGCCGTCGCGCAGCATGTAGGCCCGGGAGTCCCCGACGTGGGCCAGGGCGAAGGTGGCGCCGTCCCAGAGCATGGCGGTCAAGGTGGTGCCCATGCCGCGGAGCGTGGGGTCCTGTTCGCTCATGTCGCGCAGCGTGTGGTTCACGTCCCTGGCGGCGCCCTTCAGCGCGGCGAGCAGGTCGACACCGCCGGCGGGCAGGGTGTCGTCCAGCTTCGCCATGGCGGTGACGGCAAGTGAGCTGGCGACCTCTCCACCCGCATGACCACCCATGCCGTCGGCTATGGCAAGCAGGCGCGCGCTCGCGTAGCCCGAGTCCTCGTTGGCCTCACGGCGGACACCCACGTCGGAGCGGGCCGCGTAGCGCAGTGCAAGTGGTTGGTTCAGTGCCATGAGGGCAGTAAATCATTGGTTGAAGCACTTCACAAGCAAAGTCGTTGTAGACCGTTGCGGCACAGTCAACTACTGTGGCCCACCATGGAGGAGAGCCAGGAGATCACCGTGAACGCGGGCGACATCGCCCGGCTCGCCGGGGTCGGCAGGGCAGCGGTGAGCAACTGGCGCCGCCGCCACGAGGACTTTCCCCAGCCGGTGGGCGGCACCGCCTCCAGCCCGCTGTTCTCCCTGCCCGAGATCGCCGTGTGGCTGCGCGCGAACGGCAAGTCTTTCGAGGTCTCGCTCGGCGACCTGGTCTGGCAGCGGATGCGCACCTCGGTCGACGACCTCAGGCTGGGCGAACTGGTGGCCAAGGTCGGCGCGTTCCTGCTGTTCCTGCGCCGCGAGCCCACCGCCTGGCGTGATCATGGCACGAAGTCTCTCACCCGCGTGGCCGAGGTGGCGACGGATCTCCCCGGCTCCGCCGATCTGCGCCTGGACGACCTGGCCCTCGTCCGGCTGGTCGCCGAGCTGGCCGCCGAGCGCGGCCCCCTGGAGGTCTTCGAGTTCCTGTTCGGGCGCTACGCCGAGGCCCACTCCCGCCAGCTCCCGGTCACCAGGGACGACGTGGCCGCGCTCATGGTCCGGCTGGCGGCCGGGAACGGGGGCGTCGTCCTCGACCCCGCGTGCGGCGTCGGGACACTGCTGCTGGCCGCGGACTCCCGGGCCGGGCGGGGCGGCGCCTCGACGGGCCGGGGGGCGAGCGCCCGGGCGGGACGCGGGGCCGTCCTGATGGGGCAGGAGATCAACGAGACGAGCGCGCTGCTCACCGCCGTACGCCTGCTGCTGCGCGGAGCCGAGGCGCGGATCGTCGCCGGCGACTCCCTGCGCGAGGACGGCCTGGCCGGTGAGCCCGCCGACGCCGTGGTCTGCGACCCGCCGTTCAACGAGCGGGTCTGGGGACACGAGGAGCTCGCCGGCGACCCGCGCTGGGAGTACGGGTTGCCGCCGCGCGGGGAGTCGGAGCTGGCCTGGGTGCAGCACTGCCTGGCCCGGGTGCGGCCGGGCGGCCTGGTGGCGATCCTGATGCCCACCGCCGCCGCCAGCCGCCGTCCCGGCAAACGGATCCGCGGCAACCTGCTCCGGACGGGGGCGCTGCGGGCCGTGGTGACGCTGGCGCCCGGCGGCCCCGACCTGTGGATGCTCCGCAGGCCCGACGGCGGGCGTCCGCCGTCGCAGCTGCTGGTGGTGGACGCCGCCGAGGACCTGTCGATCGTGGAGCCCGCCTGGCGCGCGTACGTGGAGGACCCGGAGGCCGAGCTGTCCGGGGAGAGCCGGACGGTGCGGATCATCGACCTGCTCGACGACGAGGTCGACCTCGCCCCGTCCAGGCACCGTCCCCAGCACGGCGGCCTCGACTTCCTGCGCGACTTCGCCGACGCCCTGACCAGGTTCAAGGAGACCTCGGCCCTGCTGCCGGACGCCACTCCCGCCCTCCAGCCGCTCGCCGAGCGGCAGGACCTGCCGACCACCACGGTCGGCGAGCTGGCCAAGGCCGGGCTGATCACGATCCTGCAGGCGCCGGCGAGGATGTCCGCGGACGAGGGCCCCCTTCCGGTGCTGACCGCCGACGACACCGCGGCGGGCGCGCCGCCCTCGGGCCGCACCACCCTCGACCCGGCCCTGGTCATGATCAGGCCGGGCGACGTGGTGACCACCGCGCTGGGCGCGGTCAGGGTGATCACCCACAGCGGCGCGGCGCTCGGCCCGCAGCTCACCCTCTACCGGGTCGACCCGCAGCGGCTCGACTCCGGATTCCTGGCCGGGTTCCTGCGCTCGGCCGACGCGGCGAGGATCCATCCCAGCTCCAGCCGCCTCGACGTGCGACGGGCACGGGTGCCCATGCTGCCCCTGTCCGACCAGCGGATGTACGGTACGGTCTTCCGCGAGCTGTTCGACCTGGAGGACAGACTGCGCGAAACGCGGACGCTGGGGGAAACGCTGCTCCGGCTAGGCTTTGACGGACTGGTCGACGGCCATCTCCGGCCGTGCGACCAAGGGGCGTGACGCCCGCAGGTCCAGGGGAGGGTCGATGGTCATCGGCGACCGATACGTGCTCGACGACCTTCCTCTCGGCCAGGGAGGCATGGGGGCCGTGTACGGCGGCCACGACAAGCATCTCGACCGCAGGGTCGCCGTCAAGTTCCTGAAGTTCCTCACCGGCCCCGACGAGGAGCTGAAGCGGCGTTTCCTGCGCGAGGCCCGCATCCTGGCCAGGCTGGAGCACCCCGGCGCTCCGGTGCTGTACGACTTCGGCACCTTCGACCAGCGGCTGTTCCAGGTGATGCAGTTCATCGAGGGCGTCACCGTGGCCGACGTGGTCAGCGAGCACGGCCCGCTGCCGGTGCCGTGGGCGGCGGCGATCGCCGCGCAGGCCTGCGCGGTGCTGACGGCCGCCCACGCGCTGTCCATCTACCATCGCGACCTGAAGCCGACCAACCTGATGCTCTGCCCCGACGGGAGCGTGAAGGTCCTCGACTTCGGCCTGGCCGTGCTCCGCGAGTCCGGTTCGACCCAGTTCACCAGGGTGGGCCAGATCCTCGGCACCCCGTCGTACATGGCGCCCGAGCAGATCCAGCGCGGCCTGTCCGGTCCCCGCAGCGACCTCTACGCCCTCGGGTGCGTGATCCACGAGATGCTGACGGGCCGCCAGCTGTTCACCGGTCCCACCGAGTACGCCGTGTTCGAACGCCAGGTGAAGGAACGCCCGCCGGAGGTGCCCGGCGTCCCGGACGAGCTGAACCGCCTCGTCGCCGACCTGCTGGAGAAGGATCCCGACAACCGTCCCTCGGGCGCCGACGTCCTGTACGAGCGGCTGCAGCCCTTCGCCGTGGACCTGCCGATGCTTCCCGGCTTCCTGCACCCTTCGTCGGTGCCGAGCCCGGGACGGATGTACGCGCGGATGGTCGGCCGGGTTCTGGGCTGACGGGTCTCCTGGGCTGGCGGGTCCTGGGCCGGCAGGTCCGCGGCCCCGGTGGCGCCGCCGGGCGGGCCCTCACCCACATGCCGCCCGCCGAGGGCGCCGGGCGGCGCTCCCCCGGTGCTCTGTTCCGACGTCTCAGGCACCCCTTCCCGGGATTTCCGGTATGTAATGCAGGTCGTTCAGGCCGGTACCGGGGTTGTAGGTGCAGTAGTAGTCGCGCCAGGGGTATCTGGCGTGCGCGCTGACCGCTTCGTACAGGCAGATGTAACAGTTGCCGCGGCTCGTGACGTACATGCTGCCGGGGCGTACGGAAGTCGGGAAGTTGCAGCCGTTCACCGTGATCGCTGTTGATTCCCGCATGGTGTCGTCACCGATCGCGGCCGCGCACCCGGATGCGCCCAGCACGCCCAGGCCGAGCCACAGCGTGACACTCGTACAGGCGAGCGCGATCGCCCGAGCGGAATTTCCCTTCTTCACGAACATCCCTTTCTTGACGTGATCTGGATGATTCCGACCGCATGGTCGCGGTGTCCGCGGAGCCGCGCGGAAACCATGTTCCGGCCGGTCGGCACCCTGATCGGGGGCGGTGACCGCCTCCGTGGTCTCGCGGCCGGGGACGGTTGGGCAGCGGGCGAAGGGGTAAGGGCCGAGCAGTGAACCGAGGCCGGACGACCAGGTCCCACCTGCGACGACCCCGATGACCTCGACCAGGACGGCCTCGCGAGCATCGAGCTCGATCGGCGGCGGGGCGTTCACCGCGGCGGCGCCGGCGCGCACGACAGACTCGAGGAGAATGAGGTGGCACAGGTTAGGCGTGACGGCTTTTGGCTGGTCATCGGGTCGCACATACCGTCTAGACCAATCTTTCATCAGATTTCGCCATAAGTCCAAGGCTTGTTCTGACGTCATCGATGCCCTCCGGACATCAACGAACGCGATCAGGGCGGGGGTGGCGCTCGAATGGATCTTGATCTGCGCAAGCTTCGCTACTTCATCGCGGTGGCGGAGCGGCTGCATTTCGGCCAGGCGGCCGAAGCCCTGCACATCACACAACCCGCGCTCTCCCGGCAGATCAGACAGCTGGAACATGACGTGGGCGTCGATCTCTTCGTCCGTACCAGCCGGGAGGTCACCCTCACTCCGGCGGGCGAGCAGCTCCTGCATGACGCGGGGCGGCTGCTCGCCGCCAGCCGCGCGGCCCGGGACAGGGCGCGCCGCGCCGGGGAGGAGGGGCGCTGCCTGACCGTCGGATTCATGCTCGGCATAGACACCGCCCCGGCCCTGCGGTGCTTCACCGATCGCCACCCCGACGTGATCATCCACCTCAAACGCCTGCACACGAAGAACCGCAGCGAGGCTCTGCTCGACGGCCGCGTCGATGTCGGCTTCGTCTGGCTCCCCCTGGTCTCCGAGGGACTGAGCACGATGTTCCTGTACACCGAGCCGTTCACCGCCGTGCTGCCCGCCGATCACCCTCTGGCGGGCAAGACCTCGCTGAGCATCGACGACATCGCCGACGAGCCCGTCCTGCACTACGCCGACGCCGACCCGGCGTGGAACGCCTTCTGGAGAATCGACCCGCGCCCCGACGGCACCCGGCCCCGCTCCGGGCCCGTCGTGCACGACATAGAGGAGATCGTGGAGTACGTCCGGGCGGGGCGCGGTGTGGCGTTCCTCCCTCCCGCGATCACCTCCTTGTTCCCGCGTCCCCGCGTCACCTACGTTCCGGTCGCCGACGCCCCGCTGGGCGGGGTCGTGCTGGCCTGGGACAGCACCCGGCACTCCCCCCTGATCGCCGCCCTGGCCGAGGCCATCCTGGAGGCCGGTCCCCCCGGGCGGTGAGCCGGAGAACGTCCGCCGGCCGGTTCCGGCGATCGGGGAGAATACGGACCGTGGAAGGTCGATGGGTAGAGGTGGCGGACCGGGTGCTCGTGCGGCGATACGCCGAGCTGGACCTGTCGGTGGGGCTGGTCATGGGCGACGGCGGCTGCCTGGTGGTCGACACGCGAGGGGACGGGCGGCAGGGGGCTGAGCTGCTCGCGGAGGTGAGACGGATCACCCGCGACCCGTGGACGGTGGCGATCACCCACTCGCACTTCGACCACAGCTTCGGCACCCGGCCGTTCCTCGGCCGTCCCGTCTGGGCGCACGAGGACTGCCGCGCCGATCTGATCGAGAACGGCGGCCGGGCCAGGGACGAGTGGGCGCGGTACTACCGGGATCTGGGACGCCCGGACGTCGCCGACGACATCGCGCAGACCGAGATCGTGCCACCGGACCACCTCGTCACCGACCGGGCCGAGCTGGTCGTCGGGGGCCGTCCGGTCGTCCTGGCCCACCTCGGCCGCGGCCACTCCGGCAACGACATGGTCGTCCACGTGCCCGACGCCGAGGTGATCTTCGCCGGGGACCTCGTGGAGAACGGCGCGCCGCCCGCCTACGAGGACGCCTACCCCCTCGAATGGCCCGCCACGGTCGCCGGGCTGCTCGACCTGCTCGGCGGGGGCCCCGGGGGCGCGGTCGTCGTCCCCGGTCACGGCGACCCGGTCGGCCGCGCGTTCGTCGTCGCCCAGCACGCGGAGATCTCCGCGCTGGCCCGTCTCTGCGATCAGGTGACGGCGGGTTCCCTGTCCCCCGCCGACGCCGTACGCCTGTCGCCGTACCCCGAGGAGACCACCAGGGTCGCCCTCGGCCGCGCGGGCCGCCCCTGACGGGGGCCGGGTCCCCCGAGGGCGGAGGGACGGATCCCGTCAAGGGCGGGTGAGGTCGGCCAGGTAGGCGGTCAGGGCGTCCAGGTCCTGGAGGAACCAGGTGTCACCGCCAAAGTCGATCATGACGTCCAGCTCCGCCTCGATGGCGTCGACCAGCCGGATCGTCGCGATCGAGGTGACCCCCATGGCGACGAACGAGGTGTCGGAGTCGAGGATCTCCCGGGCGGAGATCTCCCCGTCACACGCCGTGGACAGGGCCCCGGCCAGCCACACCCGCAGGGAGTCCCCGGAAAGGGGACCGCCCTCTCCCGCCGTTTCCCCGGCCCGATCGGCCGCGGCGGCCCGCCCGGCAGGACCGGTGGGCTCCGCCGGGCCCGCCGGACCGGCGACGTCTGGGTGACTCATTCGATACCTCCAGGGGGGAGACCCCCGGGTTCCGGTCCCGGGAGGGCGTCGGGCTCCTCCCCGGCCCGCCGGTCGTCATGGGGGGCGGACCAGGGTGATCAGGGGTGAGGTGGTCGGGAACCGTCCGTGCCGAGCATCCGGGCGACCTCCTCGTCCGTCAGCGCGGACAGCTCCTCCATCAGGATCCGCTCCACCACGACCGCGAGATCGGCCACCGTGCGGTTCCTGAAGAGTTCGCGGACGGGAACGTCGATCCCGGCGGCCTTGCGCAGGCGGGAGCCGACGCGCACGGCGAGCAGCGAGTGGCCGCCCAGCGCGAAGAAGTCGTCGAGCGCGCCGACCTTGCCGACACCCAGCACCTCCTCCCAGACGCCCGCCACGAGGACCTCGGCGTCGTTCCTGGGCTCCACGAACGGCCGGTCCTCGCCGGGGTCGAGGCCGGGCGCGGGCAGCGCGCGACGGTCGATCTTCCCTCCGGTGGTCACCGGCAGCTCGTCCAGGGTCACCCAGACGTCGGGAACCATGTACGGCGGGAGCGCCGCGGCGAGGTCGCGCCGGAGCTCCGCCGGGTCGGCGGGGCCCGCGACGTAGGCGACCAGCCTGTCCTCGCGGGCGGTCACCGCCGCCTGCCGTACGCCGGGGTGGGCGAGGAGGCGTCCCTCGATCTCGGCGGGCTCGATCCTGAACCCGCGGACCTTCATCTGGTCGTCGACGCGGCCCAGGAACTCCAGCAGGCCGTCCGCGCGCCACCGGACCAGGTCCCCGGTGCGGTAGAGCCGCCCCGCCTCCGGGTCGTCGAGGAAACGCTCGGCGGTCAGGTCCGGACGGCCGAGGTAGCCCCTGGCGAGCCCCGCGCCGCCGAGGAGCAGTTCCCCCGGGGCGCCGGGCGGCACGCGGCGGAGTGTCCCTCCCCAGGCGCCGGGCGCCGCGCGGTGCGGGGGCTCGGACGGCGTATGGTGCGGGGGCGCTCCGGGGACGCCGGCCGGTACGCGGGGGTCGACGACGACCGCCCGGGTGCCGCCGATCGGCCGCCCGATCGGCGGGCGTCCCTCGGTGTCGGCGGAGCCGAGATCGGCCGCGGTGGCGATGATCGTGGCCTCGGTGGGCCCGTAGGTGTTGACCAGCCGGACCCGGTCGCCGAACCGCTCCCGCCAGCGGGCCACGGCCTCCGCGTGCACCTGCTCGCCGCCGAGGACGACCAGCCGCAGCCGTTCCGGCCAGGCCACCTCGTCGATCTGGTCGACCAGCCGGTGCCAGTAGGCGGTCGGCAGGTCCAGCACGGTCACCTCGCGCCCCCGGGGTCCGGCGAGCACCTCGGGAAGGGTGACCGCGCCGCCCGGCAGGAGTTCGAGGGCCGCTCCCGAGGCCAGCGCGGGGTAGACCTCCTCGGCGTGCGCGTCGAAGCCGAGCGCGGCGAACTGCACCACCCGGTCTCCCGGCCCCGGCCCGTACGCCTCCCTCATCCAGGCCACCCGGTCGGCCAGGGCCCGGTGCTCCACCACCACGCCCTTGGGCCGCCCGGTGGACCCCGAGGTGTAGATGACGTACGCGGCGTCGTCCCCGTCGACGAGATGCCCGGGCTCCCCGGGCTCCCCGAGCTCCCCGGGCTCCAGGTCGTCCAGGACCAGCAGCGGGACGTCCCCCGGCAACGGGCCGCCGGGGCGGCGGGCCGTCACCAGGAGGGCGGCCCCGCTGCCGGACAGGAGCGTCCCGACCCGTTCCTCCGGGAGTTCGGGGTCGACGGGCAGGTAGGCGCCACCGGCGCGCCACACGGCGAGCATCGCCGCGACGACGTCGATCGACCGGTCCGCCAGGACCGCGACGACCGTCTCCCGTACGACACCGCGGCGCCGGAGCAGTGCGGCCAGCGCGGCGACGCGGCGCTCCAGGCCCGCGTAGGTCAGCGTCTCGTCACCGCAGCCCACCGCGATCGCGTCCGCGTGCAGGGCGGTCGCCTCCCGGACGAGGTCCGGCACGAGGGGACCGGGCAGGAGGGCCGTCGCCTCCTCGTGGACGCGCAGCCGGGCGTCGTCCTCGTCGGTGCGCAGCGGCAGCGCGGAGAGGGCCCGGCCAGGGTCTGCGGCGATCGAGCGGCACAGGACGGCGAACCGGCCCGCGAGGCGGGCGGCGGTATCGGCCTCGAACAGCTCGGCGTCGTAGCCGAGCACCAGGAAGAGCCCGTCGTCGTCCCGCCACATCTCCAGCATGAGGTCGAACTTGGCCTGCCGGTATCCGGCGTCGAAGAACTCCAGGTCCAGGTCGGCGAGGGAGTCCCTGGTGCCGTCGTCCTGGCTGTGCAGGATGGCCATGGTCCGGAAGAGCGGCGTACGGCTCAGGCCGCGCTCCACCTCCAGCTCCGTCGCGAGCCTCTCGAACGGCACCTCCTGGTAGGCCATCGCCTCCAGCAGGATCTTCCGCGTACGGCCCACGAGGTCGGTGAAGGAGGGGTCTCCCGACAGGTCGCCCCGCAGGACCAGCGTGCTGGCGAGATAGCCGACGACCGGCTCCAGCTCGACGCGGTCCCGCCCCGCGTAGGAGGAGCCGACCATGATGTCGTCCTGGCCGGTGTGGCGGGCCAGCAGCACCTGGTACGCGGCGAGCAGCACCATGAAGAGGGTCGCCCCGCACTCCTGGGCCACCTCCTCCAGCCGCGCGGCGAGATCGGCGGGCAGGCGGAAGGAGTGGAATCCCCCGGTGTGAGCGGACACCAGCGGGCGGGGGTGGTCGAGCGGCAGCTCCAGCACGGGAGGGTCGGCGAGCCGCTCGCGCCAGTAGCCGAACGCCGCCCCGTCGTCGCGGCTCCGCTGCCAGAACGCGATGTCCCCGTACGTCACCGGCGGCTCGGCGAGACCGGGTTCCGTCCCGTTCCGGTGCGCGGCGTACAGGGCGGCCAGGTCGTCGGCCAGGACGTTGAGCGACCAGCCGTCGCCCGCGATGTGGTGCAGGACGAGGCAGAGCACGTGGTCGTGCTCTGCCAGGCGCAGCAGGCTGACCCGGAAGGGGGGCGGGCCCGTGAGGTCGAAGGGGGCGTTGGTCCGCTCCGCGACCAGCCGCCGCGCCTCCCGCTCCCTGCCCGCGAGTTCCTCGCCGCTCTCTCCTCCGGCGGCTCCGGGGACGACCCCTCCCGCGGGCCGCTCTCCCCGCCCGCCGCCGGCCGGTTCCCCGCCGGAGAGGTCGATGTGCTCGATCAGCGGACCGGTCGCGGGGTCGGTGATCGCGACCGGTCCGCCGTCCACCTCCGGGTAGCGGGTGCGCAGGGTCTCGTGCCGCGCCGCCAGGTCCCGGAGAGCGTGTTCCAGCGCGGCGGCGTCGAGATCGCCGCGCAGGCGCCAGACGTTGAACATGTTGTACGCCGCGTCGTCCGGATCGAGCCGGTGCAGGAGCCAGAGCCGCTCCTGCGCGGGCGAGAGCGTGAGCGGCGCGCCGTCGGGGCGCGGACGCAACGGGACGGCACGACCGTCGCGGTCGTCCGCGGGGCCGGACACGGCGGCGCCGACCGCCTCGGCGAACCCGGCGATCGTCGGCCGGCCGAACAGTTCCCTGACGGGAACCTCCACGTCGAGCAGCGCCGCGATCCGCGCGGTGACCTTGACCGCCAGCAGCGAGTGCCCGCCCAGGCCGAAGAAGTCGTCGTCGGCGCCGAGCCGGTCGGCGGCCACGCCGAGCACCTCGGCGAAGATCCCGGCCACCCGCCGTTCCAGGGGGGTCTCCGGCGGGCGGCCGTGCCCGGCGGACGGCCTGCCGGGCGCGGGGAGCGCCTTGCGGTCGACCTTGCCGTTCGGGGTCAGGGGCAGCGCGGGCAGCGGCACCACGACCGCGGGCACCATGATCGCGGGCAGCGACCGCGTGACGTGCTCCCGGAGTCTCGTGAGGTCCACCGCACCGGTGACCGCGGTGGTGCCGGCGCCCGCGACCCCTCCTGCTCCGGCTCCGGCTCCCTCCGCGGTTCCGGCATGGGCTCCGGCTCCCTCCGCGGTTCCGGCATGGGCTCCGGCTCCGGCGGCACGGTCCTCTCCGGCGACGGGTGGGACGCCGACCACGTACGCCACCAGGGTGTCGTCGACGATCGCGGCGACCGCGCGGGAGACCTCGGGGTGGGTCTCCAGGACGGCCTCGACCTCGCCCAGCTCGATACGGTGGCCCCGCAGCTTCACCTGGCCGTCGGCCCGGCCGAGGAACTCCAGCCGCCCGTCCGCCAGCCATCTCACCCGGTCGCCGGTCCGGTACAGGCGCGACCCCGGCGGGCCGAACGGGTCGGGCAGGAAGCGCTCCGCGGTCAGGCCCGGCCGCTTCAGGTAGCCCCGCGCCAGCCCCGTCCCCGCGATGAACAGCTCGCCGACCACCCCCAGGGGCACCGGGTCGAGCCTGTCGTCGAGCACGTGGACACGGGTGTTGGCCAGCGGCCTGCCGATCGCCACCGTCCCGGGCTCGGCCGGCACCGGCTCGTAGGTGGACCAGATCGTCGTCTCGGTGGGCCCGTACACGTTCCACATCGCCCGCACGCGCCCTCGCAGCGCGCGGGCGAGGGCGGGCGGCAACGCCTCGCCTCCGGCCAGGGCGGTCACCCCCGGCCCGTCGAATCCCGCGTCGAGGAGCGCCCGCCAGCCCGACGGCGTGGCCTGGACGTGCGTCACGCCGTGCGCGGCGGCGAGCCTCACCAGCGCGAGCGCGTCCGGCGCCTCCGTGCCGCCCGCGACGACCACCCGGCCGCCGCTGACCAGCGGGAGGAAGAACTCAAGTACGGAGATGTCGAACGACAGGGAGGTGAGCGCCAGCCAGACGTGGCCGGGGCCGGCGTCGAGCAGGTCCCGCATGGCCAGCAGCAGGTTGACCACGGCGCGGTGCTCGATCGCGACCCCCTTGGGGCGGCCCGTCGAGCCCGACGTGTAGATCACGTACGCGAGGTCGTCCGGCGTCGCGAGCGGTGCGGGGGGCGTGCCGGGCTCACCGGCGAACGCCAGGGGGTCCTCGATGAACAGCACCCGGGCTGTGCTCCCGCCGCCCCCGCCGCCCCCGGCGTTCCCGGCGTCCTCGGGAAGCCGTCCGCGCACGCGCTCCTCGGTGAGGAGCAGTTCGGCGCCCGAGTCGCGCAGCACGAAGGCGAGGCGCTCGGCGGGGTAGTCCGGGTCGAGGGGCAGGTAGGCACCGCCCGCCCTCATCACGGCCAGCAGCGCGACCAGCGTCTCCAGCGAGCGGGTGGCGCACACGGCCACGACGGCGCCGGGCCGCACGCCCTCGCGCCGCAGCCGGTTGGCCAGCCGGTTGACGCGCGTCTCCAGTTCCGCGTACGTCAGGCTCCGCCCGCCGCACGTGGCCGCGACCGTCCCGGGCTCGCCCGCGACCAGGTCGTGGAGGGTGGCCTCCGGGCGCGGGGCGGCGGTGTCGTTCCACACGGTGAGGGCCAGCTCGCGTTCGGCCTCCGGGGGAAGGCCGAGCTCCGACAGCCGCGTGCCGGGGTCCTCGACGGCCCTGCGCAGCATGACCGCGACGTGCGCCGCCATCCGCTCGGCCGTGGCGTGGTCGAACAGGGCGGTGCTGTAGACGAGGGAGAGTTCGAGGTCGCCGTCCCGCCGCCCGAACTCCAGCGACAGGTCGAACTTCGCCGACCGCGCGTCGCCCAGGTCGACCGCCTCCGCGGTGACGCCGGGCAGGGTGAGGGCGGTGCCCTGATAGTCGTGCAGGACGAGCTGGGCCTGGAAGAGGGGCGTGCGGCTGAGGTCCCTGGGGACGTTCAGCTCGCTCACCAGCCGGTCGAAGGGCAGGGCCGCGTTGGTGTACGCCTGCAGGGCCGCCCGGCGGACCCTGACGAGCAGTTCCCCGAAGGTCGGGTCGCCCGACAGGTCCCCGCGGATCACCAGCGTGTTGAGGAAGAGCCCGATGAGCGGCTCCAGCTCGTCCCTGTCCCGTCCGGCGATCGGCGTGCCGACGCAGATGTCCTCCTGGCCGGAGCGACGCGACAGCAGGACCATGTACGCGGCGAGCAGCACCATGAACGGCGTGGTGCGGGTGCGCCGGGCGAGCCCGTCGACGGCGTCGGCCAGCTCGGCGGGGAGCAGGAGCAGGGCGCAGCCGCCCTCGGAGGTCCTGACCGGGGGACGCGGCCGGTCCGTCGGGAGCTCCAGCGCCGGCGGGTCGGCCAGCCTTCGCCGCCAGTAACCGAGTCGCCCGTCCGCCAGGTCGTCCGGACGCTCGCGCTGCCACAGCGCGAAGTCCGCGTACTGGATCGGCAGCGGCTCCCACGACGGCCGCTCACCGGCCAGGAACGCCGCGTACAGCGTGGCCAGCTCGCGTGCGAACACGCCGATCGACCAGCCGTCCACGGCGATGTGGTGGAACACGACGTAGATCGCGTGCTCCCGCTCGGACAGGCGCAACAGGCCTGCCCGGAGCGGCGGCTCGCCCGCCAGGTCGAACCGCCGCTCGATCTGCTCCCGGACGAGCCGCGCGGTCCGCGCCTCACGTTCCGTCTCGGGAAGATCCGACAGGTCCAGCAGTTTCAGGTACGGCCGGTCGCCGGTCGGGTGTGGCTCGTCGACGACCTGGACGGGAGCGCCGTCCCTGCTCGGAAAGCGGGTCCGCAGGATCTCGTGCCTCGCCACGATCTCGGCGAGCGCCCGCTCCAGGGCGTCCGGGTCGAGCGATCCCCTGAGCCGTTCGGCGATGAAGACGTTGTGGGCGCCGCCGCCTCCGGCCCCTTCCAGCCGGTCGAGGAACCACATGCGCTCCTGGCCGAACGAGAGCGGCAGCTCGCGGATGCCATCGGGCCGGGGTGTGATCCCGTCCCGCGCGTCCCCCCGCGCGAGCATGTCCATCCCTAGACCTCCCGCCGGAGAGGCGCGGGAACCGTTCTCATGACGGCCTCCCCACTGGCAGATCGCGAGCCCGAAAGGAGATCCCTCATAATCACGACAAAAGACTGTCAGGTAAAAACATAAATCCGCAAGGACTAGACATTTAACGCCGTATATCGGTGCCGCCTTCGGAGAAGGCGCTGACTTCGTTCCGGACCGCCCGCGCCGCCACCGGGCGTGCCGCTGACATCATGTTGCCTGACACTAGTTGCCGGTGCCCACGCCGTGAAGGCGGAGGCGGGAGGTTGACCGCGCCGCCGCCGGGAGTGTCTGATCATTGTGGGCGAGCGGCTTCACGGGCGGGTCGCGCGGCTCACGGAATCGCGCCGGACCCGGTCCGGGCGTTCGCCCACGACGTTCTCTCCCCCGCTCGCCGTTCCGCCCGCGCCATTGCCGGCGTCCGGCCTCGGGAGGGATTTCCGACATTCGAAGGCGGGGGCTCTGTTGACCGGACCCGGCTGGTCTCCGGACGCGAGGACGGTGCGCGACGGGCCGCTCACCTGGGCCCAGCACGAGTGGGTCCAGTGGATCCCCACGGACACGGACACCTCCTACGAGGACAACATCTGCGCCGCCCTGCCGGGGCGGAACCTGCCCGTCGGCCAGGTCGCCGCGGCGGTACGCGACGTCCTCGCCCGGCACGAGGGACTGCGGTCGCTGGTCCGCCGCGCGGGCCGCGAGGACAGCCTCCAGTACGTCTGCCCGGTCGACGACCGGCTGGACGACGTGATCCGGGTGATGGAGGACGAGGCGTCCTTCAGGCGGCGGTTCGACACCCCGTGGCGGCGCACCTGCTTCAGGATCGGCGAGCAGTGGCCCGTCAAGGTCGTCCTGGACGCGGCGGGTGGGCGCGTGCGCCGGATCGACCTCGTCGTCGACCACGTCGCGATCGACCCGTGGGGGATGCGGGTCCTCTGCGACGACCTGAAGTACGCCCTGCGCGCGCGTGCCGCGGGCCGCGAGCCGTTCGGTTCCGGCCCTGCCCCCGAGCAGCCGATCGACGTCGCCCTCTGCGAGATCTCCCCCGCCGGGCGGGCCTACCAGCGGCGGGCCCTGGGCTACTGGGAGCGGCGGCTGGGCGAGATCGGCAAGGCGCTCGACAACCACGTGCCCTTCGCACCCTCGCGAGCCCTCCTCGGGCGACCCGGCGATGCGCTGCCCGGCGCCTCACAGCCCGGTGGGTCACGGCCCGGCGCGTCCGATCAGGCGTCACGGCCCGGTGGGCCCGGTCAGGGAGAGTTCCGCTCCTGCTGGCTGACGTCCCGCCGCGCGGGGTCGGCGGCCAGCGCCATAGCGCGGGCGACGGGCGTCTCCCCCTCCGCCGCCTTCCTCCTCGCCTTCGGCACCGCCGTCTGCGCGGTGGAACGGTCGTCGCGGGCCGGGATCTTCGCGATCTCGGCGAACCGCTTCTCCGCCGGGGCGGAACGGTCGGTGCGCAAGGCCACCATGACGATGCCCGTGCTCCTGCCCGCCGTGTCCACCGGCTCGCCGGGGGCCGCGTACCGCAGGGCGCTGGCGGACTGCGCCGCCCAGCAGCTGTCCGGCCACCGGTTCGCCAACGCCGACCCGTACGCCACGGAACGGATGTGCGAGGAGATCCTCGGCGGCCTGTACAAGACCGGGGTGGCCTATCCCCGGTTCAGCTACATGGACGAGGGGGTCGCGGACGACCTCAACACGCTGTGGCCGCCGGGCGACGACGGGTTCCCCGGCGACGAGGACGACCGGGCCGTCACCTTCTCACCGCCCCGCCCGCTGGGCGCCCGCTACATGATGACCGTCCTGCACCGCCCCGCGGGCGCCGTGTTCAGCCTCCAGTGGAGCGACGCGACCGGCTGGGGGGAGACCGCGGAGGACATGCTCCTGTACGTCGAGGACCTGATGGTCTGGGCCGCGTCGGAGTGCGCGGGGAGCCCTCCGGCGCTCGGCGGCGCGGGACCGGCGACCTGACGCGAGACGGCCGCCGCGGACACGGCGGACACGGCGGTGCCACGACCGCCGCGGACACGGCGGTGGCACGATCACCGCTGACACGACCGCCGTGAACGCGGCGGTGACACGACGAGACACCGGGAGGCCCTCACTTGGACGCCCAACATGATGATCGGGGTCACGGAGGACCGGCGGTCTCCGGCGGCGCCGTCGTCCCGCGGGACCGGCACCTCGACTGGGACGGCTGCCACAACGTCCGCGACCTGGGCGGCATGCGCACCGCCGACGGACGCGAGACGCGCTGGGGCGCCCTCATCCGTTGCGACGCCCCCGAGCGCCTCAGCCCCGCCGGATGGCGGGCACTCGCGGACCACGGCGTCCGCACGGTCGTCGACCTGCGCAACGACGGCGACTGGCGGGGCGGGGCGGTGCGCCGTCCCGCCGGCCTGACCACCGTGCGCGTGCCGCTGGACGACCAGGGGGACACCGAGTTCTGGTCCGGGCTCGCCGGCCTGTACGGCACTCCCCTGTACTACCGGCCCTTCCTGGAGCGGAAGGCGGAGCGGTGCGTCGCCGCCATATCGGCGATCGCCCGTGCCGAGCCCGGCGGGGTCGTCGTGCACTGCATGGCGGGCCGCGACCGCACCGGGCTCGTCACCCTGCTGATGCTCGCCCTCGCGGGCGTGCCGGCCGCCGACATCGCCGCCGACTACGAGCTGAGCACGGAACGGCTGCGGCCCCTCTTCGTCAAGCTCGGCGAGGCCGACGAGAGTCCCAGGATCCAGGCGGCGCTCGCCCGCGCGAACACCACGGCCCGCGAGGTCGTCATGGCCACGGTGGAGTCGCTCGACGTCGAGTCCTACCTGCGCGGCGCCGGGCTCGGCGAGGCCGACCTGGCCGCCGCCCGCGCCAGGCTCGTCGGCCCCGCCACCTGAGCGGCGCCGTCCACCGCGCCGTCCGTCATGCCGTTCACCACCCGGAAGGCACGGCCCGCCACGCCCGCCGCCCATACGGCTACCTGGACGGCGCCGCCACCCGGGCGGCGTCGGCGTACACCTCCGTCAGCCTGCCGACCGCCTGGTCCCAGCCGAACCGGGACGCGTGGGCGAGCGCGCCGGCGCCGAGTTCCCGCAGCAGCCGGGGCGCGGCCACGAGGTCACCGAGCACCCGGGCGTACGCGGCCGGGTCGTGCCCGTCCACCAGCACACCGGAGATCCCGTCCCGCACCGCGGTGCGCAGGCCGCCGACGGCCGCGGCGACCACGGGGGTGCCGCACGCCTGGGCCTCGACGGCCACCAGCCCGAACGTCTCGGCGTGGGAGGGCACCACGACGGCGGTCGCCGCCCGGTACCAGTCGGCGAGACGGCGCTGCGGGCAGGGCGGCTCCAGCCGTACCTGGCCGGTGATGCCGAGGGTGGCGGCGAGCTTGCCCAGGTGGTCGGGGCGGCCCCAGCCGGTTCCGCTGGGCCCGCCCACGACCGCCACGACGAGGCGCCCGGCGAGGCCGGGATCACGCCGGATCATCCCGGCCGCGGCGTGCAGCAGGACGTCCGGCGCCTTGAGCGGCTGCACCCTCCCGGCGAACAGCAGCACGACGGCGTCCGGGGGAAGGCCGAGCGCGCGCCGGGCCTCGGCCCGCGAGCCGGGGCGGAACAGGGACAGGTCGACGCCGGGATTGACGGTCCGCACCCTGGCCGGGTCGGCCCCGTACAGCGTGACCAGCTGGTCGGCCTCCTGCACGGTGTTGGCGACGAGCCGGTCGGCGGCGGCCACCACCTCCGTCTCCCCCGCGATGCGCCCGGCGGGCTCGGGCTCGTCGCCCGCCGCGAGCGACGCGTTCTTGACCGCGCCGAGCGAGTGCATGGACTGCACGAGGGGAACGCCCCAGCGCGCCTTGGCGACCGCCCCCACCCGTCCGGCCAGCCAGTGGTGGGCGTGCACGAGGTCGTACCCGCCGCCCGGCCCCCGGGCTGCCCCCGCGCGCAGCATCTCGGCGGTGAACGGGCCGAGGGTGTCCGGCAGGTCGTTCTTGTCGAGCTCCCTGGGCGGTCCCGCGGCCAGATGCCTGACCAGCACGCCGGGGAAGAGCTCGGCCAGCGGCGGCGCGCCGGGTTCGGCGGCGCGCGTGAAGATGTCCACCTCGACGCCCAGCGCCGCCATCCGCCGGGCGACCTCGACGATGTAGACGTTGAGTCCCCCCGCGTCGCCCCCGCCCGGCTGGGCGAACGGGGAAGTAAGGACGCTGACGGTCGCGATCCTCCGGGGAAGGCGTCGCGGCACGGGCATTCACCTCCGCTTGAGCATTCGCCCGGGACGCGTCGTTCTCCGCTCCCGCGGCCGGGAATCTCCGGTGACCGGAACCCTGCACCGGTGCCGGTGCCGGGTTCCCGTGCGGCGCGGCGTGAGCCGTCCCGCCTCCCGGGCGGCCGCGCCGTCAAGGATCTCGGCGGAGGCGTGGAGAAGTCCGGCGAGGTACGGCTGCCGCACGCGGCGCCCCCGCCGTTCTCCCGGGACGGAATCCTGAAAGTCGTGCCCGGCCGCCGCGGGACCACGGGGGGCCGGGAGTGGTCGTCGCGATCCGGCGGGACACGCCGATCGCGAGCTGTGAATGATCAGACACTCTCGCCCGCGGCGCCGTCAACCTGTTGGCGGGGGCGTCACGGCGCAGGACGTTGGCAACAATTGGCCATCCCGATGGTGCCGGCGCTCTGGCGTGCGATTACGTACGCGACCCCGGGAGAGGTCCGGCGGCGGCCGCCGCGGCCCGTCGGCCCCCGGCGGCAATCAAGAAAGCGATTCATACAGTTCTTCACAACTATCTAGCAATGTTGTGCAATTTTCTGGCACACTCTGGCAAGAATAGCCGCAAGGGGGATAAGGCTTGTGGGTGGACTATCCGACCAACTACGTGCCCTGGACGAGGACACCGCCTCCGTCTACTTCAGGGCGCTTCACAGGGGCCATATCGGTACGGCCCGCGACGTCGCCGAAGAGCTCGGCCTCGACCCCCGCACCGTCGAGGACGCGATAGAACGGCTGACCCGCCTGCACCTGCTCCGGCCGGAGCCGGGACATCTGACCAACCTCGTGCCGGTGAACCCGGAGATCGCCGCCGCGTCGCTGATATCGCCGATGGAAACGGAGATCCACCATCGGCGCGACCTCATCATCGGTATCCGCACGCGGATGCACTCCCTGATGCACGGATACGACGAGGTGCAGCGCACCAGGAAACCGGCGAACCCGGTGGAGGCGCTGCCCGACGGCGCGGCCGTGCGCGGATCGCTGCACATGGCGGCGGAGGCGTGCGAGCGCGAGATGCTGGGCGTCGAGCCGAACGCGCCCTCCTGGGCCGACCTCGACGACACGCTGACGCGCAACCTCGCCATGCTGGAGCGGGGGGTGCGGATGCGGATGCTCTACCAGCACAGCGCCCGCGCCGACCTGCCCACCAGGGGACACATCAAGAAGCTCGTCGCGGCCGGTGCCAGCGTGCGCACCACGCCCCAGCTGCCGAGCCATCTCGTGATCTTCGATGGGGAGATCGCCTTCATGTCCCGGCCGGGCGAGGCGGGTGCGGCGCCGGGGGCGGTCGCCGCACGCGACCTGTCCGTCGTCGGGTTCCTGTCGGAGGTCTTCGAGCACCTGTGGAACTCCGCGACCCCCTACTCCGCCTCCGACCTGGGCTACCAGGGCGCGACGGACGAGATACAGCACGCCATCGTCACCTTGCTGGCCCAGGGTTTCACCGACGAGGCCGTCGCCCGCAGGCTGGGGATGTCCGTGCGCACCTGCCGCCGCCACATCGGCGCGCTGCTGCAGAACCTGAGCGCGGTGAGCCGGTTCCAGGCCGGGATCCGGGCCGCCGCGAGCGGCTACGTCGACGCGCGGTGACCCCCGCCGGAGGCCCGGTGGCGGGAACCCGGCGGGGCGGTCACCGCTGAAACAGAGAGGGCGGAGCGGAGCCATGCCGTACGACCGTCGCATTCTCCTCGTCCACGCCCATCCCGACGACGAGTCCATCGGGACGGGTGCCACGATCGCGAGGTACGTCGCCGAGGGCGCGCGCGTCTGCCTGGTGACGTGCACCCTGGGCGAGGAGGGTGACGTGGTCCCTCCCGAGCTGGGCCACCTCGCCGCCGGGCGGGAGGACCGGCTGGGCCCGTACCGCGAGGGCGAGCTGGCGATGGCGTGCGCGGCCCTCGGCGTGGACGACCACCGCTTCCTCGGCGGGCCGGGGCGCTGGCGCGACTCCGGCATGATGGGCTCGCCGTCCAACGACCACCCGGACTGCTTCTTCCGCGCCGACCTCGACGAGGCCGCCGCGGAGCTGGTCCGGATCATCAGGGAGGTCAGGGCCCAGGTCGTCGTCACCTACGACGACAACGGCTACTACGGCCATCCCGACCACATCCAGGCCCACCGGGTGGCCTGGCGGGCGTTCGAGAAGGCCTCCGACCCGTCCTTCGGCGAGGGCGAGCCGTGGCGGCCCTCCCGGTTCTACGTCACCGCCATGCCGCTGGAAGAGCTGGAGCGCGCGGTGGGCACAGGGCCGTTCAAGCGGGTCGGCTCCGTCGAGGAGTTCGGCTTCGGCGTCCCCGGCGAGCAGGTGACGACGCGGGTCGACGCGAGGGCGCATCTGGGTGCCAAGATCACCGCGTTGCGCGCGCACCGCACGCAGCTGAGCGTGGACGGCTCCTTCTTCGCGCTCTCCGACCACGTGGGACAGCCCGCCCTGGGCATGGAGTACTACACGCTGCTGGCGGGAGAGCCGGGCCCGCCCGGCGAGGACGGCCGCGAGACCGGCCTCTTCGGCTGACCCGCCCGGCCCGTGCCGCCGCCGCCCGCACCCGGCCCGGGACGATCGTCCGGTCCCCGATCCGCGCCGCCGCCCGCACCCGGCCCGGGACGATCGTCCGGTCCCCGATCCGCGCCGCCGCCCGCACCCGGTCCAGGACGGTCGTCCGGTCCCCGATCCGCGCCGCCGTCCACGCCCGGCCCGGGACGATCATCCGGCCGCCCCCGGGGTGTGACGACCGGCCGCGCCGGCGTGGCGCGGGCGGTCAGATCTCCTCCTTGAGCCTGGCCGCCGGGTCGAGCTGGCGCGGTTGCATCGCCGTCCTCGGGTGGTGCAGGTCGAAGGCCGGTCGCTCCGAGCGGATGGTCGGGAGCGAGGTGAAGTTGTGCCGGGGCGGCGGGCAGGAGGTGGCCCACTCCAGCGAGTTGCCGAAGCCCCACGGGTCGTCCACCGTCACGCGCGGAGCGTGGCGGGCGGTGTGCCAGAGGTTGTAGATGAACGGCAGCGTGGAGGCGCCCAGCAGGAACGCGCCGGCCGAGGAGATCAGGTTGAGGCCGGTGAAGCCGTCGAGCGGGCTGTAGTCGGCGTAGCGGCGCGGCATTCCCTGCGCGCCGAGCCAGTGCTGGACCAGGAAGGTGCCGTGGAAGCCGATGAACAGCGTCCAGAAGTGCCACTTGCCCAGCCTCTCGTTCAGCATCTTGCCGGTCATCTTGGGCCACCAGAAGTAGAAACCCGCGAACATCGCGAACACCACGGTGCCGAAGACCACGTAGTGGAAGTGCGCGACCACGAAGTACGAGTCGGTCACGTGGAAGTCCAGCGGCGGGGAGGCCAGGATGACGCCGGTCAGCCCGCCGAGCAGGAACGTGACCAGGAACCCGATCGCGAACAGCATCGGTGTGGCGAGCACTATGTGCCCGCGCCACATGGTGCCGGTCCAGTTGAAGAACTTCACCCCGGTCGGGATCGCGATCAAAAAAGACATGAAGGAGAAGAACGGCAGCAGCACCCGGCCGGTGGCGAACATGTGGTGTGCCCACACCGTCATCGACAGGCCCGCGATGGCGATGGTCGCGCCGACCAGGCCGATGTAACCGAAGATCGGCTTACGGCTGAAGACAGGGATGACCTCGGTGATGATGCCGAAGAACGGCAGCGCGATGACGTAGACCTCCGGATGGCCGAAGAACCAGAACAGGTGCTGCCACAGGATCGGCCCGCCGGTCCTCGGGTCGAAGACGTGGGCGCCGAACCGGCGGTCGGCCTCCAGGGCGAGCAACGCTGCGGCCAGCACGGGGAAGGCCATGAGCACCAGGACGCCGGTCAGCAGCGTGTTCCAGGTGAAGATCGGCATGCGGAACATCGTCATCCCCGGGGCCCGCATGCAGATGATCGTGGTGATGAAGTTGACCGAGCCGAGAATCGTGCCGAGCCCGGACATCACCAGACCCATGATCCACAGGTCACCGCCGAGTTGCGGGGAGTGGGAACCGCGGGAGAGCGGCGGGTATCCCGTCCAGCCGAAGTCGGCGGCGCCCCCGTCGGTGAGGAAACCGAAGCTCGCGATGATGCCGCCGAACAGGAAGAGCCAGAAGCTGACCATGTTGAGCCGGGGGAAGGCCACGTCGGGCGCCCCGATCTGCAGCGGCATGACCACGTTGGCGAACCCGGCGAACAGCGGGGTGGCGAACAGCAGCAGCATGAGGGTGCCGTGCATGGTGAACATCTGGTTGTACTGCTCCTGGCTCACCACCTGCATCCCGGGATGGGCCAGCTCGGCGCGGATGACCATGGCCATCAGCCCGGCGAACATGAAGAAGACGAACGCCGTTATCAGGTACATGTAGCCGATGACCTTGTGGTCCGTGCTCGTGAGCCAGCGTACGACGATCGAGCCCGGCGCCTTCCCGCGCGGTGCCAGCGGTGAGGTCAGCGGCTCCTCGCGCGACTGTTCGAAGGTCGTCACGACCCACCCCCCTCGAACCGGCGCGGCATCCGATTCCCACCGCCTTCCCCCCGCCATCCCCAGGGAAAGCGGCTCCCACTCGCCCGCGCCGCCATCTTGCCCGCGCGATGACCTGGCAATTAATCCTTCTTGTCTGCCTTCTGGTGACCCTCGCCCCACCGGCCGGCATCCACGGGACCGGCCCGTGCCGTACGCGCCGTCCGGGCAACATGGGACGGCCCGTCGCGCTTGACCCGGGGGCAGACAGGGCACGCCGCTGGAAACGGAGTACGGAAAGGAGCGACGTCATGGTCCAGCGACAACGAGTCGTCGTGATCGGAGGAGGGTTCGCGGGTTTCACCGCGGTCCGCACCCTTTCCCGGATCGCGAAGGGCGCGATCGAGATCGTCCTGATCAACCCGACCGACTACTTTCTCTACCTGCCGCTGCTGCCGGAGGTCGCTGCGGGCATCCTCGATCCGCGCAAGGTGGCGGTCCCGCTGGCGGGCGACCATCCCGGGGTGCGGCACCTGCTCGCCACGGTGGACACCGTCGACGTCGAGACGCGCCGCGTGAAGTGCACCGACGCCGAGGGCAACCACCGCGAGCTGGGCTACGACCGCCTGGTGATCGCGGTCGGCAGCGTCAACAAGCTGCTGCCCGTACCCGGCGTCGCCGAGTACGCCCACGGCTTCCGCAGCATCGCCGAGGCCCTCTACCTGCGCGATCACCTGATCCGCCAGGTGGAGCTCGCCGACGCGTCCGACGACCTTGAGGAGCGCAGGGCCAGGTGCACGTTCGTGGTCGTGGGGGCCGGGTACACCGGGACCGAGGTGGCGGCGCAGGGCCAGCTGTTCACCCGCGACATCCGCGGCCGGCGGCCGAGGCTGCGCGACCAGCCGGTGCGCTGGATCCTCGCCGACATCGCCCCGCGCATCCTCCCCGAGCTGGACGAGCGCCTGTCCCGGATCGCGCACCGGACGCTGTCCGAGCGAGGCATGGAGATCCGCACCGGTACGAGCGTGGCCGAGGCGACGGCGGAGGGGGTCAAGCTCTCCGACGGGGAGTTCGTGGCGACCAGGTCCCTGATCTGGTGCGTCGGGGTGCGCCCCGACCCGATGGTGGAGTCCCTGGGGCTGCCGACCGAGAAGGGGCGCCTGCTCGTCGACGAGTACCTGAGGGTGCCCGGCCACCCGGAGATCTTCGCCTGCGGCGACGCGGCCGCGGTCCCCGACCTCACCCGGCCGGGTGAGTACACGGCGATGACAGCCCAGCACGCCAGCCGCCAGGGCAAGCGCGCCGCCCGCAACATCGCCGCCTCCTACGGTCACGGAGAGCTCCAGCCGTACAAGCACCACGACCTGGGGTTCGTCGTCGACCTCGGCGGAACCGGCGCCGCCGCGAACCCGCTGGGCGTGCCGCTGTCGGGCATAGTGGCCAAGACGGTCGCCCGGGGCTACCACCTGCTCTCCATCCCGCGCAACCGGGCGCGCATCGCGGGAAGCTGGCTGCTGGACCTCGTGACACCCCGCCAGACCGTCCAGCTGGACCTGATCCGCGGCCCGGAGATCCCGCTCAACCACGCCACCCCCGAGCACCCCCACGGCCAGGGCGGGGATCCGCCGGAGACGGACGCCTCGCGGAAGGCGGATGTGGCGTCGAAGGCGGGGGTCTCCTCCAAGGCGGGCGATTCGTAGAACACGGCGACGCGCAAGACCGGCGACTCGTAAAGGACCGCGACTCGTAAAGGACCGCGACTCGTAAAGGACGGCGAGATTTTCGGCTCCTTTGGCGATGCTTCCGGGGAGCCGGGTAAGGGGCGGGGTATGGCAAAGATCGGTTACACGATGATGTGCGAGCAGACGCCCGCCAGGCAGCTGGTCAAGGACGTCACCACCGCCGAGCAGGTCGGCTTCGACTACGCGGTCATCTCCGACCACTACTTCCCGTGGCTGGAGGAGATGGGCCACTCCCCGTACGCCTGGTCGGTGCTCGGCGCGGCGGCGCAGGCCACCCGGAACCTGCCCCTGATGACGTACGTGACCTGCCCGATCATGCGCTACCACCCCGCGGTGGTGGCGCAGAAGGCGGCGACCATGGGCGTGCTGAGCGAGGGCCGCTTCACGCTGGGCCTGGGCGCGGGGGAGAACCTCAACGAACACGTGACAGGCCAGGGCTGGCCTTCGGCCGACACCCGGCACGGGATGTTCCGCGAGGCCCTGCAGATCATCAGGGAGCTGTTCGAGGGCGGGTACGTCACCTACCGCGGCGAGTTCTTCGACGTCGACTCGGCCAAGCTGTTCGACCTGCCCGACCGGCCCGTCCCGCTGGCGATCGCCGCCTCCGGCGGCCAGTCGGGGAGGATCGCCGCCGAGCACGGCGACGCGCTGGTCGCCGTCGACCCCGACGCGGACCTGGTACGCATGTTCTCCGGGGAGGGCGGCGCGGGCAAGCCCGTCTACGGCCAGCTCGCCATCTGCTACGACCCCGACGCGGAGGCCGCCAGGGAGCGGGCGCACCGGCTGTGGCGCTGGTCGGTGTCGGGGTGGAAGGTCATGGCCGAGCTTCCCGGGCCCGTCAACTTCGCCGCCGCCGCCGAGACCGTGCGGCCCGAGGACGTCGCGGCGAAGGTGCCGTGCGGCTCCGACGTGGACGCCGTGGTGGAGGCGGTACGTGCCTACACCGACGCCGGTTTCACCCACGTCGCCCTGGTCCAGATCGGCCACGAGCACCAGGACGCGTTCTTCGACTGGTCGGAGAAGGAGCTGCTCCCCGCTCTGAGAGACCTCTAGCCGCCGCCCCCGCCCGCCCCGGCTCCCCTGTGCCCGCCCTCGTCCAGGGGTGGGTCACAGCGGAGCCGGGAATACGACGGGCACCGCCGGGTAGCAGGCCTTACATGATCGATGAGGGGCTCGTGCTGCTCATGGCATGGGCACAACTGCTCGGCCTGCTGGGCGTGCTGGCCTACTTCCTGCTGCGACCGGGCCGATGAGGCGGATCACCGCTCTCGGGAGTCTCGGAATGCTGGCGGTGCTGCTGGCGGGATGTGTCAGCCCGGCCTGGGACGACCACGACTATTTCCTGAAGGCCGCGGCGACCGCCGAGGCCGCCGCCTCCAGCCTGGAGATCGTCCGCCTGGCCGTCGCGAACGAGGCCAGGCTGACCACCCCGTACCTGAAGACGGTGCTGACCGAGGCCGCGGAGGAGACGGGCGGTCTCGACGCGCAGTTCGGCGGGGTGCAGCCGCCGACCGACGCCGCCGACCGGGTCCAGGCCGAGGTGCTGGACCTGACCGCACGGGCCGAGGAGCAGGTGAGCGACCTGCTCGTACAGGTCAGGCGGGACGGTCTCGAGGACCCCGCGCGGGCCGTACGTGAGCTGGAGAAGCTGGCGGCGGAGCTGCGGAGGTTCGGGGAGGCACATCGGTGAAGAAGCTGTTCGCCGTGACCCTGGGCATCCTCACCGCCTTCGGCGGGTTCGTCGATATCGGGGATCTGGTGGCCAACGCCCTGGTCGGAGCCAGGTTCGGGATGTCGCTGGCCTGGGTGGTGATCGTCGGGGTGGTGGGCATCTGCCTGTTCGCCGAGATGTCCGGGCGGATCGCCGCGGTCTCGGGACGGCCCGTCTTCGACCTGGTCAGGGAACGGTTGGGGCCGCGGGCCGGTCTGGCCAACCTGGGGGCGTCGTTCTTCATCAACGTCCTCACCCTGGCCGCCGAGATCGGCGGCGCCGCGCTGGCGCTGGAGCTGGCGACGGGGATCAACTACCTGCTGTGGGTACCGGGTGTCGCGCTCGTCGCGTGGCTGGTGATGTGGCGGGTGAAATTCGAGACGATGGAGCGGGTCTTCGGGCTGGCCGGGCTGGCGCTGGTGGCTTTCGCGGTGGCGCTGTGGCAGCTGGGGCCCGACTGGGGTGAGCTGGGCGCCCAGCTCACCCGGCCGCCGCCCGACGAGGGCCTGCCCACCTACTGGTACTACGCGATCGCTCTGCTCGGCGGCGCGATGACGCCCTACGAGGTGTTCTTCTTCTCCTCGGGCGGGGTCGAGGAGCGCTGGACGCGCCGGGACCTGGTGACCGAACGAGCCAACGTCTTCGTCGGCTTCCCGCTCGGCGGGTTCCTGTCGCTGGCCATCGCCGCCTGCGCGGCGACCGTTTTCCTCCCGGTGCACGCCCAGGTGGACACGCTCGGGCAGATGCTCCTCCCGGCGGGCATCGGCCTGGGGCAGGTGGGACTGGCAGCGGTGATCTTCGGGGTGTTCGCGGCCACGTTCGGGGCGACCCTGGAGACCGCGCTGTCGTCGGGCTACACCATCAGCCAGTACTTCGGCTGGCAGTGGGGCAAGTTCGTCCGTCCCAGGGACGCGGCCCGGTTCCACGCGATCGTCCTGGCCGTGGTGATCGTCGCCACCGCGCTGATCCTGACGACCATCGACCCGATCAAGGTGACGGAGTACTCGCTCGTCTTCGCCGCCGCCGCGCTCCCGCTCACCTACCTGCCTGTCCTGATGATCTCCAACGATCCCGACTACATGGGCGACCGGGTCAACGGCCGCTTCTCCAACACGCTGGGGACGGCGTACATGGTGCTGCTCGTCGTGGTCGCGGTGGCCGCGATCCCGCTGATGATCGCGACGAAGGCGGGCCAGTGACCGGGACGAGGGGTGGGGCGATGAGCGGGCCGGCGGGGATGACAGGAGCGGGCCGATGACCGGGGCCAGGCGGATCCACGCCCAGCTGCACCTGCTGGACCGTCAGGTGGTCGGGGAGGGCGACGGCCGGCTGCTGTGCAAGGTCGACGACCTGGAGCTCGGACACGACCCCGAGGGCCGCCCCCACCTGGCCGCGATCCTGTACGGGCCCCTCGCCCTGGGTCCGCGGATCGGGGGAGTCATCGGGCGCCTGATGGTCGCGGCGACCAGGCTGCTGAGGCCGGAGGAGCACCCCGCGCCCCGGCGCGTCCCGATGGTCCTGGTGACCGAGATCGGCAGCGCCGTCACGGTCGCGGGCCGGCAGGCCGAGCCCGCCCTGGAACGGTGGACCAGGGAGAACCTCATCGCCAAACTCCCCGGCAGCGGCGGCGGGAACGGTGACGAGGACGAGGAGGAAGGCGGCGGCTACAACGACAGGCACGGTGACGACGACGGCCGTCCGCCCAGGATCAGCGGGCTCATCGGCCTCCCCGTCGCCGACTCCGCCGGACGCCGGGTGGGCCAGGTCGCCGACGTGCGGTTCAGCCAGGACGGCCCGCTGCTCGGGGAGGTGCGGAACGCCTTCCGGCTCGACGGGCTGATCGTGGCGCCCCGCCACACGGGCCGGCTGTTCGGCTACGAGCGCGGACCCGGTGGCCGGGCCCCCTGGCTGGTCAGCAAGGTGATCCGCAGGTTGCACCGGCACAGCCGGTTCGCCACCTGGTCCCAGATCGCCACGCTCGGCGGTGAGACCGTGTGCCTGTCCGTGCCCGCCGACGAGCTGTCGCCGCTCGCGGAACTGTACGAACCCGACCCGAGCTGACGGCCCCCGGCGGTCTCCCCGTCCGGCCCGGCACGCGCGCCATTCGTGAGATCGGCCGCGGCGGCGGTTCCCCCGGACCTACGGGGGAAGGCTCACCGGGGTGGATGGCGTGTGGGATCTGGTGGTCGTCGGCGGCGGGCCCGCGGGGGCGGCCGCGGCCCTGCGTGCGAGACAGCTCAGGCCCGAGGCGCGGGTCCTGCTGCTCGACAGGGCCGACTTCCCGCGCGACAAGGCCTGCGGCGACGGCATCGCCGCCCACGGGCGCGACGAGCTCGCCCTGCTGGGCGTCCCCGACCTCATCGCCGACTACCGGCCGACGCAGCGCCTGGCGGTGGTCTCCCCCGGTGGCGCGCGTGTCTCGGCCACCTCCGCCCGGCCCAACCACGTCGTCCCCCGCAGGGTCTTCGACGCCCGCCTCGTCGACGCCGCCCGCGCCCGGGGCGTCGAGGTCCGCCGCCACCAGGTCCGCGCGCTCGCCACCCTCGGCGATCACGTGGTTCTCGACGGCGTCTTCACCGCCCGCGCCGTCGTCGCCGCGGACGGGGCCAACTCGACCGTGCGGCGTCTCATCGGCGTCTCCCCCTCCCCCGAGAGGCACACCGCGATCGCCGTGCGCGGCTACGCCGACGTGCCCGCCGACGACGACGTCCAGTCCATCTTCATGCAGCGGGACGGGTGGCCCGCGTACGCGTGGTCGTTCCCGATCGGTGACGGCACCGCCAACGTCGGCTACGGCATGCTGCTGCCCCGGCTGCACGCCACCGGGCTGCCGGGCCGCCAGGTGCTGCACGGACGGCTCGCCGAGCTGCTTCCCCACGTGAGCGCCCGTGACCTGCGCGCCCACCACCTGCCCCTGTCCCCCGGCCGCCCGAGGCCGGGTTCCGGGCGGGTGATGCTCGCCGGCGACGCCGCCGGCCTCATCAACCCGCTCACGGGCGAGGGCATCTTCTACGCGCTGGTCTCCGGCCGGCTCGCCGGGGAGGCCGCCGTCCAGGCGGCGGGCGACCCGCTGCCCGCGTACCGGCGCGGGCTGGGGAAGGCCCTCGGGCGGCATCTGCGCACCACCGACGTGCTCGCCCTCGCCTCCCAGTCCCCCGGCTTCATCGACGCCGCGATCGACACCGCCGCCCGCCGCAAGGAGGTGTTCGACCTGCTGGTCGACGTGGGGCTCGGCGCGGGCACGGTGCCGATGCCGCTGGCGCTGGCCGTGGCCCGCCGCTGGCTCCTGAACACCGTCCGGCGACGTTGAACAGACATCGAACACGGGCCCGGCGGGCTCCGGCGGGCGCGACCGCGACGCCCGCCGGCACCGGGCACGATGCCCGGCCGGCGGCGAGCGAGGCATCCCACCACGCCGGGCAGGCGCCGGGAGGCTAGTCCCGGCCGGAGACGACGCGGAGCAGGCGGGCGGTCTCGGCGGCCATGGCCTCCCTCGCGGCCTCCAGGCGGGGCCGGGGGTCGGCGCCTGAGGAGCCGCCGGCGAAGGAGTCGCGGAGCGCCCCGGTGAACGCGACGTTCAGCGCGGTCCCGATGTTGATCTTCTTGAGCCCGGCGGCGACGGCCCGGCGAAGCTCGTCGTCGAGCACGCCGGAGGAGCCGTGCAGGACCAGCGGGACGGCGGCCGGGAGCGCCGAGCGCAGCGCCGCGATCAGGTCGTGGTCGAGCCTGGCGCTGCGCGAGGTCATGGCGTGGGAGCTGCCCACCGCCACCGCGAGGGCGTCGACGCCGGTCGCGGCGACGAACGCGGCGGCCTCGGCGGGATCGGTGCGCGCGCCGGGAGCGTGCGCACCGTCCTTCCCGCCCACCTCGCCCAGCTCGGCCTCCAGCCACAGCCCGTTCTCGTGCGCCCAGCGCGCGGCGGCCTCCGTCCGGGCGAGGTTGGTCTCGTACGGGTCCCGCGACGCGTCGTACATGACCGAGCCGAACCCCGCCTCGGCGGCCTCGTACAGGAACGCGTCGTCGGTGACGTGGTCGAGGTGGAGGGCGACCGGCACCGGGGCGGCCTCCGCGAGGGCGCGCGCCGCGGCGGCGAGGGGGTGCGGGCGGCCGAGGCGGAACCGCACGGCGTTCTCGCTGATCTGGAGGATCACCGCAAGCCCTTCCCGCCCGGCGGCGACCACGACGGCCTCGGCGTGCTCCAGGGTGATGACGTTGAAGGCGCACGCCCCGCCGGGGGCGGAGGCGACGATCGAGGCTGTCGTGGCGAGTGGCATCACGTCTCCTGGGACAGGGCGAGGTAGGCGGCGGGGTCGACGGTTCCGGCGACGGGGGACAGCACGGCGGCGGACAGCGCGACCGCGTCGGCGAGGACGCGGGCGACGTTGACGCCCTTGCCGCCGGCGCGGTGGTGAACGGCGGTGACGCGATGCGTGGCGTTCGGCACCAGCGCCTCCACCTCGTAGGTGACGTACAGCGCGGCGTTGAGGGTGACGGTGACGATCTCGCCCATGACTACTGGAGGATCACCGAACGGGTCAGGTTGCGAGGGCTGTCCGGGTCGAGGCCGCGCGCCCGGGCCAGCTCCACCGCGAGCCGCTGGGCCCGGATCAGGTCGGCCAGCGGGTCGAGGGCGGTGGCCGTGGTCAGGGCGCCGGTACGGGCGACGTCGTCGAGCAGCTCCTCCTGCCCGCCGAAGAACCACACCAGGCTGTTCTCGTCGGCGATGCTGATCGGCCCGTGCCGGTACTCCATCGCGGGGTACGCCTCCGACCAGGCCAGCGCGGCCTCCCTGAGCTTCAGCGCCGCCTCCTGGGCCAGGCCGTTGGTCCAGCCGCCGCCCAGGAAGGTGAACTGCCGCCGCGAGAGCGCCCCCTCGGGGAGCGGTGCGGTGAGCGCGGTCTCGGCCTGGGCCGCCAGGTCGGCGGGGGCCTCCCCGAGATGCGCGCGGAGCAGGGCGAGCCCGCTGGTGGCGAACCGGGTCTGCACCACGGACCGCTCGTCGGCGAACTCCAGCGCGATCACCGTCCCGGCCAGGCCGGTCACCGGGGTCGCGGGGTCTGCGGTGACGGCTACCGTCGGGACGTCGCCGGCCGCGCCGAGGGCGTGCAGCACCTCCGTCGTGGTCCCGGATCTGGTGATCGCCACCAGCCGGTCGTAGCGGCGCGCGGGCAGCTCGGAGGCGGGGAACGCGTCGGTCTCCCCCTGCCCCGACCGCTCGCGCAGGACCGCGTAGGCCTGTGCCATGTAGTACGAGGTGCCGCAGCCGATCACGGCGACGCGCTCACCCGCCTCCGGCAGGCCCGCCGGGTTCGCCGCGCCGAGATCCAGCGCCTGCCTCCAGCACGCGGGCTGGCTGGCGATCTCCCGCAGGACGTACGTCACGTGCGCCTCCCTCGTCGATGCTTATTTATGCTTGAAACATGCCATATTTGAGCATCTATGAGCAAGAGTAATTGTTTCAACGCTCGATACGCTTCGCGGAGCGCCACAGGCGGAAACAGGCAGGGACAGACGGGAACAGGCGGGACGGCGGGAACGGCCGGCGACGGCCGCGACCTCGCCGGAACGGCCAGGGGCTCGCTGGACGGCCCACGACGACCGAGAACGGCCAGAGGCGTGCGGGGGACGCACGGGGACCGCGAGGAGGAAGCTCTCATGACGAGCCACGACCGGTGGAACGCGCTGCTCGCGATCCTGGCGAGGGACGGCAAGGTCGAGGTGGACGCCGTGGCCGGTGAGCTGGGGGTGTCGGCGGCCACCGTCCGCCGCGACCTCGACCACCTCGACCGCCAGCAGATGCTGACCAGGACCCGCGGCGGCGCGGTCGTCAACGCGATCTCCTACGACCTGCCGCTGCAGTACAAGGCGGCGCGGCACGCGCCGGAGAAGCACCGGATCGCCACGGCCGCGGCGGCGCTGGTGTCGGCGGGCACCGTCGTCGGGCTGAACGGCGGCACCACGACCACCGAGGTCGCCCGTTCCCTGGCGACGAGCGCCGACCTGCACCCGCAGGGCGGCGAGCCGAGCCTCACCCTGGTCACCAACGCGCTCAACATCGCCAACGAGCTCGTCGTGCGCAGGCACGTCAAGCTGGTGGTCGTCGGGGGCGTGGCCATGCCCGCGTCGTACGAGCTGATCGGGCCGCTCGCGGACGGCGTGCTGCGGGAGGTCTCGCTCGACATCGCGATCCTCGGCGTGGACGCGCTCGACCCCGAGCTGGGCGCCTTCGCCCACCACGAGGGCGAGGCCGGGATCAACCGGCTGATGGCCTCCCGCGCCCAGCGGGTGGTCGTCGTGGCCGACTCCTCCAAACTCGGCATGCGGGCGTTCGCCAGGATCTGCCCCTGCGACGACATCGACGTCCTCGTCACCGACGGCGACGCCCCCGCCGTGACGGTCCGGCGCTTCGAGGACGCCGGGATCGAGGTCGTCCAGGCCTGAGGAGTTCGGGGAGCAGATCACCGTGGGCGCGGACCGGGTCGTCGCAGAGCTCCCAGATCTGCTCGACGGTCAGGGAGGCGGCACCTCCGCGCGCCGGAGCCCGGCCGCGACGACGGGACGCAGATGTGTCGGCCACGGGCTCTCCAGAACGGCCCTGCCACGCGCGTCGGCCGGCAACGTCCACAAGATCAAGGAACCCGCGCCCGGAACGGACCGCGAGCAGCCGGCGTGCCGTTCCGGATGTACGGCCCGGCCCGCGGACGGGCGGCAGGTCACGGCCGGACGGCCAGCACCCGGAAGCTGACACCGCGCGTCATGCGGGACACCGACTCGATCCGGAAACCGGCCTGTTCCAGGAACGGCCGGGGATCGCGGGTGAGGTAGTCGGCCGCGAACCGCACGAACATCGGTTCCACCAGCCGCATCCCGGCCCGGACGATCGGGTTGCTCGACGGCCCGTGCTCGGCCAGCACGAACCGTCCACCCGGCTTGAGCACGCGGTAGGCCTCGCGCGCCGCGGCCGCCGGGTCGGGGATGGTGCACATCGTGAACGTGGAGAGCACGGTGTCCGCGAGGCCGTCGGGCAGCTCCAGGCGCTGCACGTCGCCCTGTCTCAGCTCCACCCGCTCGTCGAGACCGTCCCGCGCCACCCGCCGCCGCGCCAGTTCCAGCATGCGCTCGGACAGCTCGATCCCGACCACCTCGACGTCGGCGCCGTACAGCGGCAGGTTGAGCCCGGTGCCGACCGCGATCTCCACGGTGCGGCCGCGCGCCTGCCCGACGGCCCACTCCCGGCTCCCCGGGAACAGGCGCCGCTCCCAGACCCGCATCTGGTCGTCGTACCGGTCCGCCATCCGATCGAACACCCGCCGCACGTCGGCGTCCGTGGTAGCACGCATCGAGCAACCTTTCCGGAACGAGAACTCCGCACATTCGTCTCCCGCCGTGAGATTGGCGAAAGGTCATCCCAACCGGGGCGATGACCGCCTCCGAAGCGATGACCGCGCCCTCCCCCGTCACCCTGCCGAGACTCCGCGCGCCTGTCGGCACGCTCTGCCACGCCGGCCGGACGCCCGGTCTCCCTGTAACGAACCGCCCCCCGGCACCGTTCCGAAATCTGACGATCGCTCACGCCTCGGGAGGCGTCGTCCGTCAGCCGGTGCCGCCTGGGGAGATCAGGCCGGTCTCGTAGGCGACCACCACGGCCTGGACACGGTCACGCAGACCGAGCTTGGACAGGATGCGCGCGACGTGGGTCTTCACCGTGGCCACGCTGAGGTTCAGCCGGTCGGCGAGCTCGGTGTTGCTCAGGCCGGTGGCGAGCAGGCGCAACACGTCCAGTTCCCGAGGCGTCAGCCGGGACAGGTCACGGTGGAGGGTGGGCCTCACGTTGTCGCGGCGGGCGAAACGTTCGACCAGGCGGCGGGTGATGGTGGGCGCGAGCAGGGCGTCACCGGAGCGCACCAGGCGTACCGCGGCCACCAGGTGTTCGGGGGTGACGTCCTTGAGCAGGAACCCGCTCGCCCCCGCGGCGAGCGCCGCGTACACGTAGTGGTCGAGGTCGTAGGTGGTCAGAATCAGCACGCGGGTGTCCTCGGCGCCACCGGCGAGGATCCGCCGGGTGGCTTCGAGGCCGTCCATCCGCGGCATCCGGATGTCCATGAGCACGACGTCGGGCCTGGTACGGCGGACCGCGGCGACGGCTTCCTCCCCGTTGGCGGCCTCCGCCGCCACCTCGATGCCGTCGGCGGCGAGGATCATGCGGAATCCCGTGCGTACCAGTGCCTGGTCGTCGGCGATGACGGCACGCAACCGCTCGGTCATGCGGTCCTCCACGGGACGCGGGCCTTGATCCGAAATCCGCCTCCGGCCGTCTGCCCGGCGTCCAGGGTCCCGCCGTAGACGGCGAGCCGCTCGCGCAACCCGATCAGCCCCCTGCCGTCGCCGGTCCGCGGCCCGGCGCTCCGTGTCCCGCCGGTGTCGGTCACCTCGATCTCCAGCCGGTCGCCGTCGTGACCGATCGTCACGAACGCGGCGGCCCCGGCCGCGTGCTTGATCGTGTTGGTGAGGGCCTCCTGCACGACGCGGTAGGCGGCGAGGTCGACCCCGGGAGGCAGCGGCCCGGGCGGCGACACCTCGACGCTCACCGGCACACCGGCGGCGCGGACCCGTTCCACCAGGGCGTCGAGCTGGTCGAGCCCCGGTTGGGGTTCGAGCCCGTCGGAGGGCCCGTCGAGGCGCTCGCCGCCCGGACCGGCGAGCAGGCCCATGACGTTGCGCAGTTCGGCCATGGCGGCCCGGCCGCCGGACTCGATCGCGAGCAGGGCCTGCTTCGACTGCTCCGGCTCCACGTCCATGACCTTGCGGGCCGCGCCGGCCTGGATCACCATCACGCTGACATTGTGGGTCACCACATCGTGAAGCTCGGCGGCGATTCGGGAGCGCTCCTCGGCGACGGCCCTGCGCATGGCGTTCTCCTGCGCCTCCTGCAGCTCGGCGAGCCGATGCCGGCTGGCTCCCAGCTGCCGCCGCCAGAAACGGACGAAGCTTCCGAAGACACCGACGCTCAGCAGGACGACGAACGGCCCCATCCAGCCCGGCAGCGCAGGCGTGATGTTCCCGAACCCGGCGCCGGCGAGCCCGGCCGCGCACACGAGACCCCCCATCGCCAGGATTCGGTGACGGCTGTGGACGACGGCACCGTACGCGGCGACGGCGCAGGCCAGCACGGTGATCCAGGTCGCATCCTCGTGTGTGGCCCGCGCCGCCAGCAGCACCACCCAGAAGGTGATGAGCGGGTACCGGCGCCGCACCGCCAGCGGCAACGTCGTCAGTGCCACGAGGAACGGGGACGGACTGTCGGGCAAGGGCCGGGCCGGCATGTTGCCGACCGGGTTGCCAGAGGGTGGGAACGGGCCGTTGGACAGCAGGACGCCAGAAGGTGGTGGATGGCCGAGCGAGGAATCAGGCACCGCCGGGGAGCCAGGCATCTCCGGTAGATCATGCATTTCTGGCTTATCCGGCATATCGGGCATATCGGGCGTGTCTGGGAGATCAGGCATGTCCGGGAGGTCAGGCATCGACGGTAGAGACGAGTCGGTGGGCCGGAGCCGCAAGTACTCGATCACTTCGGGCCGATCCGTGACAGGGCCGGTCACCGGATACCTCACCGACACGGTCACCGCGATGACCGTCAGGACGAGCGCGATCGCCACGTCGACGGCGAGTGCTCCGCGAGACGGCCTCGGGGGTCCGTCGCTCCCCGGCCCCGGCGCGTCCCGGACGCCGCGCCGGTCCAGGTAGTCCTCGTCCGGCCCGCTGTCCAGATCGAGCACATGCCGCCACCACGGCGGTCGTTCACCGGTGTCCACCGGCACATTGTCACGTCTGCCCCTCCGTCTCGCATCGGCCGTGGTGACGAGGGCTCACGGTCTCGGGGAGTACATCGCAGGGATGACCTGGCGACCCCTCGTTCTCGGGAGGTACGCGATCTCGGCAGGACGGCCGACGCGCACCGGCAAGGGCAGTGCCTAGTTTCGTTCCCGCCATCACACCGCTCCGGAGCCGCGACCTCAATCACGACCTCGATCACGATCGCGACCCCGCCCCCGACCTCGACCTCGATCGCGACCTCGACCAAGCATCGAGACGCTGTTCATGATCACCTTTCGGACCATCCTTCAGGAGGAAATAGCGTGACCGCTGTCTTAGAGGCCCAGGGACTGGGCAGGCGGTACGGCAGGCGCTGGGCGCTGCGCGAGTGCACCGTCGACATCCCGGCGGGCCACGTCGTGGGGCTGGTGGGCCCCAACGGAGCCGGCAAGACCACACTGCTGAAGCTGGCCAGCGGCCAGCTCGAACCGACGGCGGGCGGCATCACCGTGCTGGGCGGGCGGCCCGGGGGCACGCCCGCGCAGCTGGCCAGGGTCGGCTTCGTCGCCCAGGACACCCCCGTCTACGCGGGACTGACCGTCGCCGAACACCTGCGGCTGGGTGCCCGGCTCAACCCCCGCTGGGACGCCGCCACGGCAGGTGAGCGCATCGCGCGGCTCGGCCTCGTCCCCACCCAGCGGGCGGGCAGGCTGTCCGGCGGCCAGCGCGCCCAGCTCGCCCTCACCCTCGGCCTGGCCAAGCGACCCGAACTGCTGATCCTGGACGAGCCGGTCGCCTCGCTGGACCCGCTGGCCCGCCGCGAGTTCATGCAGGGGCTGATGGAGGCCGCCGTCGAGCACAGGTTGAGCGTGCTGCTCTCCTCTCACCTGGTCTCCGACCTGGAACGGACCTGCGACTACGTGATCGTGCTGGTCGACTCCCGCGTCCAGATGGCCGGTGAGGTCGACCGGTTACTGGCCGCCCATCACCGGCTCACCGGCCCGCGCCGCGACCCCGACCGCCTCCCCGCCGACTGGCACGTCGTCTCCGCCGGCCACACCGACCGGCAGAGCACGTACGTGGTCCGCACCGATGCCCCGATCCACGACCCCGCCTGGACGGTCAGCCGGCTCAGCCTGGAGGACCTCGTGCTGGCCTACATGGACAAGCACCCCACGGAGAACCGGCGGGCCGCCGCGGAGGTGCGGCGATGATCTGGCTGACCTGGCGCCAGTTCCGCGGCTCGGCCGCGATGATGGCCGCCGTCCTCGTGGTTCTCACCGCCACCCTGGCCCTGACCGGCCCGAAGCTGGCCTCCGACTACTCCGCGGGGATCGTCGGCTGCGCCCCGGACAACACCTGCCTCGACTTCTTCGACCGGTTCTTCGGCGAGTACGACCTCCTCTTCCTGGCCCTCACCCTCGTCGTGTTGCTCCTGCCGGCGCTGGTCGGGCTCTTCTGGGGGGCACCGCTGATCACCCGCGAGCTGGAGGCGGGCACGCACCTGCTGGTGTGGAACCAGAGCGTCACCCGCGGCCGCTGGCTGGCGGTCAAGCTCGGGCTCACCGGCCTGGCGGCCGTGGCCGCCGCCGGCGTGTGCGGCCTCGCGGTGACCTGGTGGTCCGCTCCCCTGGACAGGTCGGCCGTTCCGGAAATGGCGCAGATGGCTCCCGTGGTGTTCGGCGCGCGCGGCATCGCCCCGATGGGGTACGCGGCCTTCGCCTTCGTCCTCGGGGTGACCGTGGGCATGCTGGCGCGCCGCACCCTGGCCGCCATGGCCCTCACCCTGGCCGTCTTCGTCACGGTCCAGATCGCCATGCCGCTGCTCGTCCGGCCCCACCTGATGCCCCCGGTCACCGGGACCTTCGAGCTCGGCCGGGAGAACATCGACGGCCTCGGCGCGCCGCAAGGCGGATCCCTGCACATCTTCCTGAGGACGTCGGCCGTTCCCGGCCACGCGGGCGCATGGGTCCTGTCCAGCGAACTGGTCGATCCTTCCAGACGTACGATCTCCAGCGGAGACGGAGGCTCGGGACCGTCGTCGACGATCGTGCGGGCCGTCCCCGTCTCCACGACATCGGGCCCCTGCTCACCGCAGGGACTCCCCGCAGGGGGGTGCGTAGCCGAGATCAACCGGCTCGGTTACCGGCAGCAGGCGACCTACCAGCCCCTGGAACGCTTCTGGCCCTTCCAGTGGATCGAGACCGGCATCTACACCC
>NZ_JBFAAE010000065.1:4381-54174 GCF_040639575.1 Streptosporangium sp. NPDC023825 | reverse complement strand
CGCAGGATTTCCGCGGCCGGCGCATCTGCGCAAGCCTTCGCCCCTCCAGCTCATCCCAGCGGCATACAGTCTCGCGGTCGCGTACCGGCGATCATTCCGAAACTGAGCGCCCCGCCAGGGCGTGGCGGTTTTCAAGAGGGCTACGTTCCGAGAGAAGAAGGCGGCTCTGAGCAGGGCAGGAACCCTCCTTTTGGCGCTGACCGTAGAAGATCATCCCGCACATATCTCACGTGCCCGGTTCGATACCTTGACGATGTGTCGATCAGCGAACGCCGTCTGTCAGCCGAGGAGCAAGCCGTAATCCTGGCTCTTTTCATGCAAGATTTCCCTGGCGTGGACGAACTTCGCGCTCAGGTCCCTTCGGCGATTGTGGCCGGACGGTGTGGGTGTGGATGTGCAACAGTGGATCTTCGGGCAGGATAGGGCCGCGTGCCCTCGCCTCCTGGTAAAGGACGGAGTGCTGATCTCCGCCAGCGTGCGCGGGCGCGATGACGGTGTCTTGCTCTTCGTCGAGGACGGCCATCTTTCGTACTTTGAGGTCTACTCCGTCGATGGCGAGCCGGCCTCGCTCCTGCGGCCTGAAGATCTCACCGTTGACCCGCCAGGCTCCTGGGGGTGATGTCGTGAAGGCGACAAGGCTCAGATTCGACTCGTGAGCCTACGGATTAAAAGAAGTCGATTCGGTCGAGGTCTGGGGCTCTGGCCTGGGGATGCGGTGTCCGTGGACGTCCGCTGAGTTCCGCCGTCGTTCACCCCCTTGGCTGTACTCGTGGCTGTATAGCCAGAGCACTATCAGCTTGGGAATCATCTACTGACCTTGCTGCCCTGAGCTGGGAAAACGGGGGTGCAGGTCAGAGCGGGTCGAGTAACCGTGAGTCCCCGTGAATGACTGCGGTTCCCCGCCCGTTCTGGCACGTGATCAAGAACTGACCTGCAAGATATGGGTGGCTTCGACAAGCCTTGAATGGCCCGCCTGGCTGTCTGAGTTGCCCCACGACGCGGCCTTGGAGCTTGGTTTCGGCAGGGTATTTTGGCCTCACTTGTTAGGAGAGAACGAGGGTGATGGGGCTTCAGGGGCTTGACCCGGATCGCGCTGCACGGATCTCGGCTCTCGTTGAGGAGTGTCGACCGCTGCTTCACGCCGAGGCTGGGATGGCGGCCGTCCAGGAGCTGTTGAGCGACCGGCGGGTGTCCGTGATTGATTCGATACTGGTCACGCGGGAATTGCTGGGTGCCGGCCCTTCGGCCTTGGGCGAGGCCAAGAGCACGGTTCTGTGCAGCCCATCTCGCAGCATGGAACGGCGGTGGCATCAGGAACTGACGGATGCGCTTATCGTGGCAGTTGATCAGCTGGTCGAGGAGGACTGAGGGGTCCAGCAAAGGCCGTATGATCTACCTTTACGCCGTGAAGGATGAGATCGAGTGATCTGCTTACTCGGCCCTCCAAGCTCGTTGACGCGCTGCGCGTGAACATCTCGCGGGCGTCCTGCTCGCACTGAGGTGCCCCGAACCTGATGGCGCCTCGGGCGCCTGAAGAGGATGCCTGTCAACGCCGTCACCAGGACTGTTCGGTACCGTCATTCGTTGGCCCGAAAGCCCTAATCCATCGGTTGACCTGGGATTTCCCGTGTAGAGCGAGTGACGGGGATCGAACCCGCGCTGTCAGCTTGGGAAGTCTCTATCACGCCTGGTCGCTGAGCTGGGAGGATGCTGACCTGCGGGGAAGCGGGTCGAGTGACCGTGATTCTCCGTGAGTCCCCCTTGGTCACCCTCCTGACGGGCACGCAACGGGCACGCGAGGGGACAGGGGGCCTCTGTTTCCTCGTCGTGCTCAGGCGACAGGTTCGGCTCTTTCGAACACCGGCTTGGCTTCCTGACTTCTCAACCACGCCTTCCATTGGCTTACTTTGGGCTTGGGCGCCTCAGGGTGGTCTAACAACCACAGGAGGTACCGGGCCCGTAAGCGGAAACCCTCATCAGGGTCATCGGCGATCTCAAGCAGGAGACGACGTAACCGCAATCCGCCAGCCGCCCTGGCCAGTACGGCATATCCCGCATCTTCACAACGGTGCTCACGCCGTACGGCAAGGCAAATCAAGTCAACCAGCTGATCGATCACCTCAGCCGTCAGATACGGCACAGCCCTGGCCAGATCATGCAACTTGCCGTGCTTTAATCCCCAGCTCTTAGCGGAGGCCATCCATTCGTCCGGATACCGGGACTCCCACTCCAAATAGAGCAGAAGATACTTAAGCCCGGCCCAATCGGCGTAGGATCCAGCGGGAATGAATTCCCCCAGAGCGTCCAGCAGCGTTCTTTGTGGCTCCGCGATGGATCGGCCTACTTCCTGATCGGCGGCCGACCACTCCTCATCTCGCCAGACCTCGTTGAAGGCATGCAACTCCTCGCCGTAGCGATCTTGAATAACCCTCACCAGCCTGAGCGCCCACTTACGCCGAACGGGATCCTCCGAGATCAACTCGAACGTCCATCCCAAGCGCCGATCCCACTCCTCAGCGGACTCCATGATCTCATTATCCGAGCCACACGCGGTTCGGACTACCTTCGCCGGAACCTCCTGCTTCTCGATGCAACGGAGCTCAACCTCGTTCCTCGGTGAGCCAGGGTGAGGAACGAACCCTGGATCTTCGATCGCCCCCGACCATGGCAGACCTCAGCCACGATGAGGCGATCGTCGGGCTGCATCTGGGCGGCGGTGCAACCAAAGGCCGGCGGGGACGTAGGTACGGCGCGGCGCGCGTGCGGCGACGGCCCGGAGTCCTGCCCGCACGTCGGGACCGGCCTCCAGGCCGCATGCCCGGCGTGCGCCGCAGGCGCAGGGCCGGGCGACGGCGCGCAGCGCCGCCGCCCCTTGATACCTCATAAGAACAATTCGGCAATGTCAGGGTGGTGTACTTCTGGCACCAGCTAGCCCGGCAGACTGGACGGCTGTGACGGAGGACATCGCGCGGCTTGTCGAGCTGCTTGACGACGACTCAGACGACATCGCAGAGGGTGCGATGCAGGAGTTGATGGCGATCGGGCCTGGCGTTGCTGGGCCGTTGGCGGCCGCGGTCCCTCGCATGCGTCGTTATGGCCAGCTCTGCGCCATCGAGATCTTTGAACACCTCGGTGATGCCGGTAGCGCACCGGTCCTGATCGGCCTACTCGACAGCGAGCACGAGACGGTGCGCGAGTGGTCGGCAGACGCGCTGGCACGAATGGGCATCGAGGCGGCGGTACCCGCGCTGCGAGCGGCTTACCGGCGGCTTCGAGCCACGGGTACACCACCGGACTTCACTGAGCCGGTAGCCCTTCGTCGTGCGTTGACCGTGCTGGGTGCACGGCGGCAGGTGTTACCACCGTTGACCGCTTCCTTGCAGGTATCGACAGGCCCCTGGGACGCGATGTGGTCGGCGGCACGGCTGGACGCGGTCATCAACGACCTTGCTGAGCACAACCAGGTGGTCCTGTACTTCTCGCTGTGGACCGTTACCGACACCGGCACTTACGGGACTCACCACGAAACCCTAAGCCGGGAGTTCGACCCTCATACACCCTGGCCGCAGGCGGTCGCCATCGCCCGCGAGATGGCCCTGTTGGAGACGGCGTTCATTCCCGCCCGCGAGAACCTCGTTGCTCTCGTGGAGTGGATCGATGAATCGGATGTGTGAAACCCCGTAGACGAGACATCGGGATGGAGGTGAGTCCCGAAGACCCTCTGCGGGGAGCTCACCTCAAACAGGGTGGCATTGATTACTTCGGCAACTGCTGGCCGTGCTCCAGATACAACGGGCGGCCGATGGTGCGAGCGGTGACGGCGGCCAGGACTCGGTTGGCGAGTCGTTCGATCAAGAGACCAGGCAGTTCTTCGACGGGGTGGAAGTCATAGCCAGCTAGTTCGTCGGCACCGAGTCGGATGCTGTCGCGCATGCTCGGGCTGAGGGTTCCGCCGTCGAAGAGGAACAGGACCTTGTCGCCTTCTTCGGGGTGGGGTGCCCAGTCGACCACGAGGAGGTCGCCGATCGGCGGTTGGATGCCGAGTTCCTCTTGGACTTCGCGTACGCACGCTTGGAACGGGGTCTCGCCGGGCTCAATGTAGCCGCCGGGGATGTCGCGGTAGTCCTTGTAATGGGGGCGGACCAGCAACAGGCGGCCGTGGTCGTCGAAGAAGAGTGCCCCGGCTGCGGCGCGGGGGGTAGCCATGGGCGGGGTCTCTTGTCCGGTCATGATCCCTACGGTACGGGAAGTCCGCCCGGTGTGAAGGTCGCTCAGGTGACGCGCAGGCGACGAGCGAGATCGGTGAGCCGGTGGCTGGGCTTGCCCTTCTGACGACGAATCCAGTTCAGGACGAGTTGGCGGCTGAGGTAATGGTGACGGATCTGCTCGGGAGCGAGGTGTTCAGCCTGAAGGAGGGCGTCCAATGCCTCGTCGGTGCGGTTCCACAGGCTGAACGCCTGGGCGACGGCGATTCCATGGCGGGCTCGACGCTCGATCGGCAGGGCGCTGGTGTCCAGGCCGGGGCCGATGTCGATGGCGACTTGAATGTCTCCCAGTTCGATGGCGGTGGCCACCTGGTGTATGGCCACGTTGGTGGGGCCGAACGCGGTCCAGACGTGGTTGGCGTCGCCTCCCAGTCGGCGGGCCGATTCCGCGGCTTCGGCGAGGAAGGCGCGGGTGGTGGCGCGGTCATCGGCTCGGGCTGCGGCCATCGATCCTGCGAGGAAGAGCGTGCCGTGTACCGATAGGAGTTCGGGGCTGCCCTGGGGGAGGTCTGCTTGGAGAAGTCCGGCGGCGTCGCTCGTCAGTTGTGATGCGGCGTCGTAGCGGCCGTTGGAGAGCAGGGCGTGGGTGACGGATCGCAGTAGTGAGGCGACAACGATCTGATCCCCGGAGTTCTGCGCGTAGGTCAGGCCCCGTTCCGCGGCGATCCAGGCGAGGTCGTTCTCTCCGATCTTGACGAGGATGCTGGTGGCTGCGTGGTACGCCTGGCCGAGCAGGCTGAGGGCCTGGATGTACTGATCACCTTGGTAGGCGCTGGCGGCGTGGTGGGCCTCGGTGAGAAGTGCCGGCAGGCGGCGGACCACGAGGCCGTACCGGGATGCTTGGTAGGCATGCCAAACATCGGCGATCTCGCTGCGCAGTTCGCAGAGGCTGGGTGGTTCGTGGGCCTGGGCGAGAGCGGCGAGCGGAGTGAGCTGGCGATAGTCGGTGATCGCTGCACGCAGTGCCGGGACGGTGCGGTCTCCGCTGTCGGGGCTCCAGTCGAGTAGGGACGGCTCAGCGAGAAGGTCGCCGAGTGCGACGTCCAGAGCGACCGCGAGGGACTTGATCACCGACAGACGGTCAAGCTCGATCCGGTCGTTTTCTATCTTGCTGAGCCAATCGACCGTGCGACCGACGAGCCCGGCCAGGACTTCTTGTGACATTCCCCGCCGTCGGCGGTACCACGCTACGCGTTCCCCGATGGTCAGGTGATCCGTCATACCTCGCATACCGATCAGCCTCGCATGAGTACCTCGGGGACCCCGGAATTCTTTTCCGGGGCGCAACGGCCACCTTTTCCTAGTGTCTCTACTGACCGAGAAAACGTCCATTGCGACGGAGGAAAAGGAGTGGACACGACGGGCTCACGAGAGACCAGCGGGCAGGGCTGCTGCTCGGCCTGCCGGGGCAAGGGGTGGCGATATGCGCGGGTGAGCGCCGCTTACGGCGCTCAGATCATCGATGGTCGGCGTGCTCCAAGAACGCGGAGTGATTGCTTCGACTGCGCTGGAAGCGGACGGCAGGAGACATGACAGACACGCTTGTGTGGCGGCGACCGACTGAACCGGCGACCGATGACCCTCTATATGCGGCTGTGCGCCTCGCCGAGGAACTGCGCAATCTGGAAATGCCCGCCGACATTCATCACGGCGTCGGAATCGCACTTGTTTCGGTCTGGATCGATCTGGTCGTCTGGACCAACGGAGTCTCGTATCACTGGTGGTCGGGGAAAATGTCAGCGCGCGGGCGCCGACGCTATGCGTACAGCCCGGTGGATGATCCGCTGACGGCCGCTCGCCGGGTCGCTGTCCGGTACGCGGACCTTCGCGGCGGTCATCCGTTGTCGGAGGTGGTCGAAGAGACCCAATGCGTACTTCCGGATGATCGCCGACCGGTCGACCTGCGCGGACGGCGTCTCGCCTCGCCCGTGTGGCCGGAGTGATCGCTGTGATGGTCAGCGAGTTGAACGCCGTCTACGGCATGCGATGGAGGATCGCGGCGTCCCTCGGGGGCGGGTGGTACGCAGTGCGTCGACATGACCTCTCCAGAGAGAGCCTTGAGCGTGGTCTTTCCTACGTGCGTTGTGGACAGACCTTGGAGGAACTGGCCAGTCACCTGGCCTCCGAGAAGCGAATTGAAGATCAGTGGTGGGCCGTCAGTTTGCAGGACGAGAGTTTCAGTCCTGCCGCCGGCGTTCCACCGAAGCGGGCGCGACGACGAGGTTGATCCCTGCTGGTGTGTCGTCGACACGCAGGTGTGTCCCTCTCTGTTGCGCCTTGGCCCGGCAAGCCAGCCCTGAAGGGCTACCACACCCAAGCTTGCCGGGCCTTCCATGTCCACAGGGGGTGGAAGATCATTGGGCTGATGCTACGCTCAACCTGATAGGACATGTTAAAGCTGGTAAGGCGGTTGTAATGGCAGCTCCACGCGAGGACGGCCTCAAGTACGAACGCGTACTGAACGCCTTGAGATCGCGCATCGCAGACGGAACCTATCCGCCGGGGATGATGCTGCCTTCACAGAGCCGACTCGTCGCCGAGTTCGACGTGTCACGACCCACGGTGATCGAGGCGTTGCGACTACTTCGCCAAGAAGGCTTGATCGAGTCCCAGACCGGGCGCGGTTCGTTCGTGCGCGGGAAGGTGCCCACACTGAGCATGGAACGCGCGCACCCCGGTCAGCGACTTCTGGATCTCGCCGAGTCGGAATCCTCCGCTGAGTTGCTGCAAGCCGGGATCATCGTCGCTCCCACTCGGGTCACCAGCCTGCTTGACCTGCCCGCCGGGTCCAAGGCGTTCCTGCGACAGTACGTTCTCAGCGACGAGGACGGCCCCATAGAGCTGATCTCAGCGTGGTTCCCCATCGATCTGGTCTCCGGAACCAAGCTGACCTCGCCCGAACCCATGGACGAGGGAATCCGACGTCACCTGTACGGCCGCAAGAGGCTCCGGTTGGACTACGCCGTCGAACGCACGCTCTCACGAGCAGCGACGGCGGATGAGGCGCAAGCCCTGAAAATGTCCAGCGGCGCGCCGGTGCTGAATCTTGTGGTGACCGGGCACGACGCCGACGGTAGGGCGCTCCAGCTCGTCGACGCGGTCCTTCCAGGAGATCGCCACGAACTACGTGATGCCTACCCCCTGACCTGATCTAGCCTGGCCGATCATCTCTGAATTCGAACTTGACATGACAGGTTGATGGACCTACCTTTATGAAGCAACCTGATAGGTCAGGTTGAAGTTTATATTCCACCTGTCACGATAGGAGAACGCATCATGGCTATCCAAGGGCCCATCCCCGTCCACTTCGAGCAGGTCTTCCCGCACGGCTGCTTCATCGTCGGCGAGGTCGAGCAGGTCAAGGACTTCGACGCCTCGTCCAAGGGCCGCACCGTCTACGCCAAGGACAAGAACACCGGAGAACTGGTGTGGCAGGTCGCCGTCATGGACGCCGACCCGACCGTGAAAGCCGGCCAGAAGACGGTCTCGGTCAAGATCCTCTCTCCGATCCAGCCGACCGTTCCCGCTGCGCTGCCGGGCCTGCCGTTCGTGCCGGTGGAGTTCGACGGCATGACCGCCACCGCCTACGTCAACCAGAACACCGGACGCCTGGCCTGGTCCATCCGAGCCACCGCGATGCGCCCTCCCCGCACCACGGCGACTCCGGCCAAGGCTTCGGCTTCGACGGCCGGTAAGGACGTGGCCGCATGAGAGAGCACCTGCCCTACACCCGCGCCGTGGTGACCCTCGACGAAGACGGCACCCGGCTCGACACCTCGTTTCGCACCCCGCACCTGTCGGTCATGGCGCTGGTCGCCGACGGCGGGCGGCCGTTCCTGCACCTGTCCTCCCGTGAGGCACAGGTGATCGTCTCCACCACCGGCGGCGGACCGGTCACCGAACGGGATGTGATGCTCGCCCGGCAGATCGCCGACGTCGCCGCGCGCTACCTGGCCGACTGCGAGCGCCTGCACACCGAACAGTCCACCAACCCCCATCAGGTCGTCGACGAGTCCGAGCAGGGCAAGGCGGCCTGACACGAAGCGGGGCCGCTGGAAGGTGCAACTTCCGGCGGCCCCTCGGTTCTCCCCAGACGCAAATCAAGAGAGGGCTCAAGCCTAATGTTCAAAAAACTGCCTGGCGACGAGGCTCGTACCCTCGTCACCACGACCCCCGACACCGCCGTGGTGTTCCGCCCGGCCGTCCTCCGCACCCCGGCCATCCTCACCATCACGATCTTCCTGTGGCGTCTGCTGGCCGGAATCGTCCGACTCGTCTGGCGTCACCCGATCGCCGTAACTGTGCTCGCCGTTCCCGCGGTGCTCGGCGTCCTGTACGGCTGGCGCCTCGCCCTGGTCGTCGTCGCCGTTCCGCTCTCGCTGCTGGCGCCATGGCCGTTCTTCGATCGGGCCTCGTTCAACCGCTGGATGGGCTGGCGACTGCTGGCCTGGTGGCGGCTGGTGTGGGTCTACCGGCGCCACTGGCAACCGGTGATGATCATCTCTGGGCTCGGTCGTCACTTACGCGGCCGGGACTACCTGCCTCGCGTCGTCCGCGTCACCTGCACCTCGTGGGCCGACGTGGTCACGGTGCGGATGCTCACCGGTCAGGCGGTCAAGGACTGGGCCGACCGCACCGAGCACCTCGCCCACGGGTTCGGCGCTCGCTCCTGCCGGGTCTCCATCGCGCGCTCGGGCCGGCTGCTGCTCGTCTTCCCCCGCCGCGATCCCCTCGCCACACCGCTCCCGGCCGTACCGGTCCCGGCTGAGGCATCGGTGGGGCCGGTGGAGGTCGGCAAGTGTGAAGACGGCAAGCCCTGGCTCCTGAAGGTCCACGGCACTCATGTCCTGGTCGCCGGAGCCACCGGGGCTGGCAAGGGCTCGGTCATCTGGTCGGCGATCCGCGGCCTGCTGCCCGCCACCCGTGCGGGCCTGGCACAGGTGTGGGCGCTGGATCCCAAACGGATGGAACTGTCCTACGGGCGCGACCTGTTCGGCGACCGCTACGCCGCAAGCCCGGCCGACTGCGCCGATCTCCTGGAAGCTGCTGTGAAGATCATGCAAGAGCGGGCCGACCGCTACGCCGGACTCCAGCGCTCCCACACCCCCACGGTCGATGACCCGTTCGTCCTGGTGGTGGTCGACGAGGTGGCGTTCCTGACCGCCTACCAGTCCGACAAGGGTCTCAAGCTCCGTATCTCCGCTGCTCTGGCGACGCTCACCACGCAGGGCCGCGCGGTCGGCTTCGGTGTGATGGCCGCGCTCCAGGACCCGCGCAAGGAGGTTATGAACATCCGCAACCTGTTCCCCGACAAGATCGCGCTCCGCCTGGATGAGTCCGAACAGGTCGACATGGTCCTCGGCGACGGCGCACGGGACCGCGGGGCACTGGCCGATCACATCTCCCCGATCCCCGAGCAGGGCGCCGGTATCGGTTACGTCCGGCTGGAGACCTCACCCGACCCGATCCGGGTCCGTGCCGCCTACGTCTGCGACAGCGACATCCGCGCGATGGCCATGGAGGTGACCGCGTGAGGGTCAGCTTCTACGGCACCGACGAGGAGATCACCCGCCTCTGCGAGCGGCCCATCCTCGCCGCCCTGGGACCGCGCCACGCTCAGCCCGTCCTGGCCTTCGAGTTGTTCAACGTGCGCGTCACCGCCGACCCGTACCAGACCATGTTCCGGCTGGTGGCCGACCTGTCCGAAGTGCGGGAGAGGGGCGATCGTGACTGAGCTGGCCTACATCCTCGACGGCCTGCGCTGCGCGGCCTGCCACGCGGTCAACACGCTGTGGCTGGACCTGATCCGCGGCCTGGTCGAGTGCCACGAGTGCGGACAAGGCGCACTTCTCGACTACGAGCAGGAGGCGGACGCGTGAGCAACCCCAACGACCGCAACCTGTCGCGCGCCGAGCGTCAGAGGATGCCGCTCGCGCTGGATGTGGCGGTGGAAATCGCCAAGCACAACGGGGTATGCATCCGGCCGGTGGTCCTGCGTCGGCTGGACACGCGCACCGGGCTCACCGAGGACGTCAACGTCCCCTGCGGGGCCGCCATGGACGTCAAGTGCTCGTCGTGCGCCCGGCGCAACCGCTACCTGCGGATGGCCCAGTGCCGGGAAGGCTGGCACCTGGAGGCCGAACCCTCGATCACCCCGGATGAGCCCAACGAGGAACAGCTCTGGTTGGTGGAGTTCCGCGCGGACATGCAGGCTCAGCGCGACGCCGCGGAAAAGGCCGGCGACGACACCTCCGACCTGGACGCGATCCTCAGCGGACTGGATGCCGAGATCACCGCGGCCGGGATGCGCGGCACCCTGCTCGGCCGTACCACCGCCAAGCGCAACCGCTCGACTCGGCGACGCCAGGACGCTCCCGACCTGCCCAGGAAGGTGCGGCAGAACACCACCCTGGGACGGACGTTCACCAGCTCCGACGGGATGGTCTACCGGCCGTCGCTGTTCGTCACGCTCACCCTTCCCTCCTACGGCAAGGTGCGCAACGGCGTGCCCGTCGACCCGGACGGCTACGACTACCGGCGGGCGGTCCGGGACGCGCTGCACTTCTCCAAGCTCGTCGACCGCTTCGTGCAGAACCTGCGCCGCGTCGCGGGCTATGACCTGCAGTACTTCTCCTCGGTCGAACCACAGAAGCGACTCGCACCGCACTTGCACATGGCCATCCGCGGCACCATGCCGCGCGCCGAGGTTAAAGCGATCGCGGCGGCCACCTACCACCAGGTGTGGTGGCCCCCGGTCGACGAGGTGCGCTTTGAGGGCGATCACCTGCCGGTGTGGGTCGAGCGTCCCGCGCGGGAAGACGGCACCCCCTACCTGGACGGACAGGACGGTGACTACCTCGATCCGGTCACCGGGGAAGTGCTGCCCACCTGGCGCGAAGCGCTCGATCGGCTCGACGCCGACGAGGAGGCCGAACCGCTGCACGTGGTCCGCTTCGGTGACCAGGTCGACGTTCAGGGTGTCCTCGGTGGCACCCCGGATGCCGACCAGTGCATCCGCTACCTGAGCAAGTACCTGACCAAGAGTCTCGGCGACACCCTCGATGCCGACAACCCGGCACAACGTGACCACGCGGCCCGCATGGTCGAGGCGCTCCGTTACGAACCCTGCTCCCCGGCCTGCCCGAACTGGCTGCGCTACGGCGTCCAGCCCAAGAGTCCCAAAGCGGGCATGGCACCGGGCCGGTGCCGAAGCAAGGCACACAAGCCCGAACACCTCGGCTACGCGGGACGGCGCGTCCTGGTCTCACGTAAGTGGTCGAACAAGACCCTGTCCGAGCACAAACGCGACCGGCGCACCTGGGTCATGGAAGCCCTCGGCCTGGCCGACGAGCCCGTCGACCCGCACCGCTACGTCTGGAAACCCGTCCCGGCCGGCGACGGCAACATCCCCTCCCTGGCCCTGCGGCTGCTGCGCATGGTCGCCGAACGCCAGCGCTGGCGAGCAAGCCTGCTCGCTCTCCAGGTGAAAGCCACCGGCCAATTCGCACCCGACCGTTCGGCAACGAAGGAGGCGGCATGACGGATGACCTCAATCACATGCTTCTTCGCCCGGAGAGGGCGGCGGAGCTTCTCAGCATCGGCCGGACCACGGTCTACGCGCTGATGCGGTCGGGCGCTCTCCGCTCGGTCCGTGTCGGCACCCTTCGCAGGATTCCCCCGACCGCGCTCGCCGAGTTCGTCGCGCATCTGGAAGAGGAGCAAGCAGCATGAGCACCAAGAAGCGTGGCCACAACGAGGACTCGATCTACAAGGACGGCGACCGGTGGCGCGGGGCGATCTCCATCGGATACGGACCGAACGGGGAACGTCTCCGCAAGAAGGTCTCCGGCAAAACACGACCCGAGGTCGTCGAGAAGATTCGGAAGATCCGTGAGGGCATCGCCAAAGGTCTGCCCGTCCCCGACGACAAGATCACCGTCGGTGCTTTCCTCGACCGCTGGCTGTCGACGCTCCCCGGTCACATCGCCGATTCGACCTTGGACGACTACGAGGACACGGTGCGACTTCACCTCAAGCCGGGGCTCGGGCGGCACAAGCTCACCGCGCTGACCGTCGCTCACGTCGATGCCCTGTGGCAGGCCAAGCGGGCGAAGTACAAGCCCAACAGTGTCCGGATCATGCGGGCCGTCCTGCGCAAGGCACTCGGGCAGGCTGAGCGTGAGGGCCTGGTGGCGCGGAACGTCGCGGCGCTGTCGATGCCTCCCCGGCTCAACACCGACGAGGGCCGTACGCTCACGATCGACCAGTCACACAAGCTTCTCGACGAGGTCGCGGAGCATCGAATGGGGGCGCTCGTCCTCCTGGCGCTCGTCTTCGGCCTTCGCCGCGGTGAGGCTCTCGGGCTGATGTGGAGCGGCTTTGACCCGGAGGCCAGGACCCTGCGTGTGGCGCACGCGGTGAAACGGATCAAGAACCGCACCCCCGGCGCGGAACGCAAGACCAAGCTCGTGATCACCGAACTCAAGACCAGGAAGTCACGCCGTACGCTCTGCCTGACGCCCGAGTTGGTCGACGCGCTCAAGCGGCATCGGGCCGTGCACAACGCGGAACGTCTCCAGGCCGGGGAGGAATGGACCGAGCACGGGCTGATCTTCCCTTCGATGCTCGGCAATCCGTCCGACCCCGACACCTTCTCCCACCTGTTCTCGAAGCTGGCGCAGAAGGCCGGCCTCGGTCACTGGCACCCGCACGAGCTGCGGCACTCCGGGGCCTCGCTCATGCTCGCCCAGGGTACGCCCCTGCACGTCGTCTCCGACGTCCTCGGTCACGCCAGCATCGCGATCACCAAGGATGTCTACGGGCATCTGATGGAGGGGGACAAGCGGGCGGCGTCGGCGGCGATCTCGGGGGCTCTGCTGGGCAGGTCCGCGCCTTTGGCTCCCAGGTTGGCTCCCACCGACACCGAAGAGACCGGCTGAACAACACAACGAAAAAGGCCCCTGACGGCATAATGCCTGTTCAGGGGCCTTCTTGCATGTGTGCGGCCGGAGGTACTCGAAACCCCAACCTTCTGATCCGTAGTCAGATGCTCTATCCATTGAGCTACGGCCGCTCGCTGCGTAAGCAAGCATAGCGGGTTTTGGGCGATGCCTCGAACCGGTTAAACGATCGCCCTCTGATCCGCGCGTCGACGCCGGGTTCCTCGGTGGGGACGGGGATTCGGCAAGGGGCCGGAGGGGCCGTACCTCGGCGGGCGGGTCAGGCGGCCTGGAGGATCGAGGTGAGGACGCCGGGGAAACGGATCTCCATCTCGGCGAGTCGGAGCTCGTGGCGGTGGAAGCCGCCTTCCGGGATGACACGGAGCGCCTTGCGGGGTGACGCGGAGGAGGCCGGCCTCGCGGAGGACTTTCAAGGTGGCGGGAGAGGGTCGACATCGTTGAACTGGCCACAGACCACACCTCCGGCCTCGGCGAGCCGTCGGACGGCCGAGAGGCGCACCTCGCCGGCGAGGGCGTTGGGCATGTCGGGGGGGCTGGGCATGTCGGGGAGGTTGAGCATGTCGGGGAGTGTGACGGAGGACACGCACTGGGATCGCCGGTGACCCCGGTCCCGATTTCGGCGTCAACGGCTCTTCTCCGGAGGTTCCGCGGTACCCCTCGCGCCCGGGGCATCGTCGGCGCTGATGAGGTGCCGATGAGCCGGATACATCCTTGTGTGTACGGGGGACCCGCCCTGCGCCGGACCCACGGGCCGCGTCGGGGTGATGAGATGGGAGGCGTGAGACGAGACGACGCGCTGTGGGCCGTGGCGTGCTTCGTCAGCGGTCTCCTCCTGCTCGCCGCGGGCGCCTACCAGCACCGATGGGCCTCCGCCCCGCTGTTCGCCGGGCCGCTGGCGATCGCGTGCGCGGGGGTCGCGGTACGGCGGAGCAGGCCGCTGCTCTCGCTGGGACTGGGGGTCGTGGCCTTCCTCGGCGACTTCGCCATGGGCCCGTCCCTGGGCACGGTGCTGATCATCACGGACAACCTCTACGCGGGGGTCAGGTACGGTCCGCGGGCGCTGGGCCGGTGGATGCTCGGCATCACCTCGGTGATCGCCGTCGTGGCGGGCGTGATCGCGGGGGCCCTCTTCAAGCACTGGTCGGCCGCCGCCATCTTCCTCGTCCAGGGCGGCCTGGTCGGGGTGACCCCCGTCTTCACCGCCATGCTCACGAGGCAACTGCAGGATCAGGCGCTGTCCGAGCGCGCGAGGGCCGAGCAGGTGGCGCGGCTGGCGGAGCTGGACCGGGCGGCGGCGGTGCAGGCCGAGCGGACCCGGATGGCGCGGGAGCTGCACGACATGATCGCCAACCACTTCAGCGCGATCGCCATCCAGTCCACCGCCGTCCTCTCCCGCAGGGATCTGGACGCGCGAGCCGTACGGGAGGTGCTGGCGTCCATCAGGGAGAACAGCGTCGAGGGCATGGGGGAGATGCGCGCCATGATCGGGTTGCTCCGGCAGGACGGCGAGGAGCCGGAGGCGACCAGGCGGCGGTTGGCCGAGGCCGGAGAGCTGGCCGAGCGGGCGCGGGAGGCGGGTCTCGACGTCCGGATGCGCGTGGACGGTGAGGCCGGGGAACTGCCCGCCTCGGTCGACCTGGCCGGTTACCGGATCATCCAGGAGTCGCTGACCAACGCGCTCAAGCACGGCGGCAGGGCCGCCGACGTGGTGATCGGCTACCGGCCGGGACTGGTCACGTTGACCGTGGACAACCCGATCGACGGCGCGGGGCGGGGGCTTCCCGGCGCGGGTGCGGGGATCATCGGTATGCGGGAGCGTACGGCCCTCGTCGGCGGGGTCTTCGAGGCCGGACCGCACGGCGACGGCTGGCGCGTCCGCGCCGAACTGCCCACCCGGGAGATCACATGATGCCTCGACCGCCCAGCCGGGAGATCACATGACGACCCGACCGCCCAGCCGGAGGGTCGCGTTACCACCCGGCCGCCCAGCCGGGAGATCACATGACGACCCGACCACTCAGCCGGAGGGCCGCGTTACCACCCGGCCGCCCGCCCGGGAGTTCGCATGACCATCCGAGTTCTCGTCGCCGACGACCACGCGGCGGTCCGCGCCGGGATCGTCCTCATCCTCGACGGCCACGAGGACGTCGAGGTCGTCGGCCAGGCGGCCAACGGGGAGCAGGCGGTCGCGATGGCCCTCGACCTCCGGCCCGACGTGGTCCTGATGGACATCCGGATGCCGAAGCTCGACGGGATCTCCGCGACACGCGAGCTGAGCGGGATCACCGACGTGCTGATCCTGACCACGTTCGACCTCGACGAGTACGTCTTCGGGGCGCTGCGGGCCGGAGCCGCCGGGTTCCTGCTCAAGAACACCGACGCCGACGCCCTGGTGGACGCGGTGCGGGTGGTGGCCAGAGGCGAGGGGCTCATCGCGCCCGCGGTCACCCGGCGGCTGATCTCCGCCTTCGGCGCGTCGGTGCCCGAGCGCAGGTCGTACGAGGTCGGCGGTCTCACCCCGCGCGAGCGCGAGGTGCTGGCCTGCATCGGGCGGGGCCTGTCGAACGCGGAGATCTCCGCGGAGCTGGACATGGCGGAGGCGACAACGAAGACCCATGTCAGCCGGTTGCTGAACAAGCTGGGTCTTCGCAGTCGCGTTCAGGCCGCGATCCTGGCCCAGGAGCTCTCCGCCGAGAAGTGATCCGTCCTGATTCACAGGCGCTCCGTTGGGAGGGGACGCGGCCTGGCCGGGAGCCTTCCGCGAAAACCCGGTCAGGAGCCCTCCCTGGAAAGGTGATCCGGGAGAGCCCGGGTCAGGAGCCCTCCGCCGGGACGTACAGGGAGAGGGTCTCCGCGACGCAGGCCGGTTTCCTCCCGTCCTCGATCTCCACGGTCATGCGGACGTTCGCCAGGTAGCCCGAGGGGGTGCCCTTGAGGTCGACGAGCTCGGCTCCGGCGCGGATCCGCGCGCCGACCGGGACCGGCGCGGGGAATCGGACCTTGTTGAGCCCGTAGTTGATGCCCATGGCCAGGCCGCCCACCTGGAACAGTTCCGACATCAGGGAGGGCAGCAGCGACAGGCTCAGGTAGCCGTGGGCGATGGTGGCGCCGAACGGCCCCTGCTTCGCCCGTTCCACGTCCACGTGTATCCACTGGTGGTCGCCGGTCGCGTCGGCGAACAGGTTGACCTGCTCCTGGGTGATCTCGCGCCACTCGGTGTGACCGAGATGTTCTCCGACGGCGGCCTTGAGCTCGGTGATGTTGGCGAAAGTTCTCATGTCCCGAACTTTATTTCGTTGAGGGGACGGCGAGAAGGTTCACCACCGTGAACTCCTTGCCGCCGCCCACTTCTCTTGTCGTGCACACCGTGCCCTCCCCGGTGGGGGCGGGTGCGCCCGACGGGCGGGGACGGCCGCGGCCGTCGGCCGTCCCGCAGTCCTCGACGGTCCTCTTGTCAGCGTCCCAGTAGAGGATCGAGCTGGGCGAGGAGGAGATTCCCATCCCGTAGCCCCCGCCTCCCTCCCACATCTGCGATATCCCGGCGGCGAGACCGGTGACCGCGTCGTACACCGTCAGCAGGGGAACGTACGCGTCCCGCTTCTCGCTGAAGGGGGGTCCCATCACCCCGAACCTGTCGACGACCCCTCTTCCCGCGCTGAACCCCGGCAGGAGCCTGCGGTCCGAACCGTCCGGCCGCTGGACCACCATCGCGTCCCCCTGCTGCCCGAAACACCAGACGGGGCCGCATCGGAAACCGCGCCCCCCTTCGGGGACGCTCACCTCGGTGGTCCGGCCGGTCTCCAGGTCGACCGTCCTGGTCTGGTTCCCCGCCCCGCCTTCGCCCTCCCTCTCCCCGACGTCGGCGGCCAGCGGCCAGGCCAGCAGGTGGAGTCCGTCGGTGTTCCCGAGCCTTTCCGGGCTTCCGCCGCCCAACGGCATGCGGTAGATCCCCCCTCCGCTCACCGACCACAGGAAGAAGTCCGAGGTGACGGCGATCCGCGTCACCTTCGAGAGGTCACCGGTGACCTCGCCGACCCGCCGCGCGACGCCGCCGGAGCGGGGGACGACCCAGAAGTCGGCCCACTCGTCGGGGTCGTTGGGCGTTCCACCCCACCAGGCGATGTAGTCGGAGCCCACCTCGAACCTACCCGCGAAGTAACCCTTCACCCCCGTGTCGGGCATCGTCGTGAGCACGGTGCTGCTGCGGTCGGCCGTGTCGTACACCTCCAGGCGGCCCGATCTCTCGAAAGACGACTCGGCCGAGAGCAGCAGTTTCGTGGCGCTCAGCCCGGTGACCGGGCGGTACCTGTAGCCGTCCGCGGCCCGGACGGGGATCGTGGAGACCGCCATGGGCCAGACCTCCGCGACGGGCCGGACATCGATCGGCGCGGTCGCCCCCCGGTTCGCCGGTCCTCCCGCTCCGCTCTGGACCGGCTGCTCGGTGTTCTCGCTCGCGTCGACCGGCGGCGCCGCCTGGGTCATGCTCACACCCTCTCCGCCCCTGTTGGGGAGGGTGTCCCTGACCACCGCCATGCCACCGACCACCGCGATCATCCCGGCGACCGCGAGCACCGACTGCGCGCGCACGCGCCTGCGTCGCCTGCGCTGCCTTCCGATCGCCACCACCAGGTCCTCGACCGGCTCGGGCGCGGACCGCGCCGCGCCGGCCAACGTACGGATCAGCGCCTCCTCGTCCCTGTGGCTCATCACACTCGCTCCCCCTCAAGAGCGGCCGCCCTGATCCTGAGCTTGTCCAGCGCGCGGGCCGCCTGGCTGCGCACCGTGCCCCGTGAGACACCCAGGAGATCGGCGATCTCCTGGTCGGAGAGGTCCTCGTAGTAGCGCAGGACCAGTACCGCCCGCTGTTTGGGCGGCAGGCGCTTCAGCTCGTTCCACAGGCCGACGTCGTCTCCGAGACGCTCCTCGGTGTAGGCGGCCTCGGGCACCGTCGCGACCAGCCGTTCCCTGTGCAGCCGCCGCCAGACACTGATGTGCAGGCGGGCCATCGTCGTACGGACGTACCCTTCCGGATCCTCCCTTCTCCTCACTCTCGGCCATGCGTCCCCCAGACGCATGAGGGCCTCCTGTGTCAGGTCGGCCGCGTCCTCGGCGTTCCCGGTGAGTACGTAGCCGTACCGGTACAGCGCCCTGCCCCGTGCGGCAACGAAATCGGTGAACTCCACGCATCCAGGGACGCTTCAGGGGCACGTTCTGTTGCATCCCTTTTCACATGTCCCCGGCGTTCCCCTTTACGGCTGGCTTCTGCCAGCTTTTCGTACGGTCCGCATCTTGTTTTCGCTGTACGGCCCGCGACGCAACACCGGCCGTTCACGCGGGTTCCCTAGCGTGCCGCCATGAGACGACGCATGACGATCACCATCGGCGCGGCCGTGCTGGCACTGGCGGTGTCCGCACCGGCGGTGGCCGACCCCGGGCAGCCCGGCCCCGGCCTTCCCGCCTCCGACGGCACCGGTACCCTGCAGGCGGATTCACAGCAGTCGGGTTCCGATCACTCCGGTTCCGGTCACTCCGGATTCGGGCGTGCCACGCTCACCGGGTTCGCGTCCCTGCCCGCGCTGACCTTCGTCCCCGGCAGCGAGCCCTCGGGATCCCAACTCGGCACGGCCCCCGTCAACGGGGTGACCCCGCCGTTCGCCGGGCAGCCGGTGCAGGGTTTCAGCGGCATCGTGCGGCGGCACGACGGCACCTTCGACGTGCTGTCCGACAACGGCTTCGGCGCCAAGGACAACAGCGCCGACTTCCTGCTGCGGGTGCACCAGGTGAAGCCCGACTTCCGTCACGAGAAGGTGTCGGTGCTGGGCGGGTTCAACCTGAGCGACCCCGACAGGCGCGTCACCTGGCCGCTGACCCGGCCGGACCGGAAGCTGACCGGCGCCGACTTCGACGTGGAGTCGATCGTGCGGACCCTCGACGGCACCTACTGGATCGGGGACGAGTTCGGCCCGTTCCTGCTGCACTTCTCCTCCTCGGGCAGGCTGCTCGAGGCTCCGGTGCCGCTGCCCGGCGTGAAGGCCCCGGAGAACCCCTCCCTCAACGGCGAGCAGCCGAACCTGGGACGGAGCAAGGGCTTCGAGGGCATGGCGCGCTCGGTCGACGGCCGCAGGCTGTACCCGCTGCTCGAAGGCACCGTGACCGGCGACGCAGCCGGGACGCTGCGGATGAACGAGTTCGACCTGCGCAGGCGGGCCTACACCGGCAAGCGCTGGACCTACAGGCTGGAGAGCCCCGACAACGCGATCGGCGACATGATCGCGGTTGACCGGCACCGGTTCCTTGTCATCGAGCGTGACAACCTCCAGGGGGACGCGGCCAGGACCAAGCGCATCTACATGGTGGACACCCGCCACGCGGACCTGCGCAAGACCCTCGTCGCCGACCTGCTCGACCTGGCCAACCCGCGCGGCCTGGGCGGGTTCGGGGAGACCTTCCGCTTCCCGTTCCAGACCATCGAGGACGTCGTGATCCTCGACGACCGGACCCTGGGCGTGCTGGACGACAACAACTTCCCGTCCTCCGCCGGCCGTACCCCGGGCAAGCCCGACAACAACGAGTTCATCACCGTGCGCCTGTCGCGCCCGCTCCAGGCCGACATCCGCGTCTATCGGTAACGCCCGCGCACCCTTCCTCCCCGCTCCGCGAGCCCTTCCTCCCTCCCGGGAGGGAGGGCTCGTCCCTTCGAGGGGTCCGGCTCTTTCCGAAAGGGCCGACTCTTCCTGAGGGGTCCGGCTCTTCCCGAGGGGTCCGGCGCTGAGCCGTCACGCTCCTGGCGTGATCCGGCCCGGTGAACATTCCGGACGTTCTTTTTCCCCTCACCACATGAACAATTACGACAAAAGCATAAATAGCAATAGATAAGATCTCATTAGTCTTCACGGCGCCATTTATTTGCTCTGCCCCAACCGTTTCAATACGCTATCTCACGGTCCGGGGGGTATCTCCTAGCTGCTGCCACTTATGAGGCAGTGAGGGATATCAGATGTTTTCGGAACCAGAAATGAGATGGGGAAATAACGTGCTTCCTCGAAAGAGCGGACGGACACCGGGGGCGAACTCCCGCAGGCAGGTGGGCGTCCTCGCCATCGCGGCAGTCGCCGGCATCCTCATGACGTCGAACCAGGTACCGGCCGGCGCCACCATCGGGCAGGCCCGGGTGCTCGGCTCGATCTCACAGCTGAATGCCGACAGCACTCCCGGCGACCGGTTCTCCGGCCGCCCCGACCCCTCCCGCCGCCACCGCGGGCACGAGACGAGGCCCTCCGACAGGTGGCGGGGCAGGTCGCAGCGCCACCAGGATCGTCCCTACGACCGCTACCGCGGACGCAGAGGCGACAACGCGGCACCCGCCGGACGCGAGCGCCTTTCCCGTTCCGAGCGGATGATGCGGGAACTCCAGGAAGACCCGTCGTTCCCGGAGATCATCGTTCGCGAGAAGTGAGCCCGACGGGCGACCGCCCGTACCGGCCGTGACAAGGCGCGAGAGGACGAGGCGCGAGAGGACGAGGCGCGAGAGGACGAGGCGCGAGAGCGGGGTCGAGAGAGCGAGACCGGGAGAGCCAGGCGCCGGACCCCGCACGCCACCGAGACGAAAACGGGGCGCCGAGATCCGGCGGGTGACCGGCACGGCATGACGGAGACCGGCGGGTGACCGGTACGGCATGACGGAGACCGGCGGGTGCCCGGTACGGCACCGGATCGGGCGCCGCCGAGTCGCGAAAGGAACGCGTGTGCCGTACCGGTACGCACCGCTATACATCGGTACGGCACACATCGCCTCGCCCCCTCCCTGCGACCCGACTTCCGTCCCCTCGGCCCCCTCCCCGGCCAGCTGAAATCATCCATTGAACACCATGGACGAATAATCATTGCAAATACGACTAAATCGTAGATGAGGTGCAGGTTTTCCTTCACAACACTGTTTATTTGCTCTTCCTGAACTATGGCGCCGCGTTATCCGCATAAGCCTCGGGTATCTCCTGTCCGTCGTCACTTCCGTGACCGCATGACAGATCCGAACGTTTTCGGAATTAGCAACGATATGGGGAAATAACGTGCTTCCTCGTAGTAGCAGATGGGCGCCAGCCCTTTCCGGTAAGCGCGCCGGCGCTTTGGCCGTCGCAGCGATGGCCAGCATCCTCATGATGTCGTCGAATCAGGCGCCGGCGAACGCCACCGGGGGGACGAACCTTCTCGATCTCGCCCCCTACAGCGACACCGGGGGCGCCGACGGCAAAGCCCGTTCTCAACATTCCGCGCACCCTGGTGAGAAGCCCCTTCTTCGTCCGTGCCGGCCCTGCCGATGCCCCAAGGGCGCCCGTAACTGTGACTGCCCCGGCGGCCGCGGCGGGGACGGGTGTGGCAAGGACGACCGGGACCGAGACCGGGACAGGGAACGGGAGAGGGAGGACGATGACGATGACGCAGTGATCGCCATCCCTGTTCCCATCCGCACGCCTGCCAGGCCGTCCGCCATTCCCACCGGCAATCCCGTCAGGTCCGACCCCGGACCCGCAGGACCAGCAGGACCGGTGGGACCGGCAGGACCGGTGGGACCGGCAGGACCGGCAGGACCCGCGGGCCCGCCAGGACCGCCAGGACCAGCAGGACCAGCAGGACCGGCAGGGCCCGCGGGAGCGGACGGACTGGCCGGACCGGCAGGACCGGCAGGACCGGCAGGACCCGCAGGACCGGCAGGACCGGCAGGACCGGCAGGCCCTCCGGGACCGGCGATACTCGTTGATTCGCCCAGTCCCACAGGTTGTGCGACGGCCAGTCCCCTGGTCGTTTTCCAATCCACGTGCGCGGTCGCTCCTGTCAGCTTTCCCGTCTTTCCCGTCGCCCTTCCCGGGCCTCTGTGCGTCCCCGCTCCTGTCAGCACCATCCGCGTTCTCCACGCGTCAGGAGGCATCGGGTGCGTGTAGCTCGTGGCGAAGCGGCGCGCTTCCGTGACCCTCACGGGACAGGACGCGAGACGCTCCGATACGGGCACGACCTCGCGGAATCAGTACGGCACCGAACCGCACCGTCACCAAGCCCGATGAGGGCTCGGCCGTAACCGGCCGGCACGGCCACGATGTGATCCATCCGGGATGAAAACCGAAGATCACGCGGTGGCCGTGCCGGCGCGCGTCCACGGCCCGGCAGCCACGCGTCGCCCTTTCCAAGAGCACGTCGCCCCTTCCAAGAGCACGGCAAGTCGGTTCCAAGGTGGTTCTCGCAGACTTGGTCCGCTGCCCCTGGTACAGGACGAAAGATGCTTGCGATGAATGCCACAGATCGCCCGTACACCCACGAGATGGTGGTAGTCCACCGCGTCTTCCGGCGAGAGTCCGGTTTGATGCCGAGGTTCGTCCGGGCGGTGCCCGAAGGCGGCACGGCGCGCGCGGCCGAGATCGCCGAGCACTACCTCGACTACGCCGAGGGTCTGCACCACCACCACAGCGCCGAGGACGAGCTGGTGTGGCCGCTGCTGCTGTCGCGGGTCCGTCTGGAGACGGACATGGTGATACGGATGGAGGACCAGCACGACCGGATCGCCGAGACCCTGGCCCGGATCGCCGAGCTGCTGCCCGAGTGGCGGCTCACCGCCTCGAAGGGAGCCGGTGAGAAACTCGCGATCGCGATGGAGGAACACCGCGCCGCCCTGGTCGAGCATCTGAACGACGAGGAGCGGTACGTGCTGGCGCTCGTCGCCGAGCACATGTCGGTCGCGGAGTGGGAGGCCGTCGGCGCCCGTGCGGTGGAGCAGATCCCCAAGAAGAAGCTGCTGCTCTCGATGGGCGCGATCCTGGAGGAGGCCACCCGGGAAGAGCGCGGGTTCTTCCTCGGCAAGTTGCCGGCCGTCGCCCGGCTGCTGTGGAGAACCGTCGGCCGCCGCCAGTACGCCAAGCAGGTGTCGCGTCTCCGGGGGCCGCTGGCGGCGTGAGCCCGAGCGGCGGGACCACTCTCGATGAGCCCCCGGCCGGAGTGAGGAACGCGCCTCGCTCCGGAACCGGGTGCGCGTCAGGGCATCCGTCAGGCCCGCGTGGTTGCACGGCTGGTTTCAGGCCCGAGTCGTTTCAGGCCCGGGTCGTTTCAGGCCCGCAGGGCCGCGCGGGCCGACCTGAGACGTTCCGTCTCGTCGCGGTCCGAATTGTCGCCCGAGACCTCGCCCAAGACCTCATCGGCCCATTCGAGCAGGCGGTGCAGGTGGGAGTCGGTCATGGCCGTGACGACGCGGTGGCTGCCGACGAGGACCTCTCCTCCGGTCCCGTCGATGGTGATGAGCGTGCCTTCCGGGACGGTGCGCCCCCCGGCTCGCACGCAGGCGGCGGCGACGTCGACCGTGAGGTCCGCGGCTCCCACGACGGCGGGTTTGCCCATCGCTCTCGCGACGACGGCGGCGTGGCTGGCCGGCCCGCCGCGGGCGGTGACGACCCCCACGGCGGCGGCCAGGCCGTGCATGTCGAGCGGGGAGGTGTGCGGGCGCACCAGGATGACCGGGCCGTCGGCGGTCATCCGCGCCGCCTTGTCGGCGGTGGTCGCCACCCTGCCGACCGCGACCCCGGGGCAGGCGCCCAGTCCCCGGGTGAGGATGTCACTCGCGTCGGTCGCCTCGATCCGGGGCGTGCGAGCGTGGCGAAGATGGTGCGGAGAGACCCGGAGCAGTGCTTCGCTGCGGCTGATGACGCCCTCCTCGGCCAGCTCCACCGCGACGCGGACGGCGGCGCGTCCGACGAGGTTTCCTGGTCGCACCTGCAGGACCCACAGCTCACCCGCCTCGAAGGTGAACTCCAGGTAGCAGGTGTCGCGGTAGTGCTCCTCGATCCGGCTCATGGCTTCCAGGAGACCGGCCCACACCGCCGGCTCCCGTTCGGCCAGCTCGGTCAGTGGCCGGGTCGCCGACCTCCCGGAGACGACGTCCTCGCCCTGGCGACCGAACAGGACCTCACCGAACGGAACGCTCTCGCCGGTGTTGGGGTCGCGGCTGAACGCGACACCGGTGCCACTGTGGTCGTCGCGGTTCCCGAACACCATGGCCTGCACGACGACGGCCGTGCCGAGCTCGTGCGGGATGTCGTGCAGTTCGCGGTAGGTCTTGGCACGCGGCGTGTCCCAGGACGAGAACACGGCCCTGACGGCCGGCTCCAGCTGCCTCGCCGCGTCGTCCGGCACCGGCCCGCCGGCTCGTTCGCGGATGAGGGCCTCGACTCCCCGGATCGCGTCGGCGAGGCGTGTCTCCTCGTTCCCGGCCTCGTTCCCGGCCTCGTTCCCGGCCTCGTTCCCGGCCTCGTTCCCGGCCTCGTTCCCGGCCTCGTTCCCGGCCTCGTTCCCGGCGCCGCGCTCGGCCGCCTCACGCGCGGCGGCTTCCAGACGTTCCGGTTCCGTACCGAAGACCGCCGCGGCGTAACTGGACAGGAAGCGCAGGCGCGAGTCGAGCGCGAACCGCGGATCACCGGTCTCGGCCGCCAGCCCTGCCGTGGCCTCGGCGGTGAGACCAAGGTTGAGGATCGTGTTCATCATGCCGGGCATCGACACGCTGCCGCCCGAACGGACCGACACCGCCAGTGGCCGGTCGGGCCCGCCGAGGCGCCGTCGCGTGGCGGCTTCGAGACCGGAGACGGCGGCCGCCAGCTCGGCGCCGAGGTCGCCGGGAAGCTCCCCGTCACGCAGAAAGGCGCGACACGCCGCGGTGCCGATGACGAATCCGGGGGGCACGGGCACGCCGAGACGTCGCAACACGACAAGGCCGTACCCTTTGCCGCCGAGGACGCTCGCGGTCTCCTTGACCTCGGCAGAAAGCGGGTGAATCCACACCATCGATGTAGCATATCGACGTGCCGAACCCACCCCATGTGACCAGTGTCGACCTGTTGACGCTGCATACTCTCCGCTGCATCGGGTTCGCAGGTTTGGCCCGCGTAGCCGGGGCGGCGGGGCTCCCGGAGCCCGACGTCGAATCCGAGCTGATCGATCTCGCGGTGGCCGGCCTCGTCACGCATGCTTCGGGTGACTTCGGCGGGTGGGGGCTCACCGAGGCCGGTCTCGCCGCGGACGCCGAACGGATCTCCGCCGAGCTGGACGCGGCGGGCACCCGGGCGACGGTGGCCAAGGCGTACGACGGCTTTCTCGTGCTCAACCCGGAGCTGCTCGATCTCTGCACGGCGTGGCAGATGCGATCCGTCGACGGTGTCGCGGTACCGAACGACCACGCCGACCCCGCCTACGACTCACGGCTCCTGGACCGGTTCGCGGACCTCGACCAGCGTGTCGACGACGCCTGCGCGGACCTGTTCGCGGCGATGCTCCGGTTCCAGCGGTATCGGACCCGTCTCACCACCGCGCTCACGCGCGCCAGGTCCGGCGCGCTGGACCACGTGTCGGACGACCTCGAGTCCTACCACAGCGTGTGGTTCCAGCTTCACGAGGACCTGCTCGTCACCCTGGGCATCCCGCGACACTGAACCGTCCCGGCCCGTCCAGTGGTCTCCTTCCGGGTCAGGTCCCGGCGGTCCTGTTCAGGCCCTGACGGTCTCGGCCACAGGTCCCGGCGGTCCTGTTCAGGCCCTGACGATCTCGGCCGGGTCCCGATGGTCCTGTTCAGGTCCCGGCGATCGTCCTCCAGCCGTCCGGCGATGAGAACCCGACCTGTCCGACAGCGGGAACCCCGCCGCGTCCGGAAGGCGCGGCGGGGTTCCCGGGGCTTACTCGATTCCGGGACTTACCTGATTCCGGGGCTTACTTGATTCCGTAGGCCCTGACGACGGTCTCGGTGAAGGCGTTGCCGCCGACGTCGGCGGCCTTGACGCGCAGCGAGGCGAACTTGCCGCGCGCGCTGACCGGATGCCAGGTCTCGGCGGACCAGGTGCCCTTGCCGGTCGGATGCACCAGCGTGGGCCACCAGGTGCGGCCGTCATCGTAGGAGATCTCCGCGGAGAGCGTGCTCACCCTCAGGTCGGGCGAGCCCGCCTGGCGCTGGACCCGCAGCGGGATGCGCATGTGGCCCGTGTCGGCGCGGTTGCGGTCGTCCAGCTCCGGGCTCATCCTGACGACCATCAGCGGAAGCGTCGGCCGCTGTCCCGGCTCGGGGGTCTTGGACCTGAACCGCCACTCGGCGCTGACCCGCGTGGAGAACTTGGTCATGGCGGGATCGCGGTCGGCTGTCTTGGTGAGCCGGTACTCGCTCTCCTTCCCGTCGGCGGGCACCTCGATGCTGCCGGGCAGGTAGGTGTCGGTGAAGATCTCCTTGCCGTCGCGATAGAGCTTGGCCTGCGGGGCGGTGTACTCGCCGTAGGAGAGGCGCCCGGGCACGCTGTCCTCGAACAGCCCGCCGGCGAACTGCAGCGTGTTCTCCTCGCGCCAGGAGTAGTCCCCGCCGGGCATGAGCCCGGCCGCGAAGACGCCGGCGTTCCAGCGGTCGGAGGTCTTCTGGCCGGCGCGGTAGACGGTGGTCTCGCCGAAGAAGAACTGGTCGATGTTCTCCACGATGTCCAGTGCCTTGTACTGGATGAAGGAGGGGTACCAGCCGGTGTCGCCGGGCGTGTAGTACTCGGTCCGCTGGAACGGGAGCGGGAAGTGGGACAGGCTGCCGTACGGCATCCAGGCCAGCTCCGTCCCGTACAGCACGGGCAGGGCGAAGTGCTCGCCGAACTTGGCGTCCTGCTGGGTGGCGTACGTGGAGGTGACCTTGGCGAGGTCGCGTCCGCGCGGGCGGTAACCGGGGTCGGCGGGGATGCGCGGCTCGGCCTTCATCAGGTGGTAGAAGTAGGGGCTGTCGTTGTAGGTGCCGTCGCCCTTCGGCTTGGCCCACTGCGTCCAGCGGTAGTAGGCGAACTTCTTGCTCGCCGTACGGGTCGTGGGGATGGCCTTGATGCCCTCGATCCGGTCCGCGCCCCACATGTCCGCCAGCTCGACGTCCACGCCCATCGGCTGGACGCCGTCGGCGAGCTGGATCATGCCGAGCATGCCGATGGCCAGGCGCGCGGTCGGTTCCTCGGTGCGCACGTCCACCGGCTTGGCCTTGCGCGCGTCGGCGGTGACGGTGCGGTCGGCGTCGAGGGTGAACTCCGGCTCCGCGGACATCACCAGGGTGCCGTCGTGGTCGAGCATGAGGGAGACGATCGTGTAGCGGTGTCCCTTCAGCAGCCTGAGGTCCAGCGTGCCGCCGGAGATGTCGTAGTTGACCTGCTCCTTGGTGTCGAGGTCGATCACCCCGGCGAAGGAGTTCTGCACGGGCTGCCCGTCCGAGCCGGTGAAGGCCAGCTTGAGGCCGCGCTTCTCCGGCTCGACCCGCATGCCGATGCCGGTACGCACGGAGACCTCGCCGCCGGTGGCGATGACCGTGCCACTGTACATGCCGATCGCGCCCGGCTCGGCGGTCACCTCGACCTGCGCGGTGCCGTGCGCGGGCACCTCCACCGTGGTGGCGCCGAGCTTGAACGGCGTCATCGTCTCACCGCGGCCGTCCTTGGCCTTCACGCTCAGGTCCAGCCGTACGGCGGCGTCGCCGTCGTTGCGGTAGGTGAGCGTGCTCTTCTTGGGCCCGGAGACGGGCAGCTCGACTTCTCCCAGGCTCAGCGAGGCGGGCTCGGCCGTGACCCGCTGGGCGACGGCGCGGGCGACGTCCACGCGGCCGGAGCCCTGGACGTAGGCGCCGAGCTCCTCGCCGGGCGCGGTGGAGGCCATCAGCGCCGCCTTGATCTGGCCGGCCTTCCAGTCGGGGTGCAGTCCGGCGACGATCGCCGCCGCTCCCGCCACGTGCGGGGTGGCCATGGACGTGCCGCTCATCTCCGTGTGGAGGTCGTCCACCGGGAAGCCGTTCGAGGTGCCCGCGGCCCTGGCCGCGACGATGCCCACGCCGGGCGCGATCAGGTCGGGCTTGACCGCGGCGTCGCCGGGGCGCGGGCCGGTGCTGCTGAACTGGGCGACCGTGTCGGCGTCGCGGTAGGAGGCGCCGACCGACAGCGCGTGGTCGGCGCTGCTCGGCGAGCCGAGCGCCTGGGGGCCGTCGTTGCCCGACGCGATGACGAACAGCGTGCCGTACCGCTCCGACAGGGTGTTGACGGCCTGCTCCAGCGGGTCGATGCCGGGGATGTCGGGGCCGCCGAGGCTGAGGTTGGCGACGCGGGCGCCGTTCTCCGCAGCCCAGGTCATGGCCTCGATGATGCCCGAGTCCGGGCAGTTTCCGCTCTGCTCGCAGACCTTGCCGATCAGCAGCTTCGCGCCGGGGGCGACGCCCTTGCGTTTGCCGCCGGAGGCGGCGCCGGATCCGGCGATCGTGGCGGCGACGTGCGTGCCGTGGCCGTTGAGGTCGCGGACGTCGGGCTCGACGGTGAAGTTCTGCGTCTTGGTGACCAGCCCCTTCAGGTCGGGGTGATCGGGGTCGTAGCCGCTGTCGAGCACCGCGACGGTGACGTCCTTGCCGGTGTGTCCGGCCTCCCATGCCTTGGGGGCGCCGATGTGCGGGACGCTGACGTCGAGGGACAGCTTGGCCTTGCCGTCCAGCCAGATCTTCTCGGGCGCGGCCGCCGTTCTGGCCTGCCCGGACAGGGACTTCCAGAGCGTGCCGGCGGCGGCGCGGGACTCGCTCCTGGCGATGCCGTTGATCGCGGGCAGCGGGCGCCCGCCCGCGGCGCGCAGCGTGGCGGCGTCGGCCTGGCCGGAGTAGGTCACGATCAGCGGGAGCGCCGGGCTGGCGGCGTCGTCGTAGCCGAGTTCGGCGAGCCGGGTGACGTTGAACAGCCGGGGGTCCAGCCTGCCTTCGGCCAGCAGGGGCATCGCGTCCACGGGGACGATGCTGAGCCCTTCCTTGGCCCGGCGATGGACGAATTTGATCTTCTCTCTGCCGGTGCCCGGCTCGACGTCGAGCTGGGTCTGCTTGCCCGGGAGCACGCGGAGCGTGACCTTGTCCCCGGTGATGAGAGTGATCGTCTTGGGCGGTCCGGCCTTCGCGGCGGCCTGTCCGGCCTGGGGAGAAGAGGTCGAGGCCTGGGGGGTGGGGGCGGGGGTGGGGGTCGCCTGGACCGGCGTGGCGACCGCTACCAGGGCCGTTACCACACTGCCGATAAGGACGGTTCTCTGAAGCACATCCCGATTTCTAACGGTATGCGAATTTTGGTGACAAGGTGGTTCGTGTGGCCTATTGCGGCAACTGCCGAAAGTGGCCAAGCTCGTAGGCATGCTTGATGACGGTCCGGCACTGGCGATCGTGGGTATCAGCGCATTCGACGAGCGGATCTACCGTGAGGTGCTGGCCTGCCCCGGCATCACGGTGCAGGAACTCGTCATGAGAAGCGGGGAGAGTTCGGGGCGCATCCAGACGTCACTGACCAGGCTCCGCGCCAAGGGCCTGGTCAGCCGCCTGTGGGGACGGTCGCCCCGCTGGACGGCGACGAACCCGGGGACCGCCATCCGCTCGCTGGTACGCGGCATGCAGAGCAACCTGGACCGGCTCACCGACACGGCCGACCAGCTGGAGGAGACCTTCCGCACCGCCGGCCAGGACCTGGAGGAGGGCGGCCAGTTCGAGGTCCTGGCGGGGCCCGAGGACCAGGCCAGGTCGTACGTCCGGCTGCAGCAGGAGGCCAAGGAGGAGGTGCTGACCTTCGACCGGCCTCCGTACGTGCTGGACTATCACAACCCGGTGCAGACCGGCCTGCTCCGCAAGGGCGTCCGCTACCGGACCATCTACGTGCCCGAGGCGTTCGACCACGCGGGGGCGCTCGACGAGGTGGGCAGCCTGGTCAAGGCGGGCGAGGAGGCGCGGGTCCTGCCCGAGCTGCCGTTCAAGATGGCGCTCGTCGACCGGCGGCAGGCGGTCGTGCCGCTGCACATGGACCTGCCGCTGACGCGCGGCGTGCTGATCAGGGGGACCACCATGGTGGTGGCCCTGGTCGAGCTGTTCGAGCGCCTGTGGCAGGAGGCGCTTCCGATCTACCCGCAGCCCGCGTCCCGCGACGGCGCTCCGGAGCCGGCCGGCGAACCCGTCCGGGGCGACGAACAGGGGTGGGCGGAGCTCGACCCGGACGATCGTCGGCTCCTGGCGCTGCTCTCGGCCGGTCTCAAGGACGACGCCATCGCCCGCCAGCTCGGCACCAGCCCGCGCAGCCTCCGCCGCCGCCTGCGCCACCTCCTGGACGAGCTGAACGCCGAGACCCGCTTCCAGGCGGGCGCCCAGGCCAGCCGCCGTGGCCTCGTGTGACCTCTGGAACGAAGCTCGTGTGACCTCTGGAACGAAGGCTTCCGGGTTCCCCCTGGTTCCCCGGTTCCGGGGTTCCCCGGTTCCTTGGGTTTCCGGGAGAGGGTCTTCGAATCGCGGAGACCCGAAGGCCCGGAGCCCGGCCGGCCATCGTCCGTCCTTCGGAGCTGCAGGGGTTCTTCACGTAAGCCGCACTATCCGGCATGGCACTCATAAGCCATATACACGAATCGTGGCGACAAATGCCCATTGGCCCGACCGGCGCCCCCGGCGCTCCCGGCAAGGACGCCACCGGCCGGCAGGATGCCCGCACGTGCAGGCCCGCGCGCCCACACCTGGCCGGCCCACCCGGCCGCCGGACGCCCTCCGAACAAGCAAGCGTGCGATTGGAATCAAGGCGATACGTGATCTTCCAAGAAAACACGAGTCGGCCTCATAGAAATCTTGACGCCACTGACGCAACATGTTGTGATCTAGGCAGTCGTTGTTCCATGGTCATTTAGTGGGAAATGGGGCAGTTGTGAGGGTTCTCCGGCGTGCGGCCGCGATGGTCGCGCTCCTGGTGGGCGCGGTCGGCGTCCAGGTCATCCAGGGCGGAGCGGCGCAGGCGGCTCTGCCCACCGCCGCCGTCGCTCTCGGCGACAGTTTCGTCAGCGGGGAGGGCGCGGGAGACTACCAACCCGTCGTCGACACCTCCGGAACGGCACAGGGCTTCCCCGGCTGGTCGGCGGCGAACAGCAACGCCTACTTCTGCCACCGGTCGGCGAACGCCTCGTTCTTCAAGGCGTCGTTCCCCGGCATTCAGGACCGCTTCAACCTCGCGTGCTCCGGCGGCCGGCCCGCCGACATCGCGAACGCCTCCAGCGCCCGCCCCAACGGCCGCTCCGTCGCCTCGCAGCTCGACCAGCTGCGCGCCGTCGCCCAGACCCACGACATCGACGTCGTCCTCATCGGCCTCGGCTCCAACAACAGCCAGTTCACCTTCGGCGACGTGGCCACGTTGTGCGCCAACCGCTTCATCGCCGACGCCTGGACGGGTTGGTGGGAGTTCTGGGCCTACCTGGGCGGCGACGTGCCGCAGGAGCCCTGCACCGTCTCGGACCTGGCCTCCGACGCCGAGGTGGCCGCCGCCACCACCGAGACCACCGCCGCCCTGCGCCAGATCCTCGACACCCTCGCCCAGGTCGACGCCGACGGCGTCCACCAGGTGGTCCTGCAGAACTACACCAACCCGCTGCCGCTCGACGTGGCCCCGCAGTACCGGGACGAGGACAACCGCACCGACACCCGCGACAAGTTCCGCGACCTCGGCGCCGAGCGGTACGCCGCCGGCTGCCCGATCCATCGCGCGAGCCTCGCCCCCGGGCACGTGTTCTCCCAGAACCTCGGCAACCTCGTCAGGAACGCCTACAACACGCTGGCGGCCGAGCGTCCGGCGGCCAACCTGCGCGTCCTGGACGTCCAGAAGGCCTTCGACGGAGCCCGGCTCTGCGAGAACCCCGGCAGCCCGGAGAACGCGCTCGCCACACCGGTCCGGATACAGGAGTCGCCGAACGGCAACTTCGTCACCAGCCTGTCCGGCTGGGACAAGATCCGTGTCCAGAAGGCGGCGAACACCTGTGGCACCTACTTCCAGACCTGTCAGGAAGCGTGGCACCCCAACGCCGCGGGCCACGTCGTCCTCGGCCAGTGCCTGACCGGCGCCCTCACCGCCGCACCCCGCACGGTCGTCACGTGCGCCCGTAACCCGGACGGCTCGCTGACCATCTCCTGACGTCTACTCTCGACGCACGACGGCGCGCGCCCCGCCCCCGGGGCGCGCGCCGTCCCGCGTTCCGCGACGACCACGCCCCCGATGCCGTGACCGGAAAGGCTCACCGGGGCAGCGTGCCCGAACGCTCCCGCCGGTCGGACGGTGCACCACCCGGCACGATGGAACGACCGAGGACCACAGAAGTTCATCGAGCCGTCAAAGCCAGCCGTCCGGAGAAGCGATTCCCCATTTATCGCGTTCCGGAAATCGCTTGTCGCTCTCGTCCGTCTCGAACTTGAGGGCGACGATGTGCCCTTCGTACCCCACCCCTCGAACGATCAGAAGACGGCGGGCGGAAAATCCGTCGAGTCCACCCGCCACATCCATCGTCCGTGCTGACCGGGGATCAGGTCGCTCAATGGTCAGCCCTTCCATGAGCACAGGTAGGTTGACCACCGACACACCGTTGAATGCGATATCGATCCGGGTGGTTCCCGATGTTTCCTTGCCGCTCCGAATCAGGAGGTTCGAGTGTGTCGGCACGTAAGCCCACAGCCGAAATCGCCTGTCCGGGTAGGACAACAGTGTTTTCATGCGCCTCTCCCCTGTCACGACCCGGATCGCGCCCCTGACACCATCGACGGGCCGAGGATCCGGGGCAAATCAGTCGAATACGACGTAGAAGAGCCAGCAAGCGAACAGCGCCACCAGGATCACGCCGGCGATGAAGATTCCCAACATGATCCTGAAGAATCTGCCACCAGGTCCCTGAAACCTCAGGAATGCTCCGACGAGAGCTCCAAGCGCGGGTAACCCGACCAGGGCCAGTGCCGGAACGAACGCCGGAGCAAACAGTTGCCGTATCCCGGAATCACTTATTCCGATCACCATGTGGATCGGCGTGACCATGAGGATCGAGCTGAACAGGATGAGGATGAAGGCCAGAGGCCGGTAATTTCGCTCGTTCGGGTTCGGGGAGTCGATAGCCATAATGACCGGATGCTGACATCGTCGTAGTGCAGCGTCAAGATCGGCAGCGATTGGAGTCGGGGCGCGACAGGAGGAAATCCACGCCGTCGGCTTGGGAGGTCTCTGACGAGGCCGAATACCGGCCCGCCTGGAAACGGGCGCCCGCCGTTCCCGGTGAATCTCTCCTGGTCCCTCTTCTGACGGGCATGCGATCTCCGAGGGCGTACAGGCCGGTTCGCCGCGGACCGGGTTCGGCGGCGACCTGCCCGGCCGATGTTCCCCCGCTCCCCATAGTGTGATCCTGTGACCAAGAACTTCGCGATCTTCCAGGCTTCCGTCGACCATGGGGATGCGCTGGGCGAGATCCACGCGGAGTCCTGGAAGGCGGCCTACGCGGGCTTCTTCGCCCCGGAGTTCTGCGCCGAGGCGGTGAGACACCGGCGCGGGAAGTGGCACGACGTGCTCGCCAAGGGGCAGGACACCGTCCTGCTCGCCGCACTGGACGGGCGTCCGCTGAACTTCTCCTATTTCGGTTCCTCCCCGACGCGGCCGGGAGCGGCCGAGATCTTCGGCTTCTACGGCCCTCCGGACAGCTGGGGCACCGGCAGCGCGGGCGCCCTGATGACCGCCACCCTGCGTAGGCTGCGCGAGAACGGCTTCGGCCGGGTACACCTGTGGACGCTGCGCGACACGTCCCAGTCACGCCGCTTCTACGCCAAGAGCGGCTTCACCGAGTCGGGCGCGGCCCGTGGGCACGACTTCGGTGACGGCAACCTGATCGACCAGGTCGAGTACGAGTTCGTCCTGACCGGGAGGCCGCAGGAATGACGCCACGGACGGGCCCGTGCTCCGCCGGTTCGGGGTGAGAAACGAACCCTGAACCGGCGATCGCCCGACCGCGGCAGACCTCGGTCACGGCTCGGCGGGAGCGCGCCCCCTCCCCACGCTGTTCCGGCCGATGAACAGTGCCGACGAACAGTGCCGGCGAACAGTGCCGGCGAACAGTGCCGACGCGCCGTGACCGGCCCGCTTCACCCGCCGCCTCCACCTCGGCCGTCCCGGCGTACCGGCCGTCATGACACCTCGATGACCGACCGGCCGTACCGCTGCCGGCGTCAGAGGTGGCGTGACCGCCGGCAGGCGCCTCTCCGTCAGACGTCCTCCCCGGGGCCGATATCCCTATTGACAGGACAGCAGTCTGCGCCAAATACTCGGATCCGACTGATAGGAGGCGATCAATTGAGTACGACTGCTCGGCGTGCGGTGTCCAACTCGCTGGGGCTGGCGGTGCTGGGGTTGTTGATGGAGTCGCCGGCGCACCCCCACGCCATGGCCGCCACGCTGCGAGAACGTGGCATGGACCGGGTGTTCAAGGTGACGACCGGCTCCCTGTACGACGTGGTCCGAGCGCTGGAACGCGCCGGGTGGATCGAGACTCGGGAGACGGTCCGGGTCGGCGCCCGGCCGGAGCGCACCGTCTACCAGCACACCGCGCTGGGACGGGTGGAGTTCGTGCGCTGGGTGGACGAGCTGATCCGCGTCCCGGCCGACGAGTATCCGAAGTTCCTGTCGGCGGTCAGCTACCTCGGCGCGCTCGGGCCGGACGGCGCCGTGGCGGCGTTGCGGGAGCGGACCGGCCGGGTGCGCGCGTCGCTGGAGGAGGTCCGGCAGGGGCACCGCGAGGTGTTGGAGGCCGGAGAGGTGCCGCGCCTGTTCGTGGTGGAGGCCGAGTACGCGGTACGGATGCTGGAGGCCGAACTGGGCTGGCTCGAGGAGATCACCGCCGATATCGAGACCGGCCGGTTGGCCTGGCCGGAACCCGTGACCGGCTGGGTCCGCACCAGCGGTGAGACCCGATGAGGGAAACGCCGACGCGAGGAGGTTCGATGAAGGTCATGGTGGCCGGGGCGGGACCGGCCGGGTTGATGCTGGCGGCGGAGCTCGCACTGGCCGGGGTCGAGGTGACGGTGGTGGACCGGCTGCCGCGACGATCGCCGTTCTGCCGCGGCTTCACTCTCAACGCCCGCAGCCTGGAGCTGCTGGACCGGCGCGGCATCGCCGGCCGCTTCCTGGCGGAGGGCCCGGTCGTGCCCTACGGCATGTTCGCCGATCCGAGCCGTCCGCTGGACCTGACCGCCATGGACACCGATCACCCGTACACGCTCGGCATCGCGCAGACCCGGGTCGAGGAACTCCTGGAGCAGTGGCTGGCCGAGGTGGGGGTGACGGTGTCCTGGGGGCACGAGGTGACCGATCTCGCTCAGGACGGGGACGGGGTCGAGGTGACCGTCCGGGCCGGTGGCCGGCACCATCGGCAGCGGGTCGGCTACCTCGCCGGCTGCGACGGCAGCCGCAGCGTCGTGCGCAAGCTCGCCGGAATCGGCTTCCCCGGCACCGCGGCCACCACGTTCGGCCTGCTCGCCGACGTGGAGCCGGTCGACCCTACCGACCTGCCCTTCGGGATGACCGACGGCGAGCACGGCACGGTGTTCGTCATCCCGAGGCCCGGCTACGTGCGAATCGTGCTCGACGAGCCGGCCCCGCCCGCCGATCGCGACGAGCCGGTGCGGCCGGCCTACTTCCAGCAGGTGCTGAACGAGGTGCTCGGCCGCACGGTGGAGCTTCGCGACCCGCGCTGGCTCACCAGGTTCTCCGACTCGGCCAGGCAGGCGGACCGCTATGTCGCGGGACGGGTCGTGCTGGCCGGGGACGCCGCGCACATCCACCCGCCGGCGGGGGCGGTGGGGGTGAACGTGGCGTTGGCGGACGCCGTCAACCTCGGCTGGAAACTCGCCGCCACCGTGCTCGGCCACGCGCCGGACAGCCTGCTGGACAGCTACCACCGGGAGCGGCACGAGGTCGGGGCGCGCGTGCTGCGGACCACCCGCGCGCAGGCGATCCTGGGGCGACGCCTCCCGGAACTCGATCCGGTCCGGGAGCTGTTCGGCGAACTCGCCGGCCTGCCGCAGGTCGGCACCTACCTCGCCGAACTGGCCACCGGGGTGAGCACCCGGTACGACCCCAAGATCCCCGGCGAGCACCCGTGGCTGGGCAGGCTCGCGCCGAACCTGAAGCTGGCCATGGGCGAAAGGCGCACCAGCGTCGCCGAACTGCTCCGGCCCGCACGTCCGGTGTTTCTCCGATTCGGCGATCGCGTCCTGCCGACCGGCGCGGACGGCGCGAACGGCGCGGTGGACAGCTATCACGTCCGCTGCCCCGAGCACCCCGAGCTCGAAGAGCTGCTGCTCCGCCCCGACGGACACACCGCCTGGATCTCCACCACCACCGACCCGCAACCCGCCGGCACCCTCGCCGCCGCCCGGGCCACCTGGTTCGGTGTCCCGGCGCACTTCTCGCACGGCACGGCCGAGCAGACGGATTCCGGCCCCACCGTCACGTAGGGACGCAGGCACGAACCCCTCGGTCGACCAGTGTCACCTGCGGTATCCCGATCTTCGGTGGGCCGATGCCGGGCAACGAGGCACCGGACCGTCGACCGCTTCCGACCCCGTACGGAAATCAGCCGCCCTCAGGCGATCATGAGACCGATCTCATGGCATAGCCTGCGAAGGCGTGCAAATCAATTGAAAAGAGGGCGGCGAATGTACATGGGGATGACGGGCTGGCTCGCGCTGGCGGTCTTCTGGCTGATCGTCGGCCTGATTCTGTTCTTCATCATCTACGGAGCCGTCAGGCTGGCTCTCAAGCATGACCGTCGAAGCCGAGGGCGCTGAAACGATGAAGAGCGGCCGGCCCGACAAGGTGGGGAAGGCCGGAGTCTCCGCAGAGCCCTCTGTGCCAGGCCGAAGGGCAAGGCCGAAGGGCAAGGCCGAAGGGCAAGGCCGAAGGGCAAGGCCGAAGGGCAAGGCTCCATCCGGCGCACACTCCAACGGGAAGGCGGTGCCACAACCCGAACTTCGCCCCCACCCCGAGGCTTCAACCGTCTGGCTCGTGGGGGGACACCGAACCTGGCTCCGGGCCGATCACGAGTAATCACGGCGAATTCTCTGCCGCCGAGACCAGGGGCACGTCTCTGCCGCCGAGACCGGTGGCACGGTGATCACGATCTTGAGTTCCGCTGCTCGACGGATCCGCCGCTCGTGCGGAGTCTCCGGATCTCGCTGAAGATCTCCCTGTCGCCGGGTACGGAGGTGATCGCCAATCCTTGCGGCCCGCAACGACCGCTCATTCAGTCTGCCGTCGCCCTGCCCGCCATTCAGTCTGCCGTCGCCCTGCCCGCGGGGAAGCGGGGTGGGCCCGGGGTCAAGGTGAGCGGGGTGGGCCCGGGGCCAAGGTGAAGCGCCCTGCTGGAGGCCGGCTGCCGGTTCCGCTACGTCTGGGCTTGGACCTTCGAAACCGTCCGCATGACGTCGGTGTTCGTCCATCGGTCGTGAAGCGCCCGGCCTTCGGGGTCCAGAAGCGCCCACACCCCGTCCACGATGAGAAAGACGGGCCCGGCGAACGGCACGAAGACCAGAAGCGGGAAGATCAGCGTGCGAAGAGCCGTCCTTCCCGGCGCCGGCCGTACTGTCGTCCGCGTGGTGACGAGGCGGATGCGCAGCAGGCGCTTGCCTGGTGTCTGCCCCCACAGGCTGTGTTGCGCCCAGAAGTACAGAAACACAATGAACAGGACGAACAACGGTTCGGGATCTGCGTCGTCCAGCGAGAGCCCCGCCTCGTTCAAGAGCCCGTAGCCCAGGTGGATGGAGGGGAGGAACTCGTCGATGCCGGTCAGCACCAGGACGGGTTGGACGACGAAGGTGAGGACCACGATGACGATCGCGTAATCGACCAGCAGCGCCACCGGCCGGCGCCAGGTCACGTCGGCCGGCGAGGTGGCCTCCGGCTGTTCCGAGGTGGCACCGCTCATCATCCGGGTGACGAGCAGGACGAGCGCGGCGGCGCCCAGGAGGCAGAGCTGGGTGCTTCCCCAGCCGCTCATCACCGTGGCGAACCATTCGGCACCGAGGATGGGGATCGGGCCGCCGCACGCCTCCGCCGAGGCGTAGAGGGGGGTGGCCGGTTCGATGACCGCGATCAGAACGAGAACGCCCGCCGTTCGCCGGCCCACGCTCCGGGGATTCCCGCGGCCCAGGCAGGCGAGAAATCCGCCCAGAACCAGCAGCGCGGGGACGGCCCACGCCTCCACGTTCTGCATGATCCCGTCGAGATCGCCTCGCAGGGGGTCCAGGGGCGATGTCTCCCACACCCCAAAGCTCATGCAGGAGTACGTCTCGGCCGGACCGGAGTGAAGCCGAAAGTGCCACTCCTCCCAGGTCGGGAAGGCGGCGACGGCCGCGGCCACCATCCAGGCCGGCAAGGCCGGTCCCGACAGCCGGGGGGAGTTCGACAAGGTGGTCCTTTCGCAGACTGGGCACACCTTAGCGATCTTGGGGCAGCATGTGCCGATGACCGACCTGGATCGGTGGAAAGGTGTTTCGACCGGTGGAACCCATCCTCGGGAAAGAGCGTGCGACGGGTGCCACGCCGCCGGGACTCCTCGGCGGGGATCCGGTCTCCAGCGCGTTGGCCACGGCAGTGGCCCGGTCAGGCCGTCCGAGCTGTCATGGCGCGCCAGCCGAAGGCGGCGGTGCCGGTCAGCAGCACTATCCCGGACAGCACACCGCTGACGAACGGTACCCAGGCGACGGCGGCCGTCGACGCCATGACAAGACCGGCGGCGCCGAGCAGGGCGAGAACCACACCGGGTACGGCGATGCCCCGGTCCTTCCAGACAGGCGCCAGCGCGATGAAGTGCACACCGACCACGAACGCCACCCAGGCCACGTTGATCTGCTCCGGACGTCCCCAGGCGGCGAACATCCGGAGTCCGCCGAAGAGCAGGATCGCCTCGGCGACGACGACGATCAGGTAGCCACGGCCGAACATGTTCCGTTGCGGGCCTGCGGCAGGCCGTTCCTTCCGGGCTGTGGCGAACCACATGGCGATGACACTCACGGCCCCCAGACAGGCGGCCACCCGCAGGAGGTTCACGGTCACGGTGTTCAGCGGGCTTTGCGCGTTGACGACGACGAAGACCGTGCCGAAGACCGCGCCGACCAGTAATCCAGTCATTCGTTGCATGACCTCATTGAAATGCGTGCCGGATTCCGTCCACACGGGGGCTAGGGCGAGGACGAAGTCCGCCTGGCACTACCGTGCCGCTCCGCGCAGATATGCGAGCACCGCCAGCACCCGCCGGTTGTCGTCCTGGGTCACGGGTAGCTCGAGCTTGACGAACACGCTGGCCACGTGCTTGCCGACGGCCGCCTCCGTGATCGACAACGCGCGGGCGACAGCGCTGTTGGAGCGCCCTTCGGCGAGCAGGGCGAGCACCTCGCGCTCGCGCGGGGTCAGCCGGTGCATCGGCTCGGTGGCCTCCCTGGCCCTGGCCCAGGTCTGTTCGAACAGGTCGATGAGGGTGGTGATCAGACTCTGCTGCCTGATCACCAGGGCGCCCGGCGAATAAGCCACGGGGGTGATCCGGACGAACGCCACCGTGCGATCGAAGACGAGCACCTGCTGGATCGGCTCGTCGACGACCCGGTGTAAGTTGCCGACGGCATGCAGTTCCCTGACCCGGGCCGCCTTACGGGGATCGTCCAACACGCTCGCGTGAACGATCGTGCGCATCGTCATGCCGCGCCGCAGGGCGTCGAGCACACTGCGCCTGCTCTTCTGCTCCTGGCGGCCCTTCTCCGGCGAGCCCACCGGATGCATGGCGCGCAGCTCGCCCGCCGAGCGGGTGGCCTGCGCGATCTGGTGCCGGACGAGCTCGCTGTCCTCCAGCCGCTCGACGTCGACGGGGATGCCGCGTAGCTCGCCGACCACCTCTTCCAGCCGATGGGCGAGCTGGGCCAACGACGCGCTCTCGTCCACACGCCTCCTTCACCGGCCGTGCCACCCCTCACGCGGACCCTACTGGCAGATTCCGGCCGTTGCGATTCGCTGAATCATCCCGTCCCCATCCCCATCCCCGTCCAAGGTCACTGTCACCCGGCCGATCACCCGGAACCGGTGCCCCCCGGAACGGAGCTGGGCTCGACCGGCCCGAGGCCTCACGACCCGCGCCATGCCTGTGCCTCGTTCCTCCTCGCCTCCGGTGCCCGGCCTCCCTCCTCGCCTCCGGTGCCCCTCCTCGGGCCGTGACGACGCCGGGTCACCGCCGGATCGATCTGATCATGAACGCGTACTCGCATGTGCTCCTGAACAGCGAGGGGGAACCGCCAAGAGTTGAATCAGTAAATATCTTAAATTGCTCATGTTTGTGGGGATATATTGGAGCCATGACCGCATCCCAGCCCCCGACCACCGCCGAGGAGCTGCGAGGTGCCGGCCTACGGGTGACGGCGGCCCGTGTCGCGCTGCTCGAAACCGTCCGAAACGGTGACCATCTCGGTGTCGAGGCACTCACCTCGGGAGTGCGTGACCGTATCGGCCAGGTCTCCCTGCAAGCCGTGTACGAAGGCCTCCACGCGCTCACCACCGCGGGGCTCGTCCGCCGTATAGAACCGCCGGGCAGTCCCGCCCTGTTCGAGGGGCGGGTCGGCGACAATCACCACCACATCGTGTGCCGATCGTGCGGTGTCGTCGCCGACGTCGACTGTGCGATCGGTGAGGCGCCCTGCCTGACCGCGTCCAACGATCACGGCTTCGCGATCGACGAGGCCGAGATCATTTACTGGGGCGTGTGCCTCAACTGTTCCACCGCCAGCTGATCCGGAAGGATTTCCATGACCGAGAACCACGACGCGATCGTCACCGACACGAAGAGCGGGGGTGAGGCAGGCGGCTGTCCGATCGCGCACGACTCCGTGACCGCGCACGGTAGCGAGAGCGAGAACCCGGCCATCGACTCGCCGACTCCGAAGACCGGCGGTCGCCCGCACACGAACCGGGACTGGTGGCCCAACCAGCTCGACCTCTCGGTACTGCGCGCGCACTCCTCCAAGAGCAACCCGCTGGCAGAGGACTTCAGCTACGCCAAGGAGCTCGAGAAGCTCGACGTCGAGGCTCTCAAGCAGGACATCATCGAGGTGCTCACCACCTCGCAGGACTGGTGGCCGGCCGACTTCGGCCACTACGGCGGCCTGATGATCCGGATGAGCTGGCACGCCGCGGGCACCTACCGCATTCACGACGGCCGCGGCGGGGCCGGCGACGGCTCCCAGCGTTTCGCCCCGCTCAACAGCTGGCCCGACAACGCCAACCTCGACAAGGCCCGCCGGCTGCTGTGGCCGGTCAAGCAGAAGTACGGCCAGAAGATCTCGTGGGCCGACCTGCTCGTGCTCGCCGGCAACGTCGCCCTGGAGTCCATGGGGTTCAAGACCTTCGGCTTCGGTTTCGGCCGCGAGGACATCTGGGAGCCGGAGGAGATCTTCTGGGGCCCGGAGGACGCCTGGCTCGGCGACGAGCGCTACGTCAGCGAGAACGAGATGTCGCCGGACGTCGGCGCGACCGAGATGGGTCTCATCTACGTCAACCCGGAGGGTCCCCGCGGCAACGCGGACCCGGCCGCGGCGGCGTACTTCATCCGCGAGACCTTCGGGCGGATGGCGATGAACGACGAGGAGACCGTCGCCCTCATCGCCGGCGGCCACACGTTCGGCAAGACCCACGGCGCCGGGATCGCGGACGACCACGTGGGACCGGAGCCCGAGGGCGCGCCGCTGGAGTCGCAGGGGCTGGGCTGGCTGAGCACCTACGGCAGCGGCAAGGGCAAGGACGCGATCACCAGCGGTCTCGAGGTGACGTGGACCGACGTGCCGACCCAGTGGAGCAACCGTTTCTTCGAGATCCTCTTCGGCTACGAGTGGGAGCTCACCACGAGCCCCGGCGGCGCGAAGCAGTGGGTCGCGAAGGACGCCGAGGCGATCATCCCCGACGCCCACGACCCGTCGAAGAAGCACAAGCCGACGATGCTCACGACCGACCTGTCGCTGCGCGTCGACCCGGCGTACGAGAAGATCTCCCGCCGCTTCCTGGAACACCCCGAAGAGTTCGCGCTGGCCTTCGCCAAGGCCTGGTACAAGCTGCTGCACCGCGACATGGGTCCGGTCAGCCGCTTCCTCGGACCGTGGGTCGCCGAACCCCAGCTGTGGCAGGACCCGGTACCGGCCGTCGAGCACGAGCTGGTGGGTGAGGCCGACATCGCCTCCCTGAAGGCCAAGGTCCTGGAGTCCGGCCTCACGACCGCCCAGCTGGTCTCCACCGCCTGGGCCTCCGCCGCGAGTTTCCGGTCCACCGACAAGCGCGGCGGCGCCAACGGCGCCAGGATCCGCCTGGAGCCGCAGCGGAGCTGGGAGGTCAACCAGCCCGAGCAGCTCGCGACGGTCCTGGACACCCTCGAGGGCATCCGGCGTGAGTTCAACGAGGCCGGCGGCGCGAAGATCTCGCTCGCCGACCTGATCGTGCTGGCCGGCTCGGCCGCCGTCGAGAAGGCCGCGAGTGAGGCCGGTGTGACGGTGACGGTGCCGTTCCGCCCGGGCCGCACCGACGCCACGCAGGAGCAGACCGACGTCGAGTCCTTCCAGGTCCTCGAGCCCCGCGCCGACGGGTTCCGCAACTACCTGTCCTCCGGGGTGAAGACCCCGCCGGAGGTGCTGCTCGTCGACCGTGCCTACATGCTCAACCTGACCCCGCCCCAGATGACCGTCCTCGTCGGCGGCCTGCGCTCTCTCGGAGCCAACTTCGGCGGTACCCGGCACGGCGTCCTCACCGACCGGCCCGGCGTGCTCACCAACGACTTCTTCGCCAACCTGCTCTCCCCGGGCACCCGGTGGAAGGCGTCGGAGTCCGAGGAGCACGTGTACGAGATCCGCGACGTGAACACCGATGAGGTGAAGTGGACCGCCACCGCGGTCGACCTCGTCTTCGGCTCCAACTCCCAGCTGCGAGCCCTCGCGGAGGTCTACGCCAGCCAGGACGCCTCCGACAGGTTCGTGGCCGACTTCGTCGCGGCCTGGACCAAGGTCATGGAACTCGACCGGTTCGACCTCGCCTGATCCGTCCGTTCCACCCGACGAGCCCGGCCGAGCCATCACGCTCGGCCGGGCTCGTCCTCTGTCGGACCCCGGGAGCGGGGTGACGCCGGGGTCAGCTCAGAGATGCGCGCAGCGCGGCGATGAACCATTCGAAGGCCGGGGCAGCGGGCGGGAACGGCGCATGGCCGTTGAGCACGCCCATGAGCTGCCAGTACCGCTCCACCCGGCGATCGGTGAACGTCTCCACCTCGTCGGCCACCCGGCCACGGTCTTCGGCAGGCAGTGCCGGATCCACGATCTGGTCCAGGATCGCCCTGCCCTCGGCCGACTCGGGGTCGATGCCGGCGGCAACGGCTCTTCCTGCGTGCTCAAGGACCAGGTTGGAGTCGTAGGGCGGTGGCCCGGATTCGTTCCCGGGCGCGGCGCCGGCCACCGCCATCTGACGTACGCGTTCCTGGAAGCCGGTGTCACTCACGAGTTCGGCGAGCTCCAGCCAAGCTTCCGCCTGTTCCGAGGTGGGGTCGTCCGGCAGCTCTGCCGGGAGTTGGCGCATTCGGGTCGCGATGTGCGCTCCCGGTGCCTGCGGGTCCAGACCGTCGACCATACGGTCGACGAAGTCGTCGATCATTCGCTGCCGTTCCTGAGCGGACAGGCGGGCCAACTTGTGCATGAGCATCATCTCCTCGGTCGTGCTTTCCTGATGGGTGATCGACCGCAGCACCGCCCGGCGCAGCTGGAGAGAGCGGATCTGGGTGTCCAGCGCCCCTACATGGGCCCGCGCGACCTCGGCCACCGTGCACTGCCTCGTCAGGATCTTCTGGACGGTGTCGAGGTCCAGTCCCAGTTCGCGTAGCGTCCGCACCAGGTCGAGCCGGACGGCGGCCTCCGCGTCGTACAGCCGGTAGCCGCCGACCGACCGGCACGTCGGCGGGATGACACCGATGTCAGACCAGAAGCGGATCGTACGCACCGGCAGGCCCGTGCGGTCAGCGAGCTGTCCGATGGTGAGCAGGTCGTCGCGGTCGTTCACCACAGCAGCATCAACCCTCCAGCCGCTAGAGAGTCAAGCCGATTGCTCCGGCAACCCCTCGTGGATCTTGCCGTGTGGATGCGCGGTGCTGGCGGATGGCCGCATCCCGTGCACGGTGATCACGTCACCCGGCGTGAGGTGTCGCCGGCGTTCAGGCACGTCATCACCGGCGGCGGGCACGGTCCGCGGCCTTGCTCGTGGCCGTGGCCGTGGAGACCGGCAGTATGGCCGACCTCGGCCTAGGAACGGATGCGAAAGGGTTCATGTCCATTCCCCAAAGCCAGCTCGATGCGCTGATGACCTATTCGGTCGGGGACAAGATGTACGTCCTGGACCTGTCCACGATCGAGTAGACCGGAGGCGTCCGCCGGGTGACGGTCTCCATCCCTTATCGGCCCGCAGCGATCGCCGTCGTCCGGCGATGCGGGCCGGTGGGAGAAGTTCCTCCGACCACGACCGAGCGCTACACCCATGTGGCCGACGCTCTCACGCAGGACGCGAGCACACGCATGGGGGCCGCTCTCTGGGGCGACGGCTGAGAACTGCAACCAGGAACTCATCGTCATGGGTGGTGTGGCCTCAATGATGCGCGCCGTCCCTGCGGCTGGGCACGCCTCGCGCGGACGCATATACGTCTGCCGGCACTGCACGGAGACCAGGAGCCACCATGCGATCGTGAGAGCGGTGATCCACTGATCAGATCCAGGAGTCGGCTTCTCAGCGTGCGATCATGAATGCCATGACGTCGATCAGAAAGGGCCATGCCGCGTAGGCGCCCTTCCGCGGTCCGCGCACAAGGATCGGTGTGCGAAACCCACAGAGCCTCGATCCATCGTGTCCCCGGCCTCGGACGTCGTGTCATGGCCGCGGTGATCACACTGGAACACACCCGCATGCGGCCGGGTGAGGTGGCCGAGGCCCTGCTGGCCTGGACACAGGCAGTCGTCCCCGGTACCGCCGACCGGATCGCACCCACCTGTATGTGTCCCGAGTGCTGCGGAGACGAGCCACGCCGGCGACTTGAACATGCACTCGTCACCTTGCCGCGCTGGGCCAGGCCCTACTTGTACGCCTTGGTTCTCCCCGTCGACAGACGCTTCATCGCTCGAACGTCGCCAGACCCGCACGCCTCGCCTGAACGGCCGTGGTGGCAGCAACGACGTTGAGCATTTCGGGCTTCTGACACCCTGCCTGCAAAGACGGATATCGATCTTGCTCGATCTGCGAAGACACAGCTCAGCACCCTGATCGCATTCCCCGTGATTCCCCGCTGTTCCCCCTCGTTTCCCGTCCCATCGAGCACGCGACGAGCACGCTCTCCTTGACGAACCTCTTCCTTATCAAGACCGTCCCAGCCATGATCAGAGGCCCCCGACCTACCTTCGGACGGTGCTGGACGGGTGTGATCGTGGGCTGTCGCGACACTCGTCGCAGTAGACGACCCCTCGAGCTTCACGCATCTCGAATCGCGGCCCTACCGACAAAAGATCAATCTTGGACTGTTCCGGGCAGTTCAATGCAGATCAGGGCAGGTGCATGGTCCATCCTGAACCGTCCGGAACGGCCTCGAACCGCAATGGGACTCTGGAGCGCGATCGATCAAACGCTATAATCACCAAATGGATTATTCAGTTATCCCTCTCGTCTTTGGTTTGTTTTTCGTCACCTTCATCATTTTTTGGATATTTACGCTGGTCAAGATCCTTCGGCAACGTCGCGTGCTCAAGTACACAGACCCGTTAAGAGACATGGAAATAACCGGGCGCGTGCGACAGCTAAAGGTTCGAGGTAATGAAGAGGAGGCCGTACAGCTTGTCCAAAACGAACTTGCGATGCCTGTCGGCAAAGCTCGCGCCTGGGTGAAGTCCATCTGAGCCAGAGCTGCAGTGGTAGATCGGAAAGATGATGCCATGGAAAACCACCAACGCGCTTTCATCGGCCAAATGGCGGTGCGCCTCGATCTCTACGACTCGGGCGAGATCCCCCTGTCCAAGCTGGCCGAAGACCTCCGCGGCCTGTTAGAGGTCGCAGATCCTCGCGAATTGAGCATCAGGGACTCGTTCGAGGAACTCTGGGTCGAACTCGACGCCGAGAGCGAGCTCAGGACGGAAGCATGGGCGCCTCCCGGTCTCGCCGATGACGTCCGCCTGCGCGAGATCCTCCAGCAGCTGCGCTCCTGGGTCGAGCGGTACGCGGCCTCGCCTTCTAATTCGTAGGTCCCCAATAATCCGTAGGTCCCCAAACGACCTCCGAGGACGTTCAGACGCGTTCACCCTGCAGGTCACACACAAGCCACCTGTCCGTACCAGTACAGCTCGGTGGTCCGCCGGCTCCCAAGACCGCAGTGCCGACGGTGAACCGATCTCTGCTTCAGGCTTTCCCGAACGCCAGGAGGGCCGCGTGGGGAAGCCACAATGATCCGTCTGGACCGGCGAACTCGGTGCTGAGCAGGTCGAAATGCCGTTTGATCTCCGCAATGAGCTCAGGAGGCTGACTGGCCACGACGTGCCCGGTGAATCCGACTCCGGCAACCGCACCGCTCCACCACTCCGCGGGCGTCGTGCGGTGATCCCAGTTGAGGATCTGGCAGGAGACCTCGGCGAACCCGGCTTTATCGAGCAGAGAAGCGAGGCCTTGCTTTGTGCGCGGGAAGTCGTTTTCAAGAGAGAGCGGCGGGAGGTGAGCGGGCCGGGTCACACCGGCTGCCTGGATCGCTCGCCCGAGGAGAGCCTGACCTGCTCCGGCTGGGACCGACCAGATCGTCAAAGCGATCCGTCCGCCTGGACGGGTCACGCGACGCAGCTCGGCCAACGCCAGTAGCGGCTGGCCAACATGATTGAGGACGAAGTTCGCCACCACGGCGTCGAACTCGTCATCCCTGAAGGGAAGACTGGGTAGAGCGGCCACCTGCACATCAGCCGTCGGAATATTCAGCGCCGCCATCTCGACCATGCTGGGTTCGGCGTCCACTGCAGTCACCTTGGCGCCCCGGCCGCAAGCAGCCGCCGCAGCAGCTCCCGTACCGGTGCCAACATCGAGCACATGCGTCCCCGACCGGACTTCGGCGGCGTCGAGCAGCCACCCGATGGGAAAAGCGCAGAGCCTGGCGAAAGAACCGGCATACGCTCCGGCCTGACCGGCCCAGATCAGACGCTCACTCTCATCGAATGCCGTCACAGTCGTCGTCAGCCCTCTCATGTCGCGCGTCATTGACGTGGCATTGCAAGCACAGGAACCTGAAGACCGCACAAGATCGACTTTGGGCGGTCAGCTGGACCTGCCGGCGCTGGGCCACCTTGTACGAGTTGTGCCAGGCCGGAGGGCAGGGCTTCATCCGGCGCACGCTCCAACTGGTCGGCAGTCCGGAAGTTCACGAGACCCATCGATGGCCGATTCGGCAGGCGGGCGATATGTGGAGGGCGTTGCTGTCCGGCGAGGCCCGGCAAGCGGATGCGGCAGCATAGTCGATCTTGGTCTTCTGCGTCGCCGCATCATGGGTCGGCGCCCTAATGCAACTCGAACTGCAACCGTGACACCCCGAGAGATCAAAAAGGCCCTCTCCCAAGACTCGGGAGAGGGCCTCTGATCTGCGGAGGCTCGGGGATTTGAACCCCGGATGGGCGGTAAACCCAAACCGCATTAGCAGCTTGGATCTCGGCCGTCCCGATCGGTTCAACCTGGACCAACGGGCATGGACGGTCCACCCTGAACGGCGTTGTACGGCGGTGAACTGCAACCCAAACTGCAACCCGTGCAGAGTTTGGCCGCACAACGCGCATGCCTTAGCCGAATACGACCCCATGATCGCGTAATGATCATCTTTGCTACTCCCGAGGGGAGGTCGACCGCTATCAGGCGACCCCCAAGGCGACGCGCCCCACGATCAGATTTCAAGGATATGGCGCTCTAGGTAGCAACGGGACACAAGTAGCTAATCATCCTAAAATGGGAGTATTCGCCAAAGCACATTCTCCTAACGTCACGGGAAGTTTCATCCCATCGAGAGCGTCCAATGCCTAAGCTTGCCGCTACATGATCCACTCGTGGCGAAGGGCTATCTGATGTCGGAAGTATTATGGGGAAAGCTCATCGACATAGTTCCGTCTCTGCTCTGGATCCTCTTCGCGCTGGTTGTCTTCTTCTCTTTACGGCGGCCTTTTTTGGAAACGATTGTGCCCCGTATTACAAGCATAGGAGCTCTAGGGGTGGAGGTCACACTTACGGAAGTCGAGCGCTTGCTAAATAAGGTGGCCGAGAACGCAAGTGGGGAAAAAGAATCAAATTCGGCAACAACCAGGGCGAACAGGAGGGCGGTATTGCACAGGCTGGAGCATGCTGCTAACTATCTGAAAGGTGGCCGGATTCTATGGGTAGACGACATCCCTAGCAACAATCAATACCTCACTGAAATGTTTCGAGAGCTTGATATGAAGGTCGATCAAGCAACCTCCACGAGCGAAGCTCTAAACCTGCTGAATCGATCGTCCTACGACCTAGTGATCAGCGATATTCATCGGGGTAAAGACGGGCAAGCCGGCATAAAGATGCTTCACAATTTCAGAGAACAGGGAATTAATCTTCCCGTCCTCGTTCATGCTGATCATTTTGATCCGCGACTAGGCGTCGACCCAATGATCTTCGGTTACACGCCTCAATACGATGAGCTCATTCACTATGTGATCGATGTGATGGAACGGGTTCGCTTGAGCGACGGTTAGTACTCCGCCTCCCGAAGACGGCACAAGAGAGCGGTCCTAGGCCGCACTGGCAGCCGAGATCTTGCTTGTTCGATCGGTTCAACCTGGAGCAACAAGTTTAGCCGGTCGGCCTGGAATGGCAATGAGTAGGGATGATTTTACAGCCAGCGACCAGGGCTCAATTTCTTAGACGGAATCCAAAACTTGCGGATTAAGAGATCGGCTTCGCACTGTTCCAGACAGTTCAATGCAGGTCAGCGGACGTGTGCGGTCCGTCTTGAACGGTTCTGAAACGACCCTGTATTGCAACCCGAAGTGCAACCCTGATGCCCGCTGGGCCAGGGCTGAGGGACGAAGTCCTGGACCTTCGATCGCCCCTAACCACTTATGGCGACTGACCACAGTCTGGCGATCGTAGGGCTGTAGTGGCTACGGCGATGGTAGAGCAAAGGTGAGAGATTAATAGATTACGAGTCGGGCGGCGTTCTTGTCTGGGAGGAGAGGCCGTCAAGAGCGCGTTGTGCGTAGGGTGCTGCGAGATCGTGGCCGGAGTTGATGGCCAGTTGGTAGGCCTCCTGCGCCCCTTGCAGGTCATCCTGCTCATCCAGCAGGAATCCCAGGTTGAATGCCGCCTTCGGTGCCTGGTCGGGGTGGTCGGAGTTGATGGCCACTTGGTAGGCCTCCTGCGCCCCCTGCGGGTCACCCTGCTGCTTGAGCAAGACTCCCAGATTGAATGCCGCCGTCGGTGCATGGTCGGGGTGATCGGAGTTGATGGCCAGTTGGTAGGCCTCCTGCGCCCCCTGCGGATCACCCTGCTCATCCAGCAGAACTCCCAGATTGATCGCTGCCGTCGGTGCATGGTCGGGGTGATCGGAGTTGATGGCCAGTTGGTAGGCCTCCTGCGCCCCCTGCGGATCACCCTGCTCATCCAGCAGAACTCCC
>NZ_JBFAAE010000065.1:0-4285 GCF_040639575.1 Streptosporangium sp. NPDC023825 | reverse complement strand
TACCAGATTGATCGCTGCCGTCGGTGCATGGTCGGGGTGATCGGAGTTGATGGCCAGCTGGTAGGCCTCCTGCGCCCCCTGCGGATCACCCTGCTGCTTGAGCAAGACTCCCAGATTGATCGCTGCCTTCGGTGCCTGGTCGGGGTGATCGGAGTTGATGGCCAGCTGGTAGGCCTCCTGCGCCCCCTGCGGATCACCCTGCTCATACAGCAGAACTCCCAGGTTGAATGCCGCCTGCGGTGCTTGGTCGGGGTGGTCGGAGTTGATGGCCAGTTGGTAGGCCTCCTGCGCTCCTTGCGGATCACCCTGCTCATCCAGCAGGTTCCCCAGATTGATCGCTGCCGTTGGTGCCTGGTCGGGGTGGTCGGAGTTGATGGCCAGTTGATAGGCCTCCTGCGCTCCCTGCGGATCACCCTGCTGCTTGAGCAAGACTCCCAGATTGAATGCCGCCGTTGGTGCCTGGTCGGGGTGGTCGGAGTTGATGGCCAGCTGGTAGGCCTCCTGCGCTCCCTGCGGATCACCCTGCTCATACAGCAGGACTCCCAGATTGGTCGCTGCCGTTGGTGCCTGGTCGGGGTGGTCGGAGTTGATGGCCAGCTGGTAGGCCTCCTGCGCTCCCTGCGGATCACCCTGCTCATCCAGCAGGTTCCCCAGATTGATCGCTGCCTTCGGTGCTTGGTCGGGGTGGCTGGAGTTGATGGCCAGTTGGTAGGCCTCCTGCGCTCCCTGCGGGTCACCCTGCTCATACAGCAGAACTCCCAGGTTGAATGCCGCCTGCGGTGCTTGGTCGGGGTGATCGGAGTTGATGGCCAGTTGGTAGGCCTCCTGCGCCCCCTGCGGATCACCCTGCTGCTTGAGCAAGACTCCCAGATTGAATGCCGCCTGCGGTGCATGGTCGGGGTGATCGGAGTTGATGGCCAGCTGGTAGGCCTCCTGCGCCCCCTGCGGATCACCCTGCTCATACAGCAGGTTCCCCAGATTGATCGCTGCCTTCGGTGCTTGGTCGGGGTGGCTGGAGTTGATGGCCAGTTGGTAGGCCTCCTGCGCCCCCTGCGGATCACCCTGCTCATCCAGCAGGAATCCCAGGTTGAATGCCGCCTGCGGTGCATGGTCGGGGTGATCGGAGTTGATGGCCAGTTGGTAGGCCTCCTGCGCTCCTTGCGGGTCACCCTGCTCATCCAGCAGGACTCCCAGATTGAATGCCGCCTGCGGTGCATGGTCGGGGTCAGGACTGGTGGTGGCTTTTCGGGCTGCGGTGATGGCGTGAGTGATCTGGTTACGTTGGTAGGCGGTGTAGGTGATGGTGTGGGCGTCTGCGGGGGTGACCAGGTCGATCAGTTCAGCCCACAGCTCCTCGGGGATGGGGCGGGCTGGGCAGTCGGCAAGAGTGCCCTCATCGGCGGATAGCAGGTGGTCTAGGACTATCCATCCTGGGTTTGTGGTTGGCGTATCGGTGTGGGAGACAGGGGCGGGGGTGAGTAGAGCGACCTGGGAGGCGATCGGAACGGCGGCCCACTGGTGCAGACCGTCGCGGTAGGCAGTTGTGGTGGCGGGCATTCCGGCGCGGATACGGGGTAGGTACACCGCAAACAGGCGGGTGAGTTCGGTATCGGTGATGGGGCGGGTAAGACCAGCACGGCGGGCGTCGATGGCGGCTTGGACGATGGCGTAGCCGGCGTGGTTGGTGTCTTGGCCGGCACGGTATTTGGCGATGAGTTCGGTGCCGCCGACCAGGGTTTCGGCGATGCTGCCGCGAAAAGTCTCTCCTGGGTAGAGCTTGATGGCTTGGGCGTGCTCGTCAGGAGTGGGAGCACGGAAGATCAGTTCATGGCCGTCGCCGTGGTTGTGGGTGCGGGCCAGGGCTGCTCGGGCGGTACGAGTGATGTCGCCGCCCGAGGTAAGGATCTGGCTGCGGCGTGTGGCGGTCATGGTGGCCGCGAGTACCGCTCGCTCGGTAACGGCATCTAGCACGGTGGCGGTCAGGGCTTCCAGGTCGGCTACGGCGAGATCATCCAGATACACCAGGGCTGGGCCGTCGGAAATGAGAGGCAAGCCTAGATGGGCCAGCTCGGCTAGGGCTTGGCCGTCAACGGGCAGAAGAACCTGGGTGCGGGCAGGTAGTGCCTTGTATAGGGCTTCTGCCAGGGTGCGGGATTTACCGGCTTTGGTGGGTCCCCATACCAGCACGAACGGAAACGGTGGTCCGGGCGCGGAGAGGGCGGCGCGGATCTGCTCATCGTCGGAGGTGCGGGGAATGTAGGGGGCGTTGTCACTGCGGGTGTATCGGGTGGGGGTGGCCCCTAACTGCCCGGGGCTGACGTGCTCCAGAGTAAGGCGGGCGGGGTGGCTGTGGGCGAGCAGAGCGGCGATGCGCTGGTCATGCTGACGGCGTTCTTCGACCTGTCGGTGAGCTTCTTCAATGCGGTATCCGATGACCGGCAACGCAACGGAGATGGCTGAGCAGGCCAGCACTACCAAGACGGCTAGGGTGATTACCGAATCGCGTTGACCGGGAAGTTGCATCAGCATCGTGGTCACTGCGATCAGCGCGGCGTTGATCGCGGTAGCGGTGATGATCCATACCAGGAGATGACGGCGCACCCACAGGGAGATCCTGCGCCAGCGGCCACCGAGACGCTGCGGGTTTCTCATCAGGAGTGTTCTCCTTTATGGCCACCGGTCTGCTTAAACATCATCGTCGAGGTGTGCGGCAGAGTGATTGGCTGCTAAGGAAATCCGCTATCAAACCGCAACACCGCGGGCATCAGGTGGAGCGATGTAGTCGCGGCCTGGAGCCGTCGGCGGCCGGGACCGGCCCCCAGGCCGCATGCCCGGCCGCCGAGCGGGCGCAGGGCCGCGAGGCGGCGCGGAGCGCCGCCCTTGATACCTATGAGAACAATTCGGCAGTGTGTTGGCATGATCCAAAACACTTCGGATTGCATCGAGGTCCGCGTCACTGCCAGCAGCCGCGATGAGGCCGATCAGATTTGTTCGGCAGTGGTGAAGCTCCGGCTAGCCGCGGGGGCTCAGATCGTCGCGCCGATCGAGTCCACCTACTGGTGGGCCGGGAAGGTCCAGCGCTCTGGCGAGTGGTTGTTGCTGATGACGACCACCGCTGAGCGATTCGAGGATCTGGCTCGGTGTGTGCGGGAGCTTCACTCCTATGAGGTGCCGCAGATCATCGCCAGTGCACTCGTGGCCGGCACGGCTGACTACCTGGAGTGGATCAGACGGGAGACGGCCCCGCGTTCCGGCGGGTAGCGGCGATGTCGCCGAGCAGCTCACGGACAGCCTGGTCGGTGTGAGGCGCCAGGGCCTTCTCCACGGTGGCGAGGTGCTCGATCCCCCAGGTGGATTCGCTGCGCTGGGCGGACTCCAGGGCTCGGCGGGCGTAGGTGATTCCTTCGGCAATGTCGCCGATCTGGAGTTGGGCCTGGGCGATGTCGGCGTAGACGATCGCGGTCTTCTTGTGGTCACTCTCCTGAGCAACCGCGGACAGGGCGGTCTGGCCGGCTTCGATGACGTGATGCTCATCGCCGAGTCGCACGTAGGTGGAGAGCTGGAAGGCGGCCATCCGGCCAGGGTCCAGGAAGCGGGTCCAGGCACGTTCGCGGTGCGGGCGGGCTCGACCGTATGCCTCTTCGGCCTGGTGCATCACCTCGATGGCGCGGCGGTCCCCGAGGGCGGCGAGTTCTTCGGCTTCGCGGCTGAGCAGCCAGGCGCGGGTGGCGTCGTCTCCCTGGGCGGGGAGGAACTGCTGGGCCTGGCGTACGGCTTCGTAGGCGGCGCGGCCTTCGACGGCGTAGGACTTGTAGGCGTGGGTGCACGCCTGGATGATCTGGTGCCCGCTCTCTTTGGCGGCCAGGGCCGAGACGCGCTCGAACGAGGCGGACTGTCCGGGCTGCTTGAGGTCCCAGGCGATCCAGGAGGCGAGGGTGGCGGCTTCGCCGGCGGTGGCGGCCAGGCGTCGGCGGAAGCGGTCGGAGGGTCCGCTTTGGAGCAGGGTGCTGAGTTCGTTGATGTGGGTGGTGAGCCCTTGGTAGATGGCTCGGGCCGGAAGGACGTACTCCAGGCGGTGAAAGCCGATGGTGCGCGCTTCGAGACGCTCGATGGTGTCGTCATCGAGGGCCTGGGGGCCGGTCAGGGCGCGGGAGAGGCGCTCCCAGGGGTCGCTGATGGTGGCCGCGGCTTCGGCGGTCATTCCGGCGGCGAGCAGGAGCATCGTTCGACGGTCCACGTGTGAGTCCAGCCTTCCCACGATCCAGGCCAGCGTTGGAAGGTCGAC
>NZ_JBFAAE010000064.1:0-54581 GCF_040639575.1 Streptosporangium sp. NPDC023825 | reverse complement strand
CACAGAGAGCCAGGCGGTCCGCAAGGATTGACGATCATCTCCGTACTCACCGACAAGGAGATCTTCAGCGAGATCCGACGACTCCGCACGATCGCCGAATCCGTCGAGCAGCAGAGCTCGGGGCCATGACTACCGTGCCACTGGTCTCGGCGACGGAGAATTCGCCGTGACTACTCGTGACCAGCCTGAACCCTAGTTCAGCGCCCCTACGCGCCATGGTTCATGTACTTCCCAACCTGGCAGCCCGATCATGGCTTCCCCCTATTGCGCGATCATTGAGTGATGAGAGCACGAGTGGGAACCTTCCGATGGCCAGACCTCGAATTCGGGCGGAGCATCGAGGATCCTGCCCATGCCTGCGAACTGCTGGAGATGTACGTCGGCCCGCAGGGAGAGCCAAGCGAGGAACGGTTCCAGCTCACCGTCTGCACCCCGTCGGCCCTCGCCGAGCAGCTGCGACGTCATCCCTTCCTCATCGGCCGCCACCGGCTCTTCGTGCCCGAGCTGCGTCCCGCCGAGGTGACCGCGTGGCTGAGCGACCGGATCGCGGTGCTGGAGGCTCCGACGTGGAGCGAACTCGCAGAGAAGATCGGCCAGATCGGAGAGTGGGAGTTTGAAGACTGCGACGGCTGAAGCTTCCGAACGGGTTGCAGTTTGGGTTGCAGTTCACCGCCGTCCCATGTCGTTCCTGACCGACCGATCGCCCCCGTTGGTCCAGGTGGAACCGATCTGAACGGGCAAGCCCCGAGCTGCTAATGCGGTTTGGTCAGTCCAGTGGCTACGGGGGCTTCGCTGGCCTCTGTCTGAATGCCTTTGGTGACATTCGGGGACCTACTGATCACAAGGTTCATGCAGGAGCCAGCAGCCACCGGGCGAAACAGCTTTCTTCGTCCAGCTGGGTGTACCAGCGCACCTTGAACGTGAACGTTGTGTACGTCGTCGTTATCAGAATGCCTGGGTCGCTCCCATGCGGTGGTCGCCCGTGTGCCGGCGGCACCGGTCCTGGCTGGGCAGGCACCAGGGGTTGCGAGTGTGGTCCGATGCCGTCGCACGCGGCGCTGAACAAGGCGATCTCGCCGCTGTGCACGATGAGCGGGGCACCGTCCTCATCGTCGGTGTCCGGGTAACCGAGGGCTTGTGTCAGCACGCGCGGGTAGTCGGGACCGGATGCCTGCACGACGGCGATGCCGCCGCCCTCTGCTTGGAAGACCTCCATCCAGCTGTCATCGCCAACGACTCCGTCCGCGCCGACGAGGGCTGCCCAGCCGACTCCGACCGGGATGCCGGTGTTCTCCGGGCCGAGATCCACGATGTCGTCATATTGGTCGTCGCTGAACCCACGCCACGCACCGCGCAGTGAAGCGTCGACAGCGAGAAACGGATCGCCGTTCGTCCAGAGTCGGCCAGTGTGCACCCACGGTCCTCGCATTGGTCCATTGTGGATGGAAGCTCAGCGAAAGCCGCACGGAGATGACGTAGGGCTTCCGAGGACTCGTGCAATATGCGTGTAATGATCTTGATGGTTGTGATGGCCGAACAAGATGTCGCCGCAGGTCAGAGGCATCGCATGAACAGGAACGGTCACGGGCTGTAAAACCGTCGGCTCAGCCTACGCAGGTTCAAGTCCTGCACCTGCCACACCAGCAGAAAAAGCCCTCTCACCAGCGGAAACGCGGTGCGGGGGCTTCTTCATTTCTGATCTACGACTCCCCGTGAGTCCCCGTGATTCCCCCTCATTTCCCGTGAGATCTGGCACGCCTGTGGCACGTGATCAAGCTCCGGATCATGCGCGAACGCGCACACTTCCCCCGCCGGAGGCGCCGAAGGCGCAGGGACCCGCTGTCCCGTCTTTCTGCTCCCAGGGCTGGTCGAAGAGGACGAGCTCGCTACGATCGGGAGCCTCAAAGATCTCGGCCCACTGCTCGATCATGCTTCGGCTGATGACCGCTATGCCCGGCGATTCCTGTCTGTTGCGGGCCTCCAGTCGGCGCCATAACTCGTCAAGGGGGACCGGTAGGTAGCGCAACTCGACTGCGGCTCCGAGGGCGCGAGCACGAAGTCGTATCTCGTCGCGTTCGGCACGAGCCCAGAAACCGAACTCCAGGATCACGCTCACTCCGAGCCGGAGGAGGTCTTCCGATTGCTGTCGGAACAGCCCTTCCAGCCGATCACGTGGCTCTGCCTCGTGGAGGTCGATTCCCAACCGGGTCAACCAGTCGTCGGGGCATAGGCGAACGGCCGGAATCTGGTCGGCCAGTTGCTTCGCCAGCGTTGTCTTGCCTGCCCCAGGTAACCCGCACAGCAAAATCAATCGCCCCGGCCGGCCCTCGTTCATGCCAGACACCTTATGTCGCACCACCGTTCTGAGAAGTCTTCACGGGGTGGGCGGCGGCGTGCCTTAGGTCGGCGAGTTCGCTTGGTACGGCGGAGCACGCGTGCGGCGGGCGGCCCTGAGTCCTGCCGCCGTTCGGGACCGGCGCCCACGCCGCACGTCCGGACGGCGGGCGGGCGGCGGGCCGTGGCGCGGCGCGCAGCGCCGCCGCCCTTGATACCCATAAGAGTAATTCGACAGTGATCGCAGCACGACGTTTGTCCTGTCTCGCTTGATGGTTGACACTCTGGCCTCGCTTGACGCTTGACGCTTGACACCTTGATCGCCTTCTGTGCCTGCTCGTGGCGTTGTCTGCGCTTCGGGGGCCGGAATGGCATTGGTGGAGTTGAGTGTCGTGGAGCAGCGCTATCACGCGGTGATCGAGGTGTTGTCGGGGGTGAAGGTCACCGACGTCGCCGGACGGTATGGGGTCTCGCGTCAGTCGGCGCATACCTGGGTGCGCCGCTATCGAGACGGCGGGCTGGGCGCTTTGGCCGATCGCTCGCACCGGGTGCGGGCGCATCTGATGCAGACACCGGCCGCGATCGAGGCGATGATCTGTGAGTTGCGGCACTCGCATCCGCGATGGGGGCCGCGCACGTTGGGCTGGGAGATGGCCCGGCGCGGGGTGGATCCGGTGCCCTCGCGCTCCAGTATCTACCGGGCGCTGGGAGCGGCCCGAGCCGATGCAGTTATGGCAGATGGACATCATGGGTGGGGTGCTGCTGGCCGATGGCACCGAATGCAAGCTGATCACTGGATGGACGACCATTCGCGGTTTTGTGTGATCGCCTCGGTGGTGGCCCGGCCGACGGGGCGGCAGGTCTGTGCGGCGTTCGCCGCGGCGATGGGCACCTTCGGGGTGCCGCTGGAGGTGTTGACCGACATTAGAAACTCAACGGCAAGCAGTTCACCGGCCGGTTCGGCGGCCCCAAGGCCGGTGAGGTTTTGTTCGAGCGCGTCTGCCGGGAAAACGGCATCCGGCTACCGCATACCCAGCCCCGCACCCCGACCACCACCGGCAAGATCGAACGCTTTCACCAGACGGTGCGCCGGGAGTTGCTCGACGACGAGGTGCCGTTCGCCTCGATGGACGCGGCGCAAGAGGCGGTGGATGCCTTCGCCGAGCACTACAACACCGCGCCTCCGCACCAGGCGTTGGAGATGGCCTTTCCCGCCGACCGCTTTTTCGCCGATCAGGCCGACCACCACCAGCAGCGGCAACAGGCCGATGAGGCGTTGCCGTTGCGGCTGCCGGCGAGCCTGAGTGTGGTGGTGCCACCGGCCGTGCAGACCGTCTCGGCGCCGCCAGAGGTGGTCACCGATGACGAGGTGGCGGTGACCGAGCCGATGGCCCTGCAGGCCATCGAGGTCGAGCGGGTGGTGCCGGACTCGGGCAACCTGTCGGTCGGCCGCCAGCAGGTCTGGCTCGGCCCCGACCGCGCCGGGTTGGCGATCACGTTGTGGATCAGTACCGCGCATCTGCACGTGTTCACCACCGCCGGTGGTGGCCGGCTCAAGACGGTGGCCTCCCGGCTGACGGTCAAGGACCTGACGGCTTTGGTCGCCTCCGGTGCTGCGGGCCCGGCCGGGCCCGCGCCGGTCTGCGACGCCTCGCAGCACCGTCCGGCCATCGAGGTGGATCGGCTGGTCAGCTCGATCGGGGTCGTCAGCCTGGCCGGTGATGCGTTGTGCATCGGTGCTCATCTGGCCGGCCAGCGCGTCACCTTACGCCTGGACGGCATCACCGCCCAGGTCATGGACGGCGGGCGCACCCTGCTGCGCGCGGTACGCTGCCCGCTGCCGATCACCGAGTGCGGGCGGCTGCGCGGGGCTCGCCGGGCCGGGCCACCACCGGCCGCGCCTACCGGGCCGGTCACCGTTCAGCGCACGGTCTCCATCCGCGGCGGCATCATGGTCGTCGGCCAGAAGATCCAGGTCGGCCGGGTACACGCCCGCAAGATTCTCGATGTGACCGTGGATGACACCCACATCGCGATCCACGCCGACGGCGAACCGATCCGCGTCGTGTCCCGGACCACGACTCAGGAGATCACCAGGATCAAGTTCAGAGCGCATCTCAAGCAGCGAAAGAGCGGCTAGGGACCAGGGTGATGAGGCAGACGGCCCTGTCCGCACCCCGGGTCCCGTCCTTTACCGTGCGGGCGACCTCATCGTGGTGAGATTACACGTGCGGCTGTGATCCTCCGCAGCTCCGTGCTGGTTTCCAGATCAAGTCCAAGGCGCATACTGAACAGCGAAACAGCAGCTAGGAATGTCAAGCATCATCCGATGCCAATGCGTCAAGTATCAATCGGGACTAGACATCGCAGCACGACGTTTGACGTGTCCCGGGAGATGCTTGACACGTCAGTCCCAGGGCATGTTTGACGGCGACCTGCCCTGTCATCCCATCAGGATTGACGGCGCTCGACGGTATGGTTCCGCCATGACCCTCGTCGACTGGCGAGCCAGCCTTCATCTTCTTGCCAGCATCCTGCGCCAACACGGGCAAGCACCCGGCGCCATTACCGACACCAGGGCCGCGTGGGCGGCATTCGCAGAGTTCGCTCAAACGAAAGTCATCGGAATCGATACCCAACCCGATTCCGACTCCGACGGGTTCATCCTGCAGTGGGGGCGCCGGTCCTGGCATGATCACCGTCCGAGCATGAGCTTCACCCGGCAAGTGGCTGTGCCCTACGCGGGCGGTCACTTCGATGACTTCGTCGAACTTTGGCAGATCGAGCTAGTTCTCTTCTATGAGGACTCGGGGATGTTCAGCTCTCATTTGGATCAAGACACGAGTTTCTACTTCCCCAACGACGATGAGGAGTGGCAGGCGGCTCTTGCGGAGGCACAGGACTTTCCGCCATTCCAAGCCGTTGCCAAAATCGCCCCGGTGAGCAGCTCCTTAACCCTGGAGCGCGCCGCCTAGACTGCTCAGAAGACCGGCGGTCGGTATGCGCATAGGCTGATTGCTAGGTGGTGCTGAGCTGAACTCGATTCCCGAACTGATGACAATCTTTGTCGGGCTTCTCTGCATGCTCTTCCCTCACGTCTCGTACACGTATAAGCACGACAGCACACGAGGCAAAAAGGGCGAGGTGATGCGTGATGAACGTACGAAGGACCTGCAGATGGGCGCTCCCCCTTGAATGTGGACACCTTGGAGACTGGATCTTGAGGTCCAGGGGGAAGAGATGTCCACATTCAAGGGGGAGCGCCCGCATGTCACCACTCCACCAATATGCGTGCAATGATCTTGGCCGTGTTTTCCCAGGTCGCGTCGGCTTTCTAGCGCCTTGTCGGCCAACAGCTGTTCTCTCGGCTTCGCGGTCGCCTGGTGGCCATGGTTGCTCAAGACGGGCATGCTGATCAGGTGATGGACGCTGTCGTGCCGTGCACTGTTCGGACTGCCCGTCCAGAGGACCTGTTGGCAGTCCTGCAGGTCTATGCCGCCGAGCGAGAGCCCGAGGATGGCTCTCCCCGCGTAGTTTCGGATCTTGAACAGCGAACCTGGGCACGGATGATGCGATCCGACGATCTCACCGTCTACCTCGCCGAGATCGACGAGCAGGTGGTCGGGACGGCGACGTTGATGACGATGCCGAACTTGACCTACGGCTGTGCCCCTACCGCGTTCGTCGAGGCGGTCGTGGTCGCCATCGGTCATCGCCGCACGGGCGTGGCCACCGCGATCATGCGGCGACTTCTCGGTGACGCTCGATCCGCGGGGTGCAACAAGGTCCAGCTCCTGTCTCACAAGCGTCATGCCGTCGATGGCGCCCATCGCCTCTACACCTCGCTGGGCTTCGAGCCGGAAGCGGAAGGGTTCCGGCTCTATCTCCGGGAGGTTCCCGCCGCCGTTCGGGCCGCCAAGGCGGCACAGCGCTGAGAACCGGTTTTCTGAAACGCAGCAGGACCCCAGAGAGTCTCCGAGGTCCTGGTCGTGCGGCAGGCATGTCATGCGGTGAGCGCGTCACCGATCCGCTTGTTCGCCAGATCCTTGTGACCGTTGAGGCATTTGGCGTAGACCTTGAGCAGCACGTCCACCCCGTGTCCCGCCCGCTCTGCCGTCTGGAGCCGCCACCCCGGCCCCTCATCCCAGTCCCGCCGGCTCCCCAGCGGGAACCCGGATGGCATCATCCGCAGCCACTGGCTTGGCGAGGAAGGCGGTCGCGCCGTCGAACGACTCCGTCCGGTAGCCCTGGGCGTGGTAGAGGCGGATGTTGCGTTGGCTCTCGGCGCCGGTGAACAGCACGATGCGGCGGCAGCCGACCTCGGTCTCGGCTTCTGCCCCGCGCAGCAGCCAGCGCCCCACGCCCTGGCCACGCAGATCGGGGACGACACAGAGCCGGCCCACGTGCCAGTCACCGTCCACACTGCGCGCCCGCACCATGCCCAGGAGCCGGCCATCCTGCCACAGGCCCGTGGTGTGCCAGGTGGCCAGCCATTCGCGTACCTGCTCCAGCGACTCCCCCAGAGCGGAGATGGCCAGGGTGTCGTTGGCCAGCGCCTCCTCCAGCCAGCAGCAGCGCTGGAGCACCAGGACCTCCGGGGCGTCGTCGGGGGTCAGTGCTCTCACATATGACCCCGGCAGCGGCCCCGGCCGAGACCGGGCCTGCTCGCGCATCGGCCGGAGGGCGTGGGCGACCCGGACGAGTTCGTCTAGGACCCCGGTGGCGGTCGCGTCGCGGCCGGCGTCCGGGCGGAGTCGCCCGTTCTCCATCGTGTCGCCGATGCGCAGGGCGACCGTGGCGCCCAGCGGCACCAGTCGCAGCGTGGTCACCACCTGCTTGGCGTGCTGGACCGACCGGGTGCCCGCCGAGGTGTTGCCGTAACTGACGAACCCCATCGGCTTCCACGCCCATTCGCGGCCCAGGTAGTCGAGGGCGTTCTTGAAGGTCGCCGGCATGCCGTAGTTGTACTCGGGGGTGACCGCGATGAAGCCGTCCGCCGCGCCCACCATCGTGCTCCACCGCTTGGTGTGCTCGTGCCGGTAGACACCGGACGCCGGCGGGTCCTCCTCGTCGAGGAACGGCAGGCCGAGGTCACCAAGGGCCACCGACACGAGTTCCACGCCGAGTTCCGCGGCGCGTGGCGCGATCGTCTCGATCAACCACTCTCCCACCGCCGGGCCGAGGGCGCCGGGACGGGTGCTGCACACCAGGACGAGGACACGCGCAGTTTTCGTTGACATGGAAACGAACGTAACTGATAGCTTGTTTACATGTCAACGAAACGGCCCTCCGTGACAGTGCGCTGGCTCGACGCGGACGAGGAACGAGCCTGGCGCGCCCTGCGCCGCATGATGATCGCGATCCAGTCACGCACCGCGCATGACCTGGCCGCGATCGGCCTGTCCGATCCCGACTACGAAGTGCTCAGCACACTCTCCGAGCGTCCCGGCCGCACCAGTACGCTGCGCGAGCAGGCTGCCAAGATGGGCTGGTCACGCAGCCGCCTGTCCCGGCACGCCACCCGTATGGAGGCGCGAGGTCTCGTACGGCGCGAGCCCGACCCGGACGACGGCCGAGGCTGCTACCTCGTCCTCACCGAACACGGCCTGGAAACGCTCGGAGACGCCGCCCCCGCCCACCTGGAGTCGGTCCGCCGCCATGTCATCGACCGACTCTCACCCGCGGACCTCTCCGCCCTTGAAAGCATCGCCTGCAAACTGGAAGAACCCGCATGAACCTCTCCGGCAGGACCGGCTGACCGGGCGGCATCGTTGCACCGGTGGAGGTGTTCCGAGACGATGATGGAAGGCACGGAAGGTACCGAGTTCCACGCCGCTTGCATCAACTCGTGGCTGAGTGCCTGGCAACTCAATCTGGCTCGTGCGCAGGATCGTTGGTGAGGGGGAGAGGCGGCGGATTTGGGCCAGGGTTGCCTTCGCGGCTCTCAACGGTGCCGGGCAGGCCGGTCTCCCTGCGTGGGAGGCGAACATGAACTGCTTCAACCTTCGGGCGTTGCTGATCACTGATCTTGGTCCCGGTGATGATCCGCTGTGGGATCCGGATCGGCTTGCCTTGGATGTTCTGGAGGCCCTGCCGTTGAGCTTGGAGCAGGCAACCGACTGGGTGGAGGACTGGCGGGAGCGTCCTCGCGATGAGATCTTGGCGTTGCGTATCTGCAAGAACCTCCTCGCCACCATGGAGCTGATCGCTGATTGGTGTGCCCCTGGTCTTGTGGAGGCGGGTCTGCCGACGCGAGGTCGAAGTGCACCCGGTTCTTGTCGGCTTTCGGCTCGCCGGACTTCTGGAAACCCACTCCTAGGCCGTTCTCACGTTTGAGCCAGACGTATGGGCCCATGCGCGCCGCGATCGGCCTCCCGAGAAGAATTCCCTAAAACGTGGCCAAGCGCTCGGGGTCAGCACAGTCGATGACGATGTCTTTGATGTGCATGTGTGGGTTCGCCATCTCACAATTCTCCCAGATTCAAACGCCCACTCAGTTTTGGAGTCTCGTTCGACTCCGAGCCTGGAAGCCGGTACCACTCTACGATCGCCAGCTGACAGTTGATCCCCGTACATGGTCGGGAGCGATCGGCGGTCCGGGATTTCGTTCCTCAGTCCCAGCAAATCGAGCATCAGGGCGACGAGGGAGCAAAAGTTCCCGTGCCCGTTGTGTGCCCGTCAGGATGGGCACCAAGAGGGAATCACGGGGACTCGCGAGTAAGGGGAAACCGCCTTTGACCTGGAACGCGGCAGATCAGAGGGTCGCGTGCCGCAATCTTCCAAAATGGTAGCCACGAAGGACCTTGACCATTTTTTCGGATAAGATCGATCGGCCAATCTGACAGTATCGGGCTCCGTTGCTGCTGAGCATCAACTTCACCCTCGCTTCCTCCGCCCTCCGCCATCGTCCTGCATCTGAAGCTGCTCGCGCGCCTCGACGATCTCGATTGCCAGGGTGAGGCGGTCGCGGAGGGTTTTCGCGTTTTGCGGTGTGATCAGCAAGTCCACGTCGATTCCGAGACCGTCGTCCCATGCGGAGAGTCGGATCATATTGTGTGCGCCGGTTGTCCCGACACTCATGACGGCTGTGATTTCACTTTCGCCCTGGTCGTTTGCCTCGAAGTCGTCCAGGGCGGGAACAGGGTCGCCGATGTCATTCCAGGTGGTCATTTCTCTATTCTCCGGGGGCCAAGGTCGATTCTGGGAAATCCTAATGTCAGGGCATGATCGCCGTGCCATTAAGGGTGGTCAACAGCGATCAATCACGGCCACTCGCGTACACACGATCGAGCAGGTCGAGGCCCGTACGGCCCCAGGTCGGACCGGTTTGCAAGCAGAGGGTCACGTTTGTGAGCTGCACGCAGCGGGGTTGCAGTTCAGCGCAGTGCGAGCCCGTTCCATGCGGACCAGTCGTACATATTGGTCCAGCTGGGATCGATCGGGACGACCGCGATCCCAGCTGCTAATGCGGTTTGGGCTTGGCGTCATCCCGTGCCGTTGGTGCCTGTCAGGAGGGTGAACAAGGGGGACTCATGGATACAGCGCGGCCGCCACTGACTTGGAAAACCGCAGGTCGGAGAACCGCGTGCCGAGATCTTTCAAACTGGCTCCTTCGATCATCGAAAAATCGAAAGTCCACCGCCCGGCAGGCAGACGAAGCGTAAATCATCAGGACCACAGGTGCTCCACGCCTCGTAGTGGAAATCGGGTTTCACGTTCAGGTGCGTTCCGGTGTCGAAGGCCAACCGCAGCGCACCGGACTTGAACGCGACCGATGACACGAGTGTCGCGCCGAAGAGCGCCAGGGCCGGCGCCACCTCCTGGCGCTCAGGGGCCAGCCGGACCGGCTCCGCGTCGGGAGCGCTCAGTGGGCCGCTGGTGAGGGTCGCCGTGGTCTCGATGTTCACCGCGGCGTCACCGTCGAGAAGCAACGTCAACTGATAGCTCACCCGGACCTGGACCACCTGCATACCGCGGTAGGGCAGAAGCCAGCGGTCCTCCAGCTCAGCCAGATTCGCGGGTGTGGTCACAGTGCCGTCTGAGCGCACGACCGCTTCCCGGATCAGCGGTTCAGCCGCATGATCCATCCTCCGGTGGTTCACCGAGATCACCATCCGGAGCGTCTCGTCGCCGTGTGGAAGCACGTAGGTGAGGACTTTGTACTCCTGGCCATCCTCACCGACGACGCTCTCCCAGTCCTTGTCACCGTTCTCCTCCATCACGGCAAGCTCGTCGTAGCGCGCGACACGTCGCCACCGATCCAGGTACTCCTCCGCGATCCCCGCCGCGACCTTCTTGTTCAGTTTCACCGGATCATCCTGCCGTTCGTGCCGTTGGCGTGCCATCGGACAGGGTGACAAGGGGTCAACCACGGTCACTCATGACCGGCCGAACGCCCAGCTCAGCGCTCCTATGAGCCGTGATCCATACACTTCCCAAGCTGACAGCGCGGGTTCGATTCCCGTCACCCGCTCCACTTCTAGGGCCCAGGTCACGGATGGTTTCCGGACCCGGGCAGACCAAGGTTGCGGTGAGCGGCTGCGCCGAGCGAGGCACGACCTCGGCCGGCGTCTGGTTCGGCCGGAGACCAAGCGTTCGATCCCGCGGTCACCGGCAACTGCCTTTCAGCGGTCGACGTCGCTCGATGGGCGCAGCGCGGTCAGGAGGCTTTCGAGCTGGCCCCATGCCCGTGCGCCGGCAATGTGATCGATGTAATCGCGAGACTCGACGATGAGCCCGTCGCGAATACGGAGAACGAAGACACAGGGCACGGTGAACGCCTCTCCTGTCTCGTCCACGTGCCCCTGATAAGCGAACTCGGCGACGATCACCTCCGGATCAGCGGTGTCGTGGATGATGATGTTGACCGGCTTACGGTTCAGCGTCCGGGCAAAAGGCGGCGGCGCGGTGAAGTGCTCGTGCAGTTCGCTACGGCTCAGCAGCGGCGGCGGGTTGAGCGGGTGAAACGGGTGGGTGACATGGGTCTGTTCGGCATAGAGGTCGGCCAAATTTTCGTACGGCCCTTCGCAGACCCCATTCACCAGGCGGAGAAACACCTCACGCGGGCTACTGTGGCCATCGCCGCCGTCCGGATCGGTTCGGGAATCCATGGACCTCATCTTATCGATTTCCACCTCGACAGCTGCCCGCACCGGCGCTTCTTGCCCGTGCCCGTCGCGTGTCCGTCAGCACGGTGACTCACGGCACTGAACGGCCTTTGACATCGTTCGGGGACCTACGGATTTCAGAAGGTCCGGGCATGCCATTCGGATGACGGTGTGGGCGGGCAAACCCAGAGGAATCACGGGAGCCGCGGACCTCGCGGGGAGTCGGGTGATTGTGGATGCAGTGACCCCGAGGTGAGGATTGATGACCGTTTGGCGTTGTCTATGGCGCTGAGGGCGTCATGATCTGAACAGCAGGCGTGACGGCTCCTTTTTCGGCGCGGCGATCGTCGCGCTCGGCGCGGCCTCCCGGCCTTCCGCGAAGAGTCCGTCAGCGGACATCCGTCAGCGGACAACAGCCCAAAACCGACGGTGACAACAAAGCCGTTGGGCCACCACGGTAACGCCGTCTATGCGGTGGCGGTCGGGCAGGTGGACGGCCGATCGGTCGCCGTCACCGGCAGCTTGGACGGCACCGTGCGGACCTGGGACCTGGGTGCCTACACAGGATGAGTCATGACCGTCGGAGAGTCTTTCCAACTGTGCGGATAGGAGACGACATCGCAGGCGTCCCTCGCCCGCACAGATAGCCGACGCCGACCAGGCTCTTGCCGGGCGTGAAAACAGGCCATGGACACCACCCTTAGGTCGGAGTCTCACACCTTGATCGAATCGACTTCTTCCAATCCGAAGGTTGTGGGTTTCAGATCCAGGCATCATGCTCCAACGGCCGCCATGCAATATGTGTGCAACGATCATGGACCCCATTGCGACGAGACGCGGTCGCACCACAGGTGAGAGGCCGTCTCTCAGAGAGAACGGTTACGTCCTGCAAAACCGTCGGCTCAGCCTGCGCAGGTTCAGGTCCCGCACCTGCCATGCCAGTAGAAAAAGCCCTCTCACCAGCGGAAACGCGGTGCGGGGACTTCTTCGTTCCCGATCTGTGACTCCCCGTCGTTTCCCGTGAGATCCGGCACGCCCGTGACACGTGATCAAACTCCGGATCATGCGTGGACGCGCGTGCTTCCCTCGCCGGAGGCATGGTGTCAGGGGTTGCATCCTGTACCGGGGTACAGGCTTACCGTCGGACTGCAGGGATCGCTCGCACAAGGGACGGGCGGTCCTGGTACTTGGAGGGCTCATGGAATGGGCGCCGGCCGAATGCACGCTTCCGACCGAGGAACGGCCGCTGCGGGCGGCAGAGTTCGATGAACTGTTCGCCTCCGCGCTGCGTGGGCTGGAACGAGTAGGACCGACTCACCTGCGGCTCACGCTCGATGACGGAGCACACGTGGAGGAGACCGCGCGTGACCTGACGGCTCGGGAGACGGGCTGCTGCTCGTTCTTCACCTTCACCCTCGCCCCCGGTCGTGAAGGGCTGGTCGTGGACATCGAGGTCCCCGCGGTTCACGCAAAGGTGCTCGATGGGCTGGCGGTCCGGGCGATCGAGGCAGTTCCCCAGATCGCGTCATGAGCGGGAAACGGCTCCGTACCGGAGAGGTTGCCGAAGCGGCGGGGGTCAACGCTCAAACGCTGCGCTACTACCACCGGCGGGGCCTGCTGGAAGAACCGCAGCGTAGCAATGGGGGACACCGGTTGTATCCGCCGGAGACCGTGACGGTCCTGCGTGTGATCAAGGTGGCGCAACGGCTGGGTTTCACGCTGGAGGAGGTGGCCGACCTGGTTGAGGCGGCTGCGCATCGTCACGGCAAGTCGGACAGCGGTTTGCAGGCACGGGCGACAGCCAAGCTCGCTGAGGTGGAACAGAAGATCGCCGACCTTCAGACGATCCGCGACACGTTGGTTCAAGCGGTGGACGCCGGGTGTGATGATCTGGTGGCGTGCGCGGCGAGTCCGTGCTGCCCGCTGCCGTTCTCCGGCCAGGTGAACAGGGGCCGGCACGTCGACCCCAACTGATTGAACCGCGCCGGGATTGCCGGAGGCTTTGGTCTGCCCCGGGTCCGGTGGAGTCGGCTTGGTCGACTCTCATGCCGGCTGGGTATTCGGGTAGAGCCTTTCGTACTCGATGGGGGTGAACACCGCTGGAGGTCCGCCGGCCGGCCGTCGCGACCTGTCGGGCCTTGTGCCCCGACGTACGGGGAGTCAGCGGCGCGAGTAGGTGAGGCGCCGTAGTGCGGCCTCGGCCGGTCCTCTTCGCCCACCGGGCGCCAGCAGCGCGGCGAGCACCACGGTGGCCAGCCAGGTCGCCACGGCGATGCCGGACGCCGCGGCGTCGCCCACACGCGTGCCGAGCCCTCCGATGTACGGTGCGAACACCGCTACGAAGATCACCGACTGGAGGAGGTAGCAGGTCAGCGACCATTGACCGCACGCGGCCAGAGCCCTGACGACCGGGCCGGAACGGCCGCCCCGCATCCGGCCGGTGGCGAGTCCGATGATGGCCGCGTACGCGAGCCCGCCGGCGATGCCGGTCACGCTGTGCAGTGCGTACGCCGACACGGCCACCATGTCGGACGGCGTCCAGATGCGGGTGTCGATCAGCATCAGCGGCACTGCGCCGACGACGGCTGGCCCGGTGCCCAGGGCGGCGACCCGGGAGAGCAGGTCCCGGTGCGAGATGGGGTCTTCCAGCAGGCGGCGCCTCGCCGCCCAGATCCCGAACAGGAAGGCCGGCACCACGCTGGCGGCGAAGTATGTGGGCGTCATCCCGGACCATCCGATGAGCCGCATCACGGTCGCCTCGATCGGGTCCGCCATGGCGGCGGGCGTGTCGCCCTTGGGCGCGGAGACGGTGAGCAGCCCGAAGCCGAACAGGATCACGACGTGCAGCACCAGCCCTACCACGGCGGCCCGTAGCACGACCTTGTCCTCGCGCCGGATGAACCCGACGAGCACGAGCCCGACCAGCCCGTACGCCCCGAGGATGTCACCGAAGAACAAAAGCAGCGCGTGGCAGAACCCGAACGCCAGCAGCCACAGGCTCCGCCGGCGCAGCACCTTGCGCACTTGCGGCCAGCTCCTGCCCGTGGCGAGCTGCCGGTTGGCGAGCTGCACCAGGCCGTAGCCGAACAGGGCGGCGAACATGGGCAGCGCACGTCCGTCCACCAGGAGGATCTGCGTCCCGGCGACCAGCCGGTCCAGGGGGCCGCCGTCGAGCGCGTAGCCGCGGAAGCCCGCCTCGTGGCCTGACAGGTACATGTGCGCGTGCGCCAACGCGATGAGCAGCAGCATCAGCCCGCGTGCGAGGTCGGGCGCGAGCGCGCGCTGGGTGATCGGGGTGGCCCCGTGAACGGGAGCCGGTGGGGCGATGGACATGGTTGTCCCCTTGAAATTAGATACAGGGCTGTAGCTAATGATTGAGAGTAAGATACACCCGTGCAGCTAAGCAAGGAGGGGCGATGGGCGATCACAACGCCCGGATGCGCCGGCGCGGAGAAGAACTGCTGAAGGCCATCCACGACGCCGTGCTGGAAGAGGTGGTGGAGGTCGGTGCGGGGCGGCTGACCATGGACGGCATCGCCCGGCGCGCGGCCACGCCCCGCACGACCCTGTATCGCCGCTGGTCGGACCCGCTGGAGGTGCTCCTCGACGCGCTCTACCACCAGCACCCGGTCGAGGAGCCGACGGCGGGGGCCGACGACCTGCGCGGTGACCTCGTCCGCGCCCTGCGCCTCATGGTGGACTGGGCCCTCAGCCCGGCGGGCCGCGCTGTCGCGGCCATCCTCACCGACCCGAAAAGCGCCGCACTGATGTCCGAGGCCCTGTTCGAGCGGGTCTTCGCCAACCGGGGCGGCACGTTCACCCGCACCGTGCTGCAGCACTACGCCGACCGGGGCCACTTCCCGGCTGAGCTACTCACCCCGGTCGTGGCCGACATCGGCGAGGCCCTCGTCACCAAGCGCCTGATCGACGGGGCACCGCCCAGTGACGAGGACCTCGCGGCGATAGTCGACCAGGCGATCCTGCCCGCGATCGGGAGTCCCCCCGGCAGCCGGTCCGGCCCCGGTGGAGGATCGCGTTGACGATCTCCCGCATCTCGTGGCCGGCCGCGTGACGTCAGGCGCGGACGATCACGAACGTCGACGGACGTGTCCGCACCCGGAGGGTCTCGGAGAGGTCGGGCCTGCCGGTCGAAGCTCTCGCCGCCGGGCCTGGTCTCCACGCCGGCCGCTGGTCTCCACGCCGGCTGGAGGCATTCGCTGATCACGGCGATTCACGAGCCGAGGCCCGGAGCCTGAAGGCTTCCCGTGCGGCAGGCCGGACGTGGTCATGTGCCCGGTCAGGCGGCCCTGCCTAGGCTTTGCGGGCGAGCAGTTGAACCTCCTGGAACTGCCGTCGGTCGGTGGGCTGAGGTTCGCGAACCATCCGGGCCACCTCGACCAACCCGGACTCGCGCAGCATCGCGGAGAGGTGATCAGGCCACCACCGATAGGCCGGTGCGACTGTGTGATCGAAGACCTGCGTCGGGTGAGACGGATCTTCGCTTGCCGAGAAGCCGATCAGAAGGTGGCCTCCAGGTGCCAGCACGCGATGGAACTCCGCCAGGATGGCGGGGAGTTCCCGAGGCGGGGTGTGGATGATGGACCACCGTGAGAGCACGCCGCCCAGCACGCCGTCGGCGATGTTCAACGCGGCCATCGAGCCCACGTCGAACCGCAGGGCCGGATAGGCCTGTCGAGCCAACTCGATCATCGCAGGAGAGGCGTCGACCCCGAACGCCGCCAGCCCCAGCTCGTCCAGGTGGGCGGTGATATGGCCAGGCCCACACCCCAGGTCCGCGACCTGACCGTCCCCGCTCGCGCTGACGACCTCGGCGAAGACACCCAGGATCGCGCGGTCCAGGGGGCTGTCACGCAGGCTGTCGCGGAACAGCTGCGCATAGGTGAGGGCAGCAGCGTCGTAAGCCTCGCGAGTGGTAGTGAGAACATCGTGTTCGACCATGTTCGCGACAGTAGCTCCTGGCCCCGGGGCGAGCCGAGAGAATCATGATCTTTCCTCCCGCCCGTTCGACCGGGCCATCACCGGTTCAGAGGAGTCAGGTGAGGTGAGGGCGTACTCGGCTCACGGTGTTCAGGGGCTGTGGGAATGTCTGACGGTCGGGGAGACGCCCGAGCCCCTGGGACTTCTGACCTGAGGACACCCGGGCGCGAAACATCCGCGAGGAAGATCAGCAGCTGGCGCGGAGAATTCGCCGGGGCACGGTCAGACGGCGTCGTCCAGCTGTTCGGTGAGCCGCTCCAGGCCGCCCCTGATGAGCTGTCCGTACTCGTCGTCGCCAAGCGCGCCGATCCCGGCTCGCGCCTGCTCGAGGTGCTCGCGGGCGCGTTCGAGATCGCCCAGCTTGCGATAGCAGTCACTCAGGTTGAGGTGCAGCGACGGATACAAGCCGGCCACGGAAAGCGGCACCCCGGCCTGCGCCACCTGCTCGTCGGTGACCAGGTCGGCGGCGGCAAGCGCTCGCAGATCCCACATCAGCTCCTGGTGCACGTCGTCCTGCACGTCGGCCATCGAGTGGGCAAGGACGCAAACATGCAGCGGGTCGCCTTGCTCGCCGCCGATGTCGTCCCAGATCTGCGCGAACAACTCGCGAGCGGCTTCACGCCGGCCTTGGTGGTGATGCAACTCCACCCCCTGGCCGATCCGGGTCATCGTCGGGTCGGCGGTCATCGGCGGCTCCTTCACCGTTGCGGGCGATCGCGGCCAGCGTACTTGCTCTACGTAGTTCAAGGATCTTCAAGATTCTGGCCTGCCGGTTCGCTTGGCAGCCGCGGATGACCCACGATTCGACCGGCAGGCCCAGCCGCTGTCCGCAGGTCGTGCAAGATCGGTATGCGTCTGCAGGCGAGTTCTCGGGAGTCCGAAGTGCTCAGCGCCGTCGCCGCCACCACGGCCACTCAGGCGCGGCATGCGGGTTCGGGGACGTTCGAGCGACGAAGCGTCTGTCGATGGGGAGGACCAGGGCGTACAGGTAGGGCTTGGCCCGGCGCGGCAGCGCGATGAGCGCCTGTCCGAGCCGCCGGCGTGGCCCGTCTCCACAGCATTCGGGACACATGCACGTAGGCGCGATCCGGTCGACGGCGCCCGGCACTACCGCCTGCGTCCAGGCCGGCAACGCCGCAGCCACCTCACCCGGCCGCATGCGAGTGTGTTCCAGTGTGATCACCGCGGCCATGGCCCGGCGCCCGAGGCCGGGGACATGATGGATCGAGGTTCTGTGGGTTCCGCACACCGATCCTCGTACGCGGACCGCGGAAGGGCGCCTACGCGGCATGGCCCTTTCTGATCGACGTCATGGGATGCATGATCGCACGCGGAGTAGCCGTCTTCCAGGTTCGATCCGGTGGACCACCGCTCTCACGATCGCACGATGGCCGTTCAGGTCCGGGGAGACGAGGACGAGACATGGGTTCGCACAAGGCACGACCGGCCGCCGGACGGTACACATCATCGAGATCGCGCCGCTCGTGACGATGGGTTCCCGGTTGCGATCCGGCTCCGTTCGACTCCGTTCCGCGGAGAACGGCCGTGCGGTCGCCGCTCGACACTTACAGGAACAATCCGGCGACTCACGGCCGGGTATCCGGAGGAAGGGCCGTTACGGGATTTCCGGCGCGATGTCGATCACGCTTACCGAGCGGACCTTCGGATTCCCGACCATGCGCTTCACCATTTCTGGTGTGTTGATGACGGTGAAGCCGTAGATCAGCCCTTCTTCTGCTCGGTCCCGGAGCTCCGACAGATCAAGGTCGAGTTGTTCCAGGGCAGGCTCGTCCTCGGACTTCAGCAGCGACACCCACCGCCTGAACTCTTCCACCCTGGAAGTGCTCTTCGGGCCCGCGAAGGCATTGAATCCGCCGATGGTGCCAGGGTAGACGTAGGGCCAGCCGAAGGACTTGCCGTGCAGGCCGGGGGAGAGAAGCAGGGTCTCGCCGAGTCCGATGACGTGCATGTCATCGACCTCCGCTTCGTTCAGCGGATGCTTCAAAGTGACCACTGCATGGACGCGGTGCCTGCGCCAGTCCATTTCCTTCAGTGTGTTGAGCGTCAGGAGGTTCTCCGCCTTCGGGTCCTGACTCTCGGGCGAGGTCATCGTCTCCGTCAGGCGCCATGGCCTGGGTTTCGGAAAACGGATCTCCCCCGAGGGATGCTGTCGGAACTCTGTGGACAGGGCAGGGGCTTCGCCTGTCCACATGCCGGATATGCGAGGTCCCAGGGAGACCTCCAGGGAGCCGTCGAACGGCGGGATCTTGTCGTCGTAGTCAGGGTGCGGCCTGCATTCATCGTCGGGGACGAGGCTGAATCTCATGCTGTAGTCGGGGTTCGCGACGGCGAATCCCATCAGGACGACCCGACTGAATCGAGCGCAGTCCATCATTTCCCTGCCCGGCTCGTCCTTCAATACTTCGAATGTCACTCCACCCAGCAGGATCATGACGGCGAGGGCTGCCGCCGACGTGCGTGCCGGACCCCATCGATCGATAAGCCGTTTCATTGGAGTGATCCTTGCATTTAAGGATGGGCCAGGGCCTCGGTGTTACGTCTGCATGCCTTCGTCAACCGGTGACGATCGTCGGCGGCCCAGGCGGCGGCCTGGCTGCCAGGGGGAATCACCTCGGGGCAGGCGTGGAGCAGGAGGGATCTCGACCTCTCCGGCGTGCGTGTCCTCGTGCGTGGAATCCAACCCCGCCGATCGAACGGGAACCGATGCCGCCACATCGCCGGCACACGGTTCTGATCATCGACCGGCACCGTCGTGGCCGCTCGACCCGGATGAACCGTGTGATGCCCGGACCGTTCCCTGTCAGGGATCTCGACGTCCACGGGCCCGGGCCGGATCCGTCCGTTGTCGTGGATCGGCCGCTCGCCGTGCACGATCCAGCGCGTCCGCTCCTCGTCGGTGGCCACGCAGCGAAGTTACAGCCCCACATTCTCAGCGCGAACCGGCATTCGCCCATAGTCGGCGTACTACGGCGATCGCGGACAATGTGCCATGGAGAATGTCCGGTTCCGATCGATATTTGATGCGTCGATTCCGTCACAGGATTGCTTCTGTGGTCGCTGGGCCGTCCCGAGGCGTCCAAGCCCGAGGTGAGTCGATGGAATTCGTCTACCTGTTGACGTGCTTGCACAGGTAGCCGGCTGTCTTCTTGAGCTGGGCGGACGTGCCGTTGGCGGTGCGGTACCGTTCGGCGAGGCCGATGGCCTTCGTCAGCGTGCTACCTCCCTTTCCGCAGGGGTACGGGGCTCGCTTTCCGTAGGGGTACGGGGCTCGTCGCACGGATCTGACGGAGAAGTCGCACGGGCCTGACGGGGAAGTCGCACGGGCCTGACGGGGAAGTCGCACGGGCCTGACGGGGAAGTCGCACGGGCCTGATGGAGAACTAGCCGCTCAGGCGTCGGCGCAGCAGGCAGAACTCGTTGCCCTCCGGGTCGGCCAGGACGTACCAGGACTCCTCGCCCGTCTGCCCGACATCGGCGTGCCGGGCGCCGATGCTCAGCAGGCGGTCGAGCTCGGCGGCCTGATCGCGATCGGTTGGATTCACGTCGATGTGCAGCGGAAGCTCACCCGCCTTGGGGGTGTCGGTCGGGTTGAACACGATGGTCGGCTGTAGACCGCCGAAGCCCTCCTTCGGGCCGATCTCAACGCTCCCGTCGACACGATCGAGCACCACGTAGCCGAGCACCTCGCACCAGAAGGCCGCAAGGCGCTCTGGTTCACGGCTGTCGAGCACCAACTCACTGATCCGGCACGCCATACGGCCACCGGTACCCGCCATGGCCCCCATCATGTACGCGTCGAGTCGACAGCCGGCACCCCATGACGAGCCTGTCCGGTGATGCGCTCGATCCAAGAGCGCGGTCGACGGAGGACTTCGCGCAGACCGGGTCATCGGCGAGGCCCGGAGGTGCCCACGGCTCGCGCGAGGCCCGCCGGACCAAGTGCGGCGCTCGCCAACGTGGACGGCACCGAAATAGACTTTCCGCGTTTTCTGCATAAAGGAGGAACATGGCGGCCGAGGGCTGGGAATCAATCGAATCCGCCGACGAGTTGCGGGAGCTGCTCGGCACTCCCAAGCCGGCTGTGATCGCCAAGGAGCGGAAGACCCTGCACGAGCTGGACCGGGCGTGGCTGGCCGCCTCGCCGTTCTGCCTCGTCGCGACCTCGGACACCGACGGCGCCTGTGACGTCTCACCCAAAGGCGACCCGCCCGGGTTCACCCTGGTCCTGAACGACTCGACGATCGCGATCCCCGAACGGCCGGGCAATCGCAGGGCGGACGGATTCCACAACATCCTGCGCAACCCGCACGTCGGCCTGATCTACTTCGTCCCCGGCCGCGGTGACACCCTGCGCGTCAACGGCAGGGCGCGCCTGGTGCGCGAGGCACCCTTCTTCGACCGGATGGTGGTCAAGGGGCACCGGCCGCGGCTCGCGATCGTGGTCGAGATCGAGCAGATCTTCCACCACTGCGCCAAGGCGTTCCTCCGTTCGGAGCTGTGGCGCCCGGAGAGCTGGAACCCGCAGGCCCTGCCCTCGCGGGCGCGCATCGCCCAGGCGCTGGAGCGGCCGGAGGACCCGATCGAGGAGCTGGAGCGCTACTACGGTTCCTCCTACGCGGAGGGGATGTACGGCTGAGCGAGCGGGCCCGGGATGGCGGGCCTCCGACCCTGCCTGGGATGGCGGGCCTCCGGCTCTGTCCGGAACCGCAGGTCTCCGACGGTGCCGAGGCGCCCGGCCCCCTCCGGCACCCCGTTTCCGGGCCGTGGCCGGCAGGCCGGTCACGGCCCGGGGCGGATCGCCGCGACCGAGCACCTGCTCGGCCTGGGGCTGCCGATCCAGGCACGGCCCCGTCACGCGTACGTGGCCGATGACATCGCCCTTACGATCGTCGACTGGACCATTCACGGCACCGCGCCCGACGGCACGGAGGCCCACTTCGAGGGAACCGCGGCCGATGTCGCCAGGCGAGGCCCGGACGGACTCTGGCGCTACCTGATCGACAATCCCTTCGGTACGGCACAGCGGGCCTTTCCCGAGGCGGCGTCCTGAAGGCGCCCGCGAGGTGACCGGAATTCTCGCCGGGTCGCCATGGTTTCCGTCTACTGCCCGCGCCGTTGAGAAGCGGCCGAGGAGCGGCCGAGCAGCGGCCGGGAAGCCGTTGGGAAAGAGGGGAAATGATGTCCGCATCGCTGGAGTTCGCGATCGACACGTTCGGGGACGTCACTGTCGACGCGGACGGAAACCGGCTGTCGTACGCGCAGGTGATCCGTAACGTCGTCGAGGAGGCCGTGCTCGCCGACAGCGTGGGGATCGACGCGATCGGCATCGGGGAGCACCACCGGGACGACTTCGCCGTCTCGGCGCCGGAGATCGTGCTGGCGACGATCGCCGGCCGCACCGAACGCATCCGCCTCGGCACCGCGGTGACCGTGCTCAGCTCGGACGACCCGGTGCGCGTGTTCGAGAGGTTCGCCACCCTGGACGCGGTGTCCCAGGGCCGCGCGGAGATCATTCTCGGCCGTGGCTCGTTCACGGAGTCGTTCCCGCTGTTCGGTTTCGACCTGGGGCAGTACGAGGAGCTGTTCGAGGAGAAACTCGACCTGATCTCCCATCTCCTGGAGGAGGGCCCGGTCACCTGGCAGGGTCGCCTCCGTCCCGGGCTGAAGGACCAGCACGTGTATCCGAAGACGGAGTCCGGCCGGCTGCGCACCTGGATCGGCGTCGGCGGCAGTCCCGAGTCCGTGGTGCGCGCGGCGCGCTACCGGATGCCGCTCATGCTCGCGATCATCGGCGGTTCGCCGGAGCGTTTCGCGCCGTACGTCGACCTTTACCACCGCGCTCTCGACCAGTTCGAGTTTCAGCGGCTGCCGGTCGGCGTGCACTCGCCGGGTCACATCGCCGAGACCGACAGCCAGGCCCGCGACGAGCTCTGGCCGCACTATCGCGCGATGCACGACCGCATCGGCCGCGAGCGCGGCTGGGGCCCCACGACCCGCGGCCGCTTCGAGTCGGAGGCCGACGAGGGCTCGCTCTACGTCGGGTCGCCCGAGACGGTGGCCGCGAAGATCGCGAAAACCGTCGGCGCGCTCGGCGTCGACCGCTTCGAGCTCAAGTACAGCTCCGGGACGCTCGCGCACGAGAAGCTGATGAACACGATCCGCCTCTACGGGGAGGAGGTCGTGCCGCGGGTGAGGGAGCTGCTGGCCCAGACCCCGGCCACGACGCCGGCCGGCTGATCGGAGCGGGAAGAGACGCCGGTCGGCTGATCGGAGCGGGGAGAAAGGCGGTGACGAGGTCGCCGGCCGTGATCAGGTAAGCCCCTCCCGCGCGTACGTGGCCGCCGTGTCGAGGAGGGGCGAGAGGGCGTCGCGGAGGTCTTCGACCCGGCGGTGGTGGAAGGCGGTCATCCCCGCCTCGCGGGCCGCCGCGACGTTGGCCAGGGTGTCGTCGACGAACAGGCAGCGCTGGACCGAGGTCCCGGTTCGTTCGGCGGCGATGAGGAAGACGCGCGGATCGGGCTTCGCGACGCCGATGCGGGCGGTGTTCACCACGATGTCGGCGAGGCCGTCCAGCCCCTGCCCGGCGAGGTCCTGCTCCAGCCGGGTGGTCGCGTTGGAGACCAGGGCCACGGTGGCGACCTCGCGAGCCCGGGTGAGCAGGGCCACGACTTCCTGATCGACCCGTGGAACGACGTCGGACCAGGCGGTGACGACGGCGCGGGCACGATCGGCCGATCCGCAGGTGCCGGCGAGATTCGCGGCCACCGCGGAGCGCCACTGCTCGTCGGTGATCTCTCCGGTGATCGCGGAGTGCAGCAGGGACGGCGCGAAGGCCGCCGCCGCGAGGGTGCCCGCGGGGAGTCCGTGCGCGCGGTCGAGCTCGTCGGAGGCGGGCCAGTGGCGAAGCACGCCGTCGATGTCGCAGAGCACGGCGTCATAGGGGAGAACGGTCATGATCGGAACTCCTCGGTGGTCGTTCGGCGGCTCACGTCGGCGGCCCCGCCGGTACGCGGTGGTTCACTCCGTCCGGTCCGGTACGGCTGGTTCAGGCTGTTCCGGTACGGCTGGTTCAGGTTGGCCCGGCGCGGCGAGCCGGGCGGCACGGGTGGTGAGGTAGTGGCGCTCCGGAGCGCTCGTCGTGAGGCTCGCCGCCACGCGGTAGTCGTCGGCCGGGCTATCCAGCGGTCACAGCTCCTCCTCCTGCGTCTGCCCGCCGAACTGCATCAACATCGTGTATTTCATGTCTTCGCTCCTCGTGTTCGAGCGCCCGCCTCGACGCTCTCACCCACAGGTAGAAGCAGGCGACCGCCTTCTCGACATTCTGCCGGGCGTCCGGCGAAAAAGGTCCGGTCACGGAGCCGGAACGCGAAGTGCCAGGATGGCCATGTCGTCGGTCATGTGTCCTCGGCTGTGAGCGAGGGTGGCGTCCCCGATCCGCCGCACGATGTCGCCGGCGTCGAGGTCCCGGCACTCCGCCAGCAGGGCGATCAGGCGTTCGTCGCCGAACAGGTCCTGCTGTCTCGGCGGATGCGCCTCGGTGACGCCGTCGCTGTACAGCACCAGCGTGTCGCCGGGCCGCAGATCGAAACGGATGTTCTCGAGCCTCGCCTCCTCCATGACGCCCAGCACGACGCCGGACGTTCTCAGGGACTCCACGCTTCCGTCGGCCCGTCGCAGCAGGGCGGAGGGGTGCCCGGCCGTGGACAGCATTCCCGTGAAACCTTCCCCGTCCGGGCGGAAGATCGCGCACACCACCGTCAGGAACCGCCCGTCCCTGACCCGCTGCGCCAGCAGAGCCCGGTTCAGCTGCTCCAGCACCCGGCTGGGCGAGACGTGGCGGGGCGCGTCGGCCCGCAGCGTGTACCGGGCCAGGGCGGTGATCTGCGCGGCCTCCACTCCGTGCCCGCACACGTCGCCCAGGACCGCGCACCAGCGTGAACCGCTCGCTGAGAACAGGTCGTAGAAGTCACCGGTGACGTCCACCTCGCCCGTGGCCGGAATGTAGGTGGCGGCGGCCTGCAGGCCGGGAACCGTCGGCATCATCGGCGGCAGCAGGCTGTCCTGGAGGGTCCGGACCAGTCTCTCGGACACCTCGCCCGCGGCCTGCAGCTCCAGCACGTGCCGCTCGGAACGGGCCAGCGCGGCCCGGAGCCGGATCTCACCCGACACGGCGCGCGACAGGATGGCCAGCGTCTGCGCGTCGGTTTCGGACCACGCGCGCGACACCGAGTCCACCACGCAGAGCCCGCCCAGGACCTCGCCGTCCAGGCCGTGGATGGGATACCCGGCCCATGCGCCGATCCCCAGCCGCTCCACCGTCGGCAGGTCGCGCACGCGGGGGTCGGCGGCGGCGTCGCCCACGAGCAACGGCTCGTTCGTCGCGACCAGGATGTGGCAGGGACTGTCGGCCACCGCGTTCTGCCGCTCGGACGTGGACGGCTCGCCCATTCCGATCGCGCTCTTCCAGAACGACCGCCGGTCGTCGACCAGGGTCACGAACGCCCGCCGCGTTCCGGTCACCCGCGCGGCCAGGCGGGCGAGGTCGTCGAACGACGGCTCGGGTTCGGAGTCGAGCAGGCCGGTGGCCCACACCGCCGACAGGCGTTTGGGATCGAACACCGCCGCCGGGATCTCAACGCCCATGTGCGCGACCGCTTTCTTCCGGGTACGTCATCCACGATCACGCCGCTCATACCCGGAGCCACCGGAATCAGCCTGGGGCAGGCGATTGTGCCTCACAGAGCAGTACAAACCACTACAGGTCAGACTCTAGGCCAGCGTCCCTGAGACAGCGGTCCCCGCCCTGTCCCGAGCCGCCCGGTCCGTCCCCGGCCGCGTGAGTCCGCCGGGACGCACGGTTCCGCCGGGGATCGCGTGATGTTCCGCCCGGGATCACGTGATCGCGCCGTGGACTCGCACGGCCGCGGCACGGATCACGGGGCTCCGCCGGGGGATCTCAACGTCGCGGCGTGGCGGGCGGGCGTGATCACAGGCCCATCTCGCGGGTCAGCAGCAGGTGCGCCTGTTCGATGTCCTCGGAGGTGAAGCCGGGAATGCTCCGGTCAAGCTGCTGGAGCAGAGACATCAGGGCCTGTTTCTGCGCCATGTGCTGGACGGGAAGCTGGTCGAGATCCACGCTCAGGAGCCAGTCGAACAGCACCACCGCGTCGGCGGTCCACAGGCTCAGCGCGGTCATGTCCGAGGCTGCCATCCTCAGGCCGGGCGTTCCGCTCATGCGAGCAACTTACCCCCATGCATATATGCGAAATAACCCACTTTGTCATCCGGATGCAGGGATCTTATGGCGCGGCCGAAACGGGAGCTGATCAGTGGTCGAAAACAGTCGAAAATCGATGGAAAGGGATGCTGAATGACGTTCACGTGTCGATGTGGCACGGTCGGCGACCGGCCCGTCCCCGTGAATCGGGAACGGGGCCGCCAGGGCGCTGGCAGGTCGCCGACAGGGCGCAGGCAGGGCGCGGCCGGCGGGGGCGGGGCACGCGTGGCGGGGTGAGCGGGTCGCGCGGCGGGGGTCCGGGGAGCACCCTCACCCGTCGAGCGCGGCCCACAGGATCTCGAACTCCTCGGAGGTCAGGGCGTTCAGGCCGAAGTCGCCGGGGTAGATCGGGCCCTCGGCCAGGAAGCCGTGCTCGTCCTCGATGTGCCGCCACGAGTATCTGCGGGCGAGGCCGTCCGAACCCAGCTCGGCGTGCCTCACGGGCCAGTACTCCCCGCCGCTGTCGAGGACGGTCTCGAACAACCACACGTGGCCGTCGCCGTCCACTCCGTGCCAGTACAGGTGCGGCCGGTCGCTCTCGTCGAGCGCCCGGATCGTGTCCCTGCGACGATCCTGCAGCATCGTGCTCCTCGGTGTTCGGTAAAAGGCTCGGTGTTCCTCAAAAGGCATGCTGTCGCCAAAAAAGGCTAAAGGGCGCATAACCTGCTTTTTGTTGTGGTGCTTGTTCTCGTGTACCGCTCCAGGAGATCTACGGCCGTACGGGGACCCGGGCGCCTCCCGGTGGCGGGCTGTGGCGGCCGGGCTCGTCGCGGCGGGCGGGCACGTGGTCCCCGCCGATCGTTTCATCGATGACCTGTGGCGGGGGCGGCCGCCGCCCGGAGCGCCGGCCACCCTCCCGGCTCATGTCGGCTCATGTCGGCCTACGTCGGTCTACGTGGCTGCCCCCGGCCGGGTGCCAGCCTCCGGACGGCTGCCGCGTACGTCCGCCACGGGCCCGTACCTCCCGGCGACCGGCGACCGGCGACCGGCGATTGGGGATCGGGGGTCGGGGGGAGGGGCCGCTTCTCCTCATCCGGGGTGGAGCCTGTCGCAGGGCCCGTCGTGGCGCCCGTCGTGAGGGACGGTGCGAGGAGGGGCGGCGCGGGAGCCGGAGGGGGTCTGGCGGGGGTCTGGCGGGGGTCCGGCGCGGGGGGACGGCGTGGGTGCCTCGAGGGGGACGTGTGGTGGTCCGGGTGGACCTCAATTGATTTCGCATCCCGCTGCGGAGCCGTGTATGGTTACACCTGTCCGCAAGCGAGAGCGACACGGACAGGCCCCTTTAGCTCAGTCGGCAGAGCGTCTCCATGGTAAGGAGAAGGTCTACGGTTCGATTCCGTAAAGGGGCTCGACAGCCTAAAGGCCCTAACCTCCTGGTTAGGGCTTTCGGCTTGGTTGGCCTTGAAGACAGGTAAAGGCGGGCCAGAAAATACTCAAGGTTCCTGACGCGCGGGCGGGCATACTGGGGCGACCCAGAAGAGATCGCCCTGACCTGCACAAGTACGCAGGCACTCTGCGGGTCGGGTATCCTTGCGAGGTCGGTCGATTTCGTCGGCCTCAAGGCGGAGTAGCTCAGCCAGGCAGAGCAAACGGCTCATAATCGTTGTGTCGCCGGTTCAAGTCCGGCCTCCGCTACTACCCATCCGGGGCTTCTCCCACCAGAGAGGTCCTGTCGTGGGTTGTCCACTGTCCAGAACGTAGAAAGGCACTCCCAAGTGGCTGCCACCGACGTTAGGCCGAAGATCACGCTGGCCTGCCAGGAGTGCAAGCACCGCAACTACATCACGCGGAAGAACCGGCGCAACGACCCGGATCGGCTTGAGCTGAAGAAGTACTGCCCGAACTGCAAGACGCACCAGGCGCACCGCGAGACTCGCTAGTCTGCGCGAAGCCTTCCGCCACGGCGGGAGATGAGTGCTTCGGCACGAACACACTCCACGAAAACCGGCGTCCTCAGACGAGGCGCCGGTTTGTCGTATCCGTACAGTTTTATGGCACGAGCGTTGACCACGGAAGAGATCCGGCGCGAGAGCGGGCCGGGCTACGGTTTCCTGGTGGCTCGCCTACCGGTGAACCGCTTTCCGGTAGCTCGCCGCCCGATGTCCCCCCAGGGCGCATACCGGAATCTTGTTCTGTTAATGTCTCGTCCGACCCGCCGGTGTCGGCCCCACCGGTTCGATATCCGCAAAGGAGCACGATGGCTCTGAACCGTGACTTCGTCGGGCGGGCGTCCGCGCCCTCCTCGCCGTACGAGGTCAGTCGCGTGAAGATCAAAGAGTTCGCGACGGCGATCGGCGACAACAACCCGATCTACCGGGACAGAGAGGCCGCCCAGGCCGCGGGGTATCCCGACGTGATCGCGCCGCCGACCTTCCCCATCGTGTTCAGCCTGGCCGGAGGGTCGATCCTGACCGACCCCGAGCTCGGTCTGAACCTCGCCATGGTGGTCCACGGCGAGCAGCGCTTCGAGTACCGGCGGCCGATCCACGCCGGGGACGAGCTGGTCAGCGTCTCCACCGTGACCGACATCCGCAGCATCGGCCGCAACGAGCTGATCACCGTCAAGAGCGACGTCAGCACCGTCGACGGCGAGTTCGTGTGCACGGCCTACAACACCATCGTCGAGCGTGGAGGGGCGGGCTGACATGGCCGCGACGGTCAAGTACGACGAGGTCGAGACGGGCCAGCAGATCCCGCCCGCCGAATACGCGGTACGCCGCGCCAACCTGGTGATGTACGCCGGGGCCTCGGGTGACTTCAACCCCATCCACTGGAACGAGCGCTTCGCCAAGACCGTCGGGCTTCCCGACGTCATCGCGCACGGCATGTTCACCATGGCGCAGGGCGGCCGGTTCGTCACCGACTGGGTGGGCGACCCCGGCGCGGTCGTCGACTACGGGGTGCGGTTCTCCTCCATGGTGGTCGTCCCCGACGACGACCAGGGCGCCGTCATCACGGTGAGCGGGGTCGTCGAGGAGAAGCTCGAGGACAAGCGCGTGGTGGTCGCCCTGACCGCCAGGTCCAACGACTCCCGCGTCCTGTCCAAGGCTCGCGCGGTGGTCCAGCTGTCGTAGGCGCCCTGCCGTAGCGCCCTGTCGCGGGCGCCGCCGGTGCCCAGCCGGCCCGGTACGGCCCGGAGCCGGTTCGGGACGCGGTGGCCGGGGCGGGGCTCACGCCCGGGCGGCCCGCGCCGGTTCTTCGGTTCCCCGGTCCACCGGTACGGCTCACGGTGAGGTCGGGGCACGGTCCACCGGTACGGCTCACGGCGGGTCAGGTGGTGATCCGCCGACCTGGCCGTGGTTCACGGCATGCTCGCGGGCCGGGGCCGAATCTTCTCCCCTTCCGGGGGTAGCTCCCCAGCATGAGCGAAGTACCTCCTAACGTGACCGGCCTGGCCGAGCGGCGGGCCAAGGCGCTAGCCGAGCACGATCATGCCGCCTCCGACGCGCTCCGTGACGAGATCAGAACCGAGGGCTGGCTCGTCCGGGACACCGCGGACGGTTTCGAGCTCATCCCCTCTCCCTCCTTCGACGTGTGGCCCACGGTGAGTTCCCTGCCCGAGGGGGGTTCCCCGGGAGCGGAACGAGGCGGTTCGAGCGGCGGGCCGGGAACGTCCACGGCCCCCGGACGGACGAGCGCCACGAGCGGGGCCGCCGGGGTCGACGGGAATGCCGAGGGCACGGGGGACACGGGGAGCACAGGGAAGACCTCCACCGGACGGGACGACTCGGCCGACCCCGGGCGGGTCGCCGAGGCCGCGGATCCCGGACGCCACCCGGGGCGGCTCGGTGACCTGGACGCCGAGCGGGTCGCCGAGACCGAGGCGGCGCCCCAGCAGACGCCCGAGGGCTCGGAGCTGGTCGGCCGGGCCGACGATCTCGACGGCCATCCCGAGCGGATGGTCTCCTCCCAGCTGCTGTGGGACGGCAGCCTGTCGGTCTCCCGGCTCGACGAGACCATCGTTCCCCCGGCCGGCGTCGAGGAGCCGAAGGCCGCGCGGCCGACGGTGACCGTCGCCCTGCTGGTCGACGGCCGTCCCGACGAGCTGCGCGAGTGCGTACGCGCCCTGGTCGCCCGTACGGAGGCGAGGATCCTCGCCCTCGACCTGGGAGACGTGGACGGCGCGGGAGCGGTCCTGCAGGAGCTGGTGGAGGAGTTCCCCCGCCGGGTGGAGGCCTGGCACGTGGCCGAGACGCCGCACTGGAAGGGCGGCTCCGCGGGGTGGGGCGAGAGCCGCGACAGGTTGCTGCGCCTCGACACCTCGGACGTCCACGTCGTCATGGACACCTCCGTGGTCCTGGACGGCGACGCCGTCACCCCGCTGGTCAAGGCGCTGGACGACGATGTGACCGCGGCCGGGTGGAAGGGGATGAATCCCCGCGAGGACGGCAAGGAATGGCTGGAGGCCGAGCCCGGTGAGGTCCGGGGGCTGCTCGGCCACCTGTTCGCGGTCAGGCGCGACACCGCGCTCGCCGCGGGTGGCTTCCCCGCCGACGCCCGCTACTACCGCAACGCCGACCTGGAGTTCTCGCTCAGGCTGCCCGGCACTCTCGTCGCCCTGGGGAAGGATCTCCCGGTCCACCAGGAGCGGCACCGCCGCGACGACGGCGCGGACCCCGAATATCGCGAGGGGGAGTCCCGGCGAACCTACGACCGGGTGCTGAGGCTGCTGCGCTCCCCGTAGGCTGGTCGCGGATTTCGGCCGGGTCGCCGGGTGGTCGCGGGTGGGGAAAAGCGCATGACGGAGCGGGTGGCGGGGGTGCGGCTGGCGCCGTACACGACGCTGGGGCTGGGGGGACCGGCCGGGGCGTTCGTGGAGGCGGGGTCGCCCGAGGAGATCGTCGAGCTGGTGGCGGCGGCCGACCGGGCGGGCGAGCCGGTGCTCGTGCTGGGGGGCGGCAGCAATCTGGTCGTCTCCGACGAGGGCTTCGACGGACTGGTCGTGCGCGTCGCCTCCCGGGGCGTCGAGGTCGAGGGGGACCTGGTCACCGCGCAGGCGGGCGAGGACTGGGACGCCCTGGTCGAGCGTGCGGTGCGCGAGGGCCGGTCGGGCGTGGAGTGCCTGTCCGGCATCCCCGGGCTGGTCGGGTCCACGCCGATCCAGAACGTCGGCGCCTACGGGCAGGACGTCTCCCAGACGATCACCGCCGTTCGGGCCTACGACCGCCGGACCGGTGCGGTGCGGGACCTGGCCGCGCGGGAGTGCGGGTTCGCCTACCGGCACAGCGCGTTCAAGGACGACCTGGGACGATACGTCGTGCTCGCGGTTACCTACGAGCTGGCCGGGGACGCGCTGTCCGGTCCGGTCGCCTACCGGGAGCTGGCCTCCCGGCTGGGGGTCGCCCTGGGCGACCGGGTGCCGCTCGCGGAGGCCCGGGCGGCGGTGCTGGAGCTGCGCGCGGGCAAGGGCATGGTCCTGGACGCCGCCGACCCGGACACCCGCAGCGCGGGATCGTTCTTCACCAACCCGGTCCTGACCGCCGTGCAGGCCGCCGAGCTGGAACTGCGGGCGCCGGGGTTCCCCCGCTGGGACATGCCGGAGGGGGCCGTCAAGGTCCCGGCGGCGTGGTTGATCGAGAACGCCGGGTTCCCGAAGGGCTACCGGCGCGGCCCGGCCCGTATCTCCACCAAGCACACCCTTGCCATGACAAATCCGGAAATGGTGGCCTCGACGGAGGAGCTCCTCGACCTCGCCCGCGAGGTCAGGGACGGCGTCCTGGAGAAGTTCGGCGTCACCCTGGTCAACGAGCCCGTGATGGTCGGCACCCGGCTCTGAGGTTCTCGGGATTCCGGGCTCTTCCGAAATTCTCCCGAGGATCCCCCGGGTCCCCAGGGTCCTCCCTGGCGTCCTCCGAGGTCCCGTGAAGGTTCCTGCGAGGCCCTCCGGGGTCCTGTGAGATTTTCCGAGGTCTCCGGGGTGCCGGGGTCTGTGAGATTTTCCGAGGTCTCCGGGGTCCGTGAGATCCTCCGGGATCCTCGGAGGGCGGGAATGGGCATCCGATTTCTGCTGGTATGGTCTGATGGAAAGACCCGAAGGGGAGTAGTCCCAATCGCGTGATCGACATGCTGGCGCCTGAGGCGCCCGGTCGCGCGGGCCCTGGATCCGGCCGGTTCGGCCCGGCTCCACGGCGGACGAGACCTTCGGCCTGGCAGGCATTGATGGATGCCGCCGGGCCGAAGACGTGCCCGAGACTCCCCGGGTTCCGCCCTTCCGCCCGGCTGCGTACGCGGGAAGGGCACCCTCGTTGGAAGCGTTCTGGATCAGTCTCGCCGTGATCTTCGTCGCCGAACTCGGCGACAAGAGCCAGCTCATGGCCATGACCTTCGCCACCCGGTTCAAACCGTGGCCGGTCCTCGCCGGAATCACCCTGGCCACCGCGGTGGTTCACCTGTTCAGCGTCGCCCTGGGCGGACTGGTCGGCGATTTTCTCCCCACCACGGCGATCACGATCATCGCCGGCATCGCCTTTCTGGGCTTCGCGCTGTGGACGCTGCGCGGGGACGAGCTGACCGAGGAGGAGTCGCGAAAGGCGCGGCGCACCACCCGGTCGGCGATCATCGCCGTGACCGTCGCCTTCTTCCTCGCCGAGCTGGGTGACAAGACGATGCTCGCGACCATCACGCTCGCCACCCAGCACGGCTGGTTCGGCACGTGGATCGGCTCGACGGTGGGCATGGTCGCCGCCGACGCCCTGGCCATCGTGGTCGGCCGGATGCTCGGCAAGCACCTGCCGGAGAGAATCATCCGCTACGGTGCCGCCGCGGCCTTCGCCGTCTTCGGCGTGATCCTGCTGCTCGAACCGCTGTTGGTCTGATCAGGGACGGTACGGATCAGGGCCAGTACGGCCGCGCGTGCTCGGCGGCGGCGGCGATCGCCGCGCCGTCGATCTCGGTGAACGTCAGCGGCACGTCGAAGGCGGGCCACTCGACCGCGACCTCGAACGGCTCCGCGGGAGGCAGTGGCCACAGCCACAGGCTCCAGCGGAGGGAGATGAGACGGTCACTGCCGCTTCCGCCGCCCCCGCTGTGCTGCTGGAGGACCGGGCCGTCGGGAGGCGGCGGGGGCCACTCGCCGTCGTAGCGCGGCCTGCCGTCGACGGTCGTGGCCTTGCCGCCGTCGGAGAAGCGGACGCCGAAGCGGAGGATCTCGTCTTCCAGCGCCTTTCCTGGACGGAATCTGGAGTGGCTCCTTTCGAACATCAGGTCACGCCGTTCCCACCACGTGTCCTTGTTCACGCCCTCGACGGGACGGGCCACTATCCGGACGTGGAGTTTCACTCCCTCGGGAAAGGCGACGGCACTGGTGAGCACGATGGCCAGCGCCTCACTGTGGAACAGCGTCCGGCTGATGTCGACGGTGCGGCCGAGCACGGTGTCCGAGGGGCCCAGCCAGGGGGGAAGCACTCTTTCCTCTTCGGGCTCCCGGTCGTGGGCCGGTGGTGCGGTGAAGAAGTCCATGGGGTCAAGATACGCAACCGCCCAATCTTGCGCGCATATATCAAGAAATAGGGATTTTTGTGCAGCTTTAATATTTGTAAGGCTCTTGTTCGGCCCGAGTGGCCGGTGTGTAAGGTCGTCGCATTCTTTTCACCGTGCCGTACCGCCGGGCCGCCGTACACCGTCTTCCCTCGCCGTACCGTCGCCCGGTGATCGCCTCCGGCGAGGGAGCGGGAGTCAGCCGATCAGGGCGAGACGGTGGGCGGCCGCGGCCGCCTCGCCACGGGTGGAGACGCCCAGCTTGCCGAGGATGTTGGAGACGTGGACGCTCACGGTCTTGGCCGAGATGAACAGCTCGGCGGCGATCTCGCGGTTGGACCGTCCCAGCGCGACCAGCCGGAGCACCTCCAGCTCGCGCGGGGTCAGCGGCGACTCCCCGCCCCCGGCCTGCCCGGTGGTTCCGGCCTGTTCGGTGAGGGAGATCCCGATCCGGCGGGCGAGTGCCTCGATCTCGGTGGCCAGCGGCCGGGTGGAGAGCGCCACGGCGATCGGGTGGGCCGCGCGCAGCCGGGACGCGGCGCCGTCGCGGTCACCGGCGCCGGCCGCCGTCCGTCCCCCGTGCAGCAGCGACTTCGCCTGGGGGAAGGGGCGGCCCAGCCGTTCCCAGGCGGCGGCCGCGGCGTCGTGGTCGCGGATGAGCCCGAGCCGGTAGGCCTCGGCGACGGGGCTGTCCACGGCCATCGTCGCAGCGGCCTTCTCAACGTGGGCACGCAGCGCCGCCACCCGTTCGGGCGCGAGATCCTCGACCGTCTCGCAGATGCCGCCGAGCAGGCCGAACGTCCGCCAGCCCAGCATGGGCTTGCTCGTGATCTGCGCCTCGCGGGCGACCCGCTCGGCGACCTCCAGCGCGGCCAGCGGCTCCCCGCCGAGCATGTGCAGGCCGATCATGAGCCGGGCGTTGGCGGTCAGCTCCTGCATGAACTCCTCGGGGACGGTGCCGAAGGCGCCGACCTCGTCCAGGACGGATCTGAGCACGTCCGTCTCGCCGCGGGCGACCGCCACGTCCCCGCGGACCCGCCGCAGGTGGTGGCGGGTGCGCAGGGTGGGGTCCTTGCCGAGGATCCGCTCGACCAGCTCGGCGGCCTCGTCGAACCTGCCCAGCGCCTCCAGCGCCTCGGCCCGGTTGTTGGCGATGAACGTGCCCTGGTCCCGGTAGCGGCCGTACTTCTTCGCCAGCCGCTCCCCTTCGAGCGCGAGCTCGATCGCCTCGGCGGAGCGGCCCATGTTGTTGAGCGCGTCCACGTTGTTGGCGATGGCGCGCAGGACGCTGCGGCCGGACTCGACACGCTCGCCGATCGCCTGCGCGGTCTCGTTGAGCTCGATCGTGACATCGATGCGCCCCGCGATCGAGTGGCCCAGCGCCAGATTGAGCAGCAGCTCCGCCTCCAGGGGCCCCTCGCCGTGCTCGCGGGCGATCCGCAGCGCCTCCTCGGTGTGCGCCGTCCCCTCCGCCAGCTCGCCGCTGAATATCAGGTACGAGCCCAGCTTGGACAGCACCTCGGCGCGCTCCAGTCCCGGCTCGGGGACCAGCCGCTCGGCGTAGCGCAGATCGTCGAGCACTCCGGGCCGCCGCCTGGCCTTCTTGAACTGCGACCTCCGTACGACCAGGTTCGCCACCCGGGCGGGCTCGGTCCGCTCGTCGAGCTCCTGCAGCGCGGCCTTGACGAACTTGCTGCCCCGGTCGACCTCCCCGCACGCGCTCGCGGCCTCGGCGGCCTGCTCCAGGACGGTGGTGTGGTCCACGCCGATGCGCTCGGCGGCGTCGGGGACCTTGCTCCACAGCGTGAGCACCCGGTCCAGCAGCTGCATCATCTCCCGGTGGGCGAAGGTCTTGGCGGCCTTGCCCGCCGCCTCCCAGGCGGAGATGAGGGCCCAGAGGTCGTCGCGGGCGGAGTGCCAGTGGTGGGCGATCTCGATGGCGGCCCGGCCGGGAGGCACCAGCGTGCGGTCTTTGCCGATCTCCTCGGCGAAGCGGGCGTGCAGCCGTACGTGCTCGCCGGGCAGGAGCTCGTCGTGCACGGCCTCGCGGATCAGCGCGTGCCGGAAGACGTAGGCGCGGCCGTCGGCGACCTGCAGCACGTTGGCGGCGATCGCGGTGCGCAGCGCGTCGTCGAGCTCGACGTCCGACAGCGCGCTGACCGCGACGAGCAGGGCGTGGCTCACCCGGATACCGCCGGCGGCGGCGATGCGCAGCACCCGCTGCGTCTCCTCGGGGAGCCGCTCCACGGAGCCGATGATCAGGTCGTGCAGGGAGTCGGGGAAGGTGCATTCGCCGCCGCACTCCATCAGCGCCTCGACGAACAGCGGGATGCCCTCGCTGCGCTGGAAGACCTTGTCGACCAGGACGAACTCGGGCGCGGTGCCGAGGATGCCGGCCATCTGGGCGGCCACCTCGGACCGGGTGAGCCGGGGCAGGTCCATCCGGAGGACCCCGTCCAGCCGGCCGAGCTCGGCGAGCACCGGCCGGAGCGGGTGCTGGCGGTGGAGTTCGTCGGAGCGGTAGGTGAGGACCATCAGCACGGGAGCGGCGCGGAGGTTCCGGCTGAGGAAGGCGATCAGGTCGCGGCTGGAGCTGTCGGCCCAGTGGACGTCCTCGATGAGGAGGATCACCGGGCGGTGCTCCGCGAGCCGCTCCAGCAGGGTGAGGATCTGCTCGAAGAGCCGGGCGCGGGCGGTGTCGCTCTCCGTGTCGCCGCTCGGCTCGCCGAACTCGGGCAGCAGCCGGGCCAGGTCGCGCGCCCCTCCCTCGGGGAGCAGGGCCGCGACCACCTCGGCACCGCACTCGCGGACGAGCTGGCGGATCGCCGCGGTGAACGGCGCGTAGGCGAGGCCCTCGGTCGACAGCTCCACGCAGCCCCCGTTGAGCACGTGGGCGCCGTCGACTGTGGCCCGTTCCGCGAAACACCCGATCAGCCGCGACTTGCCGACGCCCGCCTCGCCACCGAGCAGCACGGTCACCGCCGCGTCCTTCCGGGCCTGCTCGAACGCCTCGGTCAGGTCCGCGAGCTCTCGCTCCCGCCCCACGAAGACGGGACTTACCGCCCGACCCACCATGTCTGCCAGCATGTCATGCCTTAAAGGTGTGATCTCCTTATTTTTCGCTCGGTGAAATCGATGGTTCAGGGGGGCAGGGAGGCCCGGCCGGGCAGATGGGAGCGGCCGGGCTCTCGGGGCGGGGTCATGCCGGGATGATCTTGCCGAAGAGGCCCCGGCGGCGCTTCTCGGAAGAGTGGGCCTTGCGGTCCCCCTGCGCCTCACGGGCGCGGCGGTAGCTGTCGGCCTCCTCGCGGAGTTCGGTGGTGCGGTGGGCGATCATCTGAAGGTGGAGCTCGGGACCCATGGGGGTTCCTCCCTGGTGTGGCGCCTCGCGGCGCGTTTTCCTTACAGACTCAAGATTCGCCCTAAGGCCCCGGGTCCCACATCGGGAGGATGTCCTATCTCCCGGGGCGCTTCTCGCCCCGGCACTACCTAGATCACGCCTAGGCCGTCCCGGGACTACCTAGACGGCACCGATTCGCCTCTCCGGCAGGGGGTCCCGGTCCCGACGTCTCCCGGAACGGCCCCGTGTCACCGCCGGGTCCCCGGGCGGCGGGGCGCCCCCGCGCGCGGGCCGCTCGGCGGATGTTGACGAAAACCGGCAGGGTCGCTGGGCAGGGTCCAGTTTGGAAGTAATCACACCAGTAGGCATGCTGGAGAGGTGTCAACTATGACGACCTCGCTCACCGACGTGGCAACGTCCAACGTCGCGCTGCGAAGCTTCCTGCACGGCCTGCCCGGTGTCGACCGCGTGGGCGCCGACCAGCGCGCCGCGATGCTCGGCACCCGATCCATCAAGACCACGGCCAAGGCCCGGGCCATCGATCTCGCCATCGGCATGGTGGACCTGACGACCCTGGAGGGCGCGGACACCCCGGGCAAGGTCCGCGCGATGTGCGCCAAGGCCGTCCACCCCGACCCGGCCGACCCCTCCGTGCCCAAGGTGGCCGCGGTGTGCGTCTACCCCGACATGGTCGCCGAGGCCGCGGCGGCCGTGAAGGGCTCCGGTGTCAAGGTGGCCAGTGTCGCGACCGCCTTCCCCAGCGGGCGCTCCTCGCTCGACGTCAAGATCGCCGACACCACCTTCGCGGTGGCGGCCGGCGCCGACGAGATCGACATGGTCATCGACCGGGGCGCGTTCCTCTCGGGCGACTACCTCAAGGTCTACGAGGAGATCGTCGCTATCAAGGCCGCGTGCGGAGACGCCCATCTGAAGGTGATCCTGGAGACCGGCGAGCTGTCCACGTACGACAACGTGCGCCGCGCGTCCTGGCTGGCCATGCTCGCCGGGGGCGACTTCATCAAGACCTCCACCGGAAAGGTGCAGCCGGCCGCGACCCTCCCCGTGACGCTGGTCATGCTGGAGGCGGTCCGCGACTTCCTGGCCGCGACCGGCCGCAAGGTCGGGGTGAAGCCCGCGGGCGGCATCAAGACCACCAAGGACGCGATCAAGATGCTCGTCCTGGTCAACGAGACCGTCGGAGACGGCTGGCTCGACCCCGACTGGTTCCGGCTCGGCGCCTCCAGCGTCCTCAACGACCTGCTGATGCAGCGCCAGAAGATGACCACCGGCAGGTACGCGGGTCCCGACTACTTCACCCTCGACTAAGGCGTTCACATGTTTGAGTACGCACCGGCGCCCGAGTCGCGTGACGTCGTCGACATCAGGCCGTCCTACGGCCTGTTCATCGGCGGCGAGTGGGTCGACTCCCAGGGTGAGAACCGCAACAAGACCGTCAACCCGGCCTCCGAAGAGGTCCTGGCGGAGGTCGCCTGGGCCACCGAGGCCGACGTCGACCGGGCGGTCCAGGCCGCCCGCAAGGCGTTCGGCGTCTGGTCGGCGATGCCCGGCTCGGAGCGGGCCAAGTACCTGTTCCGGATCGCGCGCATCATCCAGGAGCGCTCGCGCGAGCTGGCCGTGCTGGAGTCCCTGGACAACGGCAAGCCGATCCGCGAGTCCCGCGACGTGGACCTGCCCCTGGTGGCGGCCCACTTCTTCTACTACGCCGGCTGGGCCGACAAGCTCGGCTACGCCGGGTACGGCCCCAGCCCGCGCCCGCTCGGGGTGGCCGGCCAGGTCATCCCGTGGAACTTCCCGCTGCTCATGCTCGCGTGGAAGATCGCGCCCGCGCTGGCCTGCGGCAACACGGTCGTCCTCAAGCCCGCGGAGACCACCCCGCTGACCGCGCTGCTGTTCGCGGAGATCTGCGCGCAGGCCGACCTGCCGCCCGGCGTGGTCAACATCGTGACCGGCGCGGGCGAGACCGGCGCCGCCCTGGTGAACCACCCCGACGTGAACAAGGTGGCCTTCACCGGCTCCACCGAGGTCGGCCGCCGGATCGCCAGGTCGGTCGCGGGCACCGGCAAGAAGGTCACCCTGGAGCTCGGCGGCAAGGCCGCCAACATCGTCTTCGAGGACGCCGCGCTCGACCAGGCCGTCGAGGGCATCGTCAACGGGATCTTCTTCAACCAGGGCCACGTCTGCTGCGCGGGCTCCCGGCTGCTGGTGCAGGAGTCGATCGAGACGGAGCTGCTCGACGCGCTGAAGCGGCGGCTCGGCACCCTCCGGCTGGGCGACCCGCTGGACAAGAACACCGACATCGGCGCGATCAACTCCGCGGCCCAGCTCGCCAAGATCCGCGAGCTGTCCGACCTGGGGGAGGCGGAGGGCGCCGAGCGCTGGTCCCCGGCCTGCTCGCTGCCCGACAAGGGCTTCTGGTTCCCGCCGACCATCTTCACCGGCGTCGCCCAGTCGCACCGGATCGCCCGCGAGGAGGTCTTCGGCCCGGTCCTGTCCGTGCTGACCTTCCGCACCCCGGCCGAGGCGGTGGAGAAGGCCAACAACACCCCGTTCGGCCTGTCGGCGGGCGTGTGGACGGAGAAGGGCTCGCGCATCCTGTGGATGGCGGACAGGCTCCGCGCCGGCGTCGTCTGGGCCAACACCTTCAACCGGTTCGACCCCACCTCGCCGTTCGGCGGCTACAAGGAGTCCGGATACGGGCGCGAGGGCGGGCGGCACGGGCTGGAGGCGTATCTCGATGTGTGAGCATCACAGGGCCAGACGCCGCCCCCGCCGTGCCCAGAGCACCCGGGGCCACGGCTTCGCCCGCGCCGGACGGCCGGTGCTGCGGGGCTGGTTCGCCCACCGGTGCGGCGTGAGCCGCTGCGGTCAGATCTTCGTGCCGGCCCGGCTGGCGCAGCAGGAGAGCTCGTGGAGAGGGCTGGGAAATGAGTAAGGCGGAGCGGCCGGGCCGTGCACGGGCGGGCAAGCAGGCCGGTGCCCCCGCGGCGGACGGTACGAGCGAGGACGTCGCGGGCCGCGCGGGAAACCGGGCCGGCGAGGGTGGCGGAGGCGTCGAGGGCGTCGAGGGCAGGGCGGGCCACGGGCCCGCGCGGCTCGCCGTGCGCAAGACGTACAAGCTGTACATCGGCGGGGCGTTCCCGCGCTCCGAGAGCGGAAGGTCCTACGCCGTGGCCTCCTCCAGGGGCGACTTCCTCGCCAACGCGTCCAAGGCCTCCCGCAAGGACGCCCGCGACGCGGTGACGGCCGCGCGCAAGGCCTTCGGCGGCTGGTCGGGCGCCACCGCGTACAACCGGGGGCAGATCCTCTACCGCGTCGCCGAGATGCTGGAGGGCCGCCGGGCCCAGTTCGTCGCCGAGCTGGCGGAGACCGGGACGAAGAAGGCCGGGGAGGTCGTGGACGCGGCCGTCGACCGGCTGGTCTGGTACGCGGGGTGGTCCGACAAGATCGCCGCCGTCGCCGGGTCCACCAACCCGGTCGCCGGGCCCTATTTCAACATCTCCTCGCCGGAGCCGACCGGCGTGGTCGCGGTGGTGGCCCCCGACGAGCCGCTGCTGGGGCTCGTCTCGGTGATCGCCCCGGTGATCGTCACGGGCAACACCTGCGTCGTGATCGCGAGCGAGCGCGCCCCGCTGCCCTCGATCACCCTGGCAGAGGTGCTCGCCACCTCGGACCTGCCCGGCGGGGTGGTGAACATCCTCACCGGCTCGGTCGCCGAGATCGCCCCCTGGCTGGCCGCGCACATGGACGTCAACGCCCTCGACCTCACCGGGGTCGCCGACGAGGGCCTGGCGGTCACGTGCGAGGAGGCGGCGGCGGAGAACCTCAAGCGGGTCTTCCGCCCCGCGGCGACCGACTGGTCCGCCGACCCCGGCACCAGGCGCCTGACGGCCTTCCTGGAGACCAAGACCGTCTGGCACCCCACCGGCGTCTGACGCGCCCGGCCTGACGCGCGCCAGGCTCCGTCAGGCGTCGCCAGGCCCCACCAGGCTCCGTCGCGTCCGGTCTGCGACGTCCGGTCTGCGACGCCCGGTCCGCCAGGTCCGGCGCGCCAGGCGTCGCCGGGTCCGTCCCGCCGGATCCGTTCTGCCGCGTCCGTCCCGCCGGATCCGTTCTGCCGCGTCAGTCCCGCCGCGTCAGTCCCGCCGCGTCAGTCCCGCCGCGTCAGTCCCGCCGCGTCCGGGCCGCCGGGCCTGGCGGGACCGGCGGGGCCGGTGGTCAGGTGAGCGGGGCGTGGCGGGTCCAGGGGCGGGCGGCCTCCAGCTGGCCGGCCAGGGCCAGGAGTTGCGCCTCGCCGCCCGGTGCCGCGACGAGCTGGACCCCGATCGGCGTGCCGGTGGAGTGCCTGCCGTACGGGACGTTCATGGCCGGCCAGCCGGCCATGTTCCAGGCCGCGGTGGCGGGCGCGTACGCCAGGTTGACGCGGGCGTTGGCCAGCAGCCCCCGGTGGCCCCAGCGCTCGGCGGGCGGCGGCACGGCGGCGAGCGTCGGGGTGACGAGCACGTCGGCGTTCCCGAACCACTGGTCGGCGCCGTACGCGCGCCAGCGGTCGCGGCCCGCCGCGCCGTCCGCCCCGAACCTGGCGAGCAGTCGGCCCATCCTCGCCAGGGACCTGGTGCGCCGCTCCAGCCCGCGCGGGTCGAGGCCTTCGACGTCGCCCCTGGCGCACGCGAACCAGGTGGCCACGGCGGCGGCGCCGACCCGGAGGGACATCCGCTCGGGGTGGTCCACCACGGTGTGCCCCGCCGCGCCCAGAGCCTCCGCCGCCTCGGTCACCGCCCGCTGGAACTCGGCGTCCACCGAGAGCCCCGGCGGCAGCGGCATCGGCGCGACCGCGACCCGGAGCCTCAGCGGTTCCGACAGGGTCAGCCCGCCCGGGTAGTCGTCGATGGCGCGGCCCACGCCCAGGGCCTCGCTCTCCCCGGGCGTCGCCAGCGACATGTCGCCCGCCATGACGGCGAGGGCGAGGGCGAGGTCGGCCACGGTGGTGGCCAGCGGCCCGTTCTCCGACATCCCGTACCAGTCGTGCTCCGGCGGCGGGACCAGCCCGTGTCCCGGCTTGATCGAGAGCAGGCCGCAGCAGGCGGCGGGGATGCGCAGCGAGCCCAGCCCGTCGTTGCCGTGGGCCAGCGGGACCATGCCCGCCGCCACGGCCGCCGCGCTCCCGCCCGAGGAGCCGCCGGCGGTGCGGCTCGGGTCCCACGGGTTGCGGGTGACGCCGTACACGCTGTCGGAGAATCCGGCCAGGCACAGCTCCGGCACGTTGGTGATGCCGACGACCACCGCGCCCGCCGCCCTCAGCCTGGCGACCACGGGATGATCCTCGTCCGCGGGCACGTCGGGCGTCGCCGCCGAACCGTTGCGCGACGCCTCCCCGCGGGTCGCGACATTGTCCTTGATCGCGATCGGCACCCCGGCGAGCGGCAGCCCGGACAGGTCCTCCCGCTCCTGCAGGGCTCGCGCCTCGGCCAGCGCCCGCTCGGCGAGGACCACGCGGAACGCCCCGACCCGCCCGTCGCGCTCGGCGATGGCGTCGAGGTGCTCGGCGACCACCACGGGTGCCGTGACCTTCCCCCGTCGCACGGCATCCGCGATCTCCACTGCGGAACTTCCCACCCACGACATGCACCGAGTGTGGTCTGGCGAATGCGTAAGGGGAAGCGCCCTACGTCTCAATCAGATGACTTGTCCGGCTCATCGGCGTTATTTCACCCGGCGTACCCGGGCTTCCGGCTCGCCGGGGTCAGCGGCGGGGGTTGGTGCGGCGGGTGGCGGTGGCCGACAGGGGATCGTCGGGCCAGGGATGGCGGGGATAGCGCCCGCGGAGCTCGGCGCGGACCGCGCGGTAGCCCTCGCGCCAGAAGGAGGCCAGGTCGGCGGTGACGGCGGCCGGGCGGCCCGCGGGGGAGAGCAGGTGGATCACCAGCGGGACCCCGGCGACGCGCGGCGCCTCGGCCCAGCCGAACAGCTCCTGAAGCTTGGCGGCCAGCACCGGTTGCTCGCCCGAGTAGTCGATCCTGACCCGCGACCCGCTCGGCACCTCGACCCGCTCCGGGGCCACCTCCGCCAGCCGGGCGTTCCACGGGACCAGGCGGTGCAGCGCGGAGACCACGTCGAGGCGCTCCAGGTCGGACCGGCGGCGGGCCCGCGAGAGCTCGGGCTCCAGCCAGCGGTCGGCCGCGCCGATCAGCGCGTCGTCGTCCGTCGCGGGCCACGGGTCGCCGAGCGTGCGGCGGCAGAAGGCCAGCCGCTCGCGCAGGGCCACGGCCTCGGGCGTCCAGCGCAGGATCGACAGGCCCTCCGCGCGCAGGCCCTCCAGGACGGCGGGCCGCACGTCGGCGCCGCGGAGCGCGCCGCTGGACAGCTCGATCGCGCCCAGCCGCTCCACCCGCCGCGCCGACACGTCGCCGCGCCGTCCTCCCGGCGGGGTATGCCAGGTGATCTCCTCACCGGAGCTGTACAGGGAGGCCGCGGCGAGCCTGGCGATCTCCTCGTCGATCACCACCGCCTGCCTGATCCTGGCGGACGCCGCTCCGGTGGGCCGGTCGGCGACCGCGACGGCCAGCCACTCCGCCGTCCCCAGCCGCGACCCGCGCGGCAGCTCCGCGGCCGTTCCCGAGGCCATCAGGTACGCGCCGCCGCGCCGCCGCGCCACCCGCTCCGGGTAGGCCAGCGCCACGACCGTCCCGGCCACGGCGTCGTCGCTGTTCCCCGGCCGGACGCCACCCGCCGCTTTCCGGTCCGTACGCCGGGCGGTGCCGGGTACGGCCCGCGCCAAGCGTCCCGCCTCCTGGCGCCAGCGGGCGGGGAAACCGTCACCGCCCTGGCGCGCGGAGCGCCAGACCGCCACCAGGTCGTCGCCCGCGTCCCTGGGCAGTTGCTCCGACAACAGCGCCACGACCTCGGCGGCCCGGGAACCGGCGTCGGTCCCGTCCGTGCCGGTGGCCGTACCGGCTGTACCGGCGTCGATCAGGGCCCGTGCCAGGCGTGGATGGACCCCGGCCCCGGCCATCCGCCGTCCCCGGTCGGTCACCCGGCCCACGGGAGGAAGATCCGGCGAGTGCTCCGGCGCGCCCGGTGGCCGCGTGGTGCCGGGGGAGTCCAGAGCGCCCAGGGCGTACAGGGTGCGGCGGGCGGCGTCCATCGCGGCGGGTGGCGGCGCGTCGAGCAGGGCCAGGCCGGTGGCGGCCGGATCGCCCCAGCAGGCGACCTGGAGGGCGAAGCCGGTCAGGTCGGCGAGCGCGATCTCGGGTCGCGCGTGCTCGGGCAGCCGGTCGTGCTCGGCCCGCGACCAGCACCGGTAGACCACGCCCGGCGCCTCGCGGCCCGCCCGCCCCGCCCGCTGGACGGCCGAGGCCCGGGAGGCGCGGACGGTGGTGAGCGAACCGAGACCGCGCGCGTGGTCGGTGCGGGGCTCCCTGGCCAGGCCGGAGTCGACCACGATCCGCACGCCCGGCACGGTCAGGCTCGACTCGGCGACCGAGGTGGCGAGCACCACCCTCCTTCCGTCGCCCGGGGACAGGACCGCGTCCTGGACGCGGGCCGGGGCCTGGCCGTGCACCTGGAGGACCTCGACGCCGGGGAGCATCGCGGCCACCCGGCCGATCTCGCCGACGCCCGGCAGGAAGCAGAGCACGTCCCCCTCGTGCTCGGCCAGCGCGCGCCGTACGACACCGGCGACGTGGGCCAGGAACGCCGGGTCCACCCGCATGCCGTGGGGTGGTGCGACGGGCCCGGTGGGCGGTGCCCAGACGGGCGTGACCGGGTGCATGGTGCCGGAGGCGTGCACGATCGGCGCGGGTTCACCGGGTTCACCGGGTTCACCGGGTTCACCGGGTTCACCGGGTTCACCGGGTTCACCGGGGATCTCGGAGGGGGCGGCGTCGCCGGGGGAGCCGAGGAGGCGGGCCCAGGGGGCGGCGTCGGCGGTGGCGGAGGTGGCGACGATCCGCAGGTCGGGGCGGAGCGCGGCGCGGACGTCGAGGAGGAACGCCAGCGCGGTGTCGGCGTCCAGGTGGCGCTCGTGGCACTCGTCGAGCAGGACCGCGTCCACGCCTTCGAGCTCGGGGTCGCGCTGGAGCCGCTGCAGGAGGACTCCCGTGGTGACGACCTCGACGACCGTCCTCGGACCCACCCTGCGCTCGCCGCGTATCGAGAACCCGACCTCCGCCCCCACCTCGGACTCCAGCAGCCACGCCATCCGCCTCGCCGCCGCCCGTACCGCCATCCGCCTCGGCTCGGCCACGATCACCCGCCTGGGCGCCGAGCCGTCGAGGAGCCCGGCCAGCGCGAGCGGGACGAGCGTGGTCTTGCCGGTGCCCGGGGGAGCGGTGAGCACGGCGACGCCCCGCCCGTCCAGCGCCGCGAGCAACTCGGGCAGGGCGTGACGTACGGGCAGGCCGGACCAGTCGGAACGCACCCGTCCAGTGTCCCCGAGTCCGGTACCCGGTGAGACGCGGCGATCGCCTGGGCCCGAGCCCGTCGAGCCCGTCGAGCCCGTGGCGCCCGGTGAGTCCGGGCGAGCCCGGGGCCCGGGAGGTACGGGGAGGGGAAGACCCGGGGAGGGGAAAGCCCGCCACCGTGTGATCCATAACGCGGGGACGAAGAGTGTGTCTCGGGAACATGTCAAACGGGTTACGACGGTTTTAACGTGCGCTGGTAAGGGCCGGTGACACAGGTCACAGGGCCACAAAGGAGCACGCCATGACCGCATCCCTTCCGGCGGGTCTTCTCCGCATCCTTCTCACCCTGTCGCTCGGACTGCTCGGACTCCTCGGCGCGGCGACCGCGACGACGTCTCCCGCCCGGGCCGCGTCGCTCGTCCAGGTCGGCTCGTTCGGCAGCAACCCGGGCAATCTCACCATGTACAGCTACCGGCCCGACGGGTCGACCGCCGGACGCCCGCTGGTGGTCCTGCTGCACGGCTGCACGCAGAACGCGAGCGGCTACTTCGCCAGCTCGGGGTGGCGCAAGTACGCCGACCAGTCGGGATTCACCCTCGTGCTGGCGCAGACCAGCAGCGCGAACAACGGGTCGAGCTGCTTCAACTGGTTCGAGACCGGCGACACCACCCGGGGCCAGGGCGAGGCCGCCTCGATCCGCTCGATGGTCGCCTACGCGGTCTCCACCTACGGGGCCGACCCGGCGCGCGTCTACGTCTCCGGCCTGTCGGCGGGCGGGGCGATGTCGGCCGTCATGCTCGCCACGTACCCGGACGTCTTCGCGGGCGGCTCGATCGGGGCCGGGCTCGCGTACCGGTGCGCCACCAGCCTTCTCCAGGCCTCCCCCTGCCAGCGCGGTCAGGTCAGCAAGACCCCGCAGCAGTGGGGCGACCTGGTGCGCGGCGCCCACTCCGGCTACTCGGGGCCGTACCCGCGCGTCGCGATCTGGCAGGGAACGGCCGACTACACCGTCGTCCCGGCCAACGCCACCCAGCTGCGCGACCAGTGGACGAACGTGCGGGGCGTCTCGCAGAGCCCCACCTCCACGCGGAGCCTCACCGGCGGCACCTCCCTGAAGGTGTACGGGAACGACGTGGTGCGCGTGTACGAGATCACCGGCATGGGACACGGCCTGCCGATCGATCCCGGCGGCGCCGCCGACCAGTGCGGCAGCGCGGCGGCGTACTTCCTCGACACCATCTGCTCGGCCTACCACGACGCGCAGTTCTTCGGCCTGATCGGTGGCACGCAGCCGACCCCGGACCCGACCGTCACCCCGACCCCGACCCCGACCCCCACCCCGACGGTGCCCCAGACCTGCGTCAGGGCGAGCAACTACGCCCACACCGTCGCCGGACGGGCCTACCACTCCGGCGGCTACACCTACGCCAACGGGTCCGACAACGCCATGGGCCTGTGGAACACCCTCGTCACGCACGGTCTCAAGCAGACCGGCCCCAACCACTGGGTGGTCGCCGACAGCGAGTGCTAGCGAGCCGCCGGACGGCGGGCACCCGGACGCGAAAGACCGGCCGGCTGATCAGCCGACCGGCCTTTCGTCCGTTCGACGAGACCACCCGCGATCATCGGCCCCGGCCGGAATCGGGGACTACGGGCGCGAGGCGGCCCGCAGGGATTCGGCGGCGGTGAACAGGGAGGCTCCCAGAAGGACGAGATCCTTCAGCAGGAACTGGCCCGCGAGGGAGAGCTTCGGCTCCCCGCGCCTTTCCTGCCAGGCCTCCGGCGTGGTGATCAGGAAGCTGAGCGTGGAGGTGAACATCCCCGCCGCCGCCAGGCTGCCGAGGGCCGAGGCCCTGGGGGCGAAGGATTTCGCCGCGATCAGCGATCCGATCGCGATCTCCGACACGCCGATGAGCCTGGCCAGCCGCTGTTCGCCGAGCATGTCGGCGAGCCGCGAGAACGGCGGGCTCGAGGTGATCAGGGGGCGGATGTTCTCGACCTCGTAGTCTTCGAACTTGAGCCGCCCGATCACCACCAGGTTGAGCGCCAGCCCGAAACGAAGTGCTGAGGCCCCCGCGGTCTGGAGATCGCGGGCGGCCGCGGGTCGCATTCTCATACGGGTATCCCCTCGCATGACGCGTCGCGAATGTCCTGCGTGTGCCCAGTCTACGCCGGGCCGTATCAGCGGCTCGCCGGGCAGGACCCACAGGCCGGCCGGGGGGTGCGGGGCGCCGGGCAGGACCACAGGCCGGCCGGGGGATGCGGGGCGCGGGCCCACGAGCCGATTGAGCGCTCCATCGTCTCGACCGGTCCGGCGTACCGGCACCTGCCGGCAGCGCCCGGCTCGCCACCGGCACCGGGAGTCAGGTGATGTCGCCGATGGCGCGGGCGGCGTTGATCAGGCCGATGTGGCTGAAAGCCTGCGGGAAGTTGCCGAGGGGCTCCCCGGTGGCCGAGTCGACCTCCTCGGCGAGCAGGCCGACGTCGTTGGTGTACGACGCGGCGGTCTCGAACGCCCGCCTGGCCGCGGCACCCTGTCCCGTGAGGGCCAGGGCCTGCGCGAGCCAGAAGGTGCACAGCAGGAACGTGCCCTCCTGGCCGGGGAGCCCGTCGGTGGCGTGGTAGCGGTGTACCAGGCCTCGGTCGTCGGTCAGGTGGGTGGCGACGGCGTGCACGGTGGACCGCACCCGCGGATCGTCCGGAGGGAGGAACCCGACCATGGGCATCACCAGCACGGCGGCATCGAGGTCGGTGCCGTCGAACGTCTGGGTGAAGGCACCCGCGCGCTCGTTCCAGCCCTGGGCCAGGATCGCGGCGCGGATCTCCTCCCGAGTGCGCGTCCAGTCGGCGATCCGGGCGCCGGCCCCCAGCATCGGGGCCAGCGCGATGGCCCGGTCCAGTCCCACCCAGCACATCAGCTTGGAGTGCGTGAAGTGGCGGCCGGACCCGCGGATCTCCCACAGGCTCTGGTCGGGCTCCCGCCAGCGACGGGCGGCGGTCTCGGCCACCCTGACCAGAAACGCGCGGGTGAACGGGTCGAGGGGGCCGGTGTCGCGGTAGATCTGATGGGCCGCGTCGAGCAACTCTCCGTAGACGTCGATCTGGCGTTGGTGCCAGGCGTCGTTGCCGACCCGCACCGGCGCGCTGCCCCGCCAGCCGCGCAGGTGCGGCAGGTGCCGTTCGCTCAGATCGCGTTCGCCGCCCACGCCGTACATGATCTGCAGGTCGACGCCGCGGTCGAGCTGGGTGGCGGAGGCGTTGGCGAGGAAGGCGAAAAAGGCGGTCTCCTCGACCTTGCAGGTGGCGGTGGACAGGGCCTGCAGGGTGAAACTGGCGTCCCGGATCCAGGTGTAGCGGTAGTCCCAGTTGCGCTCCCCGCCGATGCTCTCGGGCAGGGAGGTGGTGGCCGCGGCCACGATGGCCCCGGTGGGGGAGTACGTCATCGCACGCAGCACCCGGCCGCTCTGGTTCACCTGTTCACGCCACGGGCCTTCGTAGTCGGCGTGATGCCGCGACCAGGAGCGCCAGCCCGAGACGGTGTCCTTCGCCCGGCGCGCGATGTACCGGGGAGTACGGCGCAGCGGGTCGGGCGCCCACGCCCAGCCGGCCTGCAGGGCGAACCCCAGGCTCTGCCCGGCGCGCAGGGTGACGACGACGTCCGCGACCGAGCCGCTCACCCGCAGCTCGACGGGGCTGGACAGGGCGAGGACGTTGGCCCCGCCACGCGCGATCAGGCCGCCTCGGACAGGCTGCATCAGGGGGTGGATGAGCCCGAACTCGGGCCGCGGCGCGTACGCCACCTCCACGGGCACGCGACCTTCGACACAGGTCACCTGACGCAGGAGCAGGCCGGGCGAGGACGCGCCCAGCGAGTGCCCGCGTTCCCGGCTGCCCAGGGCGAGGGCGTCGAGGAGCACCACGGTTCCGTCCCGGCCGCGGAAGGTGGTCTCGAGCACCAGGGTGTGCTCCAGATACCGGCGGGTGACCTCGGTGGGGCAGGTGGGGCGGATCGACCAGTATCCGGCGTCCTCGTCGAGCAGCCGGGCGAAGAGCGCCGGACTGTCGAACCGCGGCAGGCACAGCCAGTCCACCGAGCCGTCGGAGGTGACCAGCGCGGCGGATCGGCAGTCCGACAGCAGGGCGTGGTCGTTGATCGATCGCGTGCTCATCGGGCACCTCGCCCATCCCCCGGGGAGGCTCGTGGAGCCCGCGGCGAGCCGGGCGGTTCGGGCGGCCCGGGTGGTCCTGGCGGGCGGAGGGGGCCCTGTCCTGTCGCGAGTCCTGTCGCGGCCGGACGGCGTGGGCGATCGCCGGGCTCGCCTTCGGAACGGCCCTGTCCACGTGACGCGTTCGACACTGCTCACCCCGCAGCCGGTGTCGGCATGAGACAACCATTTTGTTACGTCTTAATAGTCCTTACCGGAAATGTCGCTTTCAAAGTCCCGGTTCTCCCTGCTTTTCACCAAGTCCCGGTTCTCCCTGCTTTTCACCAAGACCGTTCACGTGACGGGCGCACTTCTCCCGGCCGCGCGAGCCGTGATCGTTCGCCGGGCGGGCTCTAGGCCGAGGGGTCGAGGACCCCGAAGCTCACCAGGGCGATGATGATGATCCCGAGGGCGATCCGGTAGATCACGAAGCCGGTGAAGCGGTGGGTGCTGATGTACTTCAGGAACCACGAGACCGCTAGGTAGCCCACGATGAACGAGATCACGGTGGCCAGGATCGTGGGGCCCCACTCGGGCGCCTTCCCCTCGCCGATCTTGAACAGCTGCAGGAAGCCCGCGCCCAGCACGGCCGGGATGGCGAGCAGGAAGGAGTACTTGGCGGCCTCCTCGCGGCGGTAGTCCAGCAGCAGCCCGGCGCTGATGGTGCCGCCGGAGCGGGACACGCCGGGGATGAGGGCGAGCGACTGGGCGAAGCCGTAGATGAGGGCGTGGGTGAAGCTGAGGTGCCGCTCCAGGGTGAGCCTGTTGCGGGCGGTGTGGTCGGCGAACCACAGGACCAGGCCGAAGACGATCAGGGTCGTGCCGATCAGGCGCAGGTCGCGGAAGGCGTTGTCGATGGAGTCCTCGAAGAGCAGGCCGAGCACCACGATCGGGATGGTGCCGACGATGACGTACCAGCCCATCCGGGCGGAGTGGTGGGCGCGCAGGTCGGGGGTCCACAAGGAGCGGGTCCAGGTGGAGATGATCTCCCAGATCTCCTTGCGGAAGTAGATCACCACCGCGGCCTCGGTGCCGAGCTGGATGACCGCGGTGAACGCGGCCCCGGGGTCCTCCCAGCCGAAGAACGCCGACACGACCCTGATGTGGGCACTGGAGGAGATCGGCAGGAACTCCGTCAATCCCTGAATCAGTCCGAGGACCACCGCTTCGAACCAGCCCATCACATGAGCACCTTCCGTACCAGCGCGTGCGTAACCTACGCGAGGCTAGCGGAGCGGCGGAGCAACTGTGACCCGGCCGTTCGGCCGATGCCGGCCGCGATTCTTTCGTGATCCGCCGTAAACCGAACCCGCCCGCCGGACGGTAGTCATCATCGGAGCACCGAGGCGGAGGCACGATGACGGAGTTCGCGGAGTACGTCGAGCAGCGCCACGAGCGGCTGCTGCGAGCGGCGTACCTCCTCACCAGGGACCGGGCGATCGCCGAGGACCTGGTGCAGACGGCGCTGGCCAGGGCCTGGCTCGCCTGGCGGCGGATCGACGGCGATCCGGACCCGTACGTCTACCGGATCATCGCCAACACCCACGCCTCCTGGTGGCGGCGGCGCTGGCGGCGGGAGATCCCGACGGGGGAGCTGCCAGAACGGCCGGACGGGCAGGACTTCACGAGCGACGTCGGCGATCGGGACGCGCTGTGGACGGCGATCGGCACCCTGTCCGGGCGCCAGCGCGCGGTGGTCGTCCTGCACTACTTCGAGCAGCTGCCGCTGACCCAGGTGGCCCGGGTGCTCGAATGCTCGGTCGGTGCGGTGAAGAGCCAGCTCAACAGGGCTCTCACCCGCCTCAGGGTGGACCAGGGGATCCAGGAGACGATGGGAGCGCGGCGATGAGCAACACCGAGGACGACCTCAGGACGCTCCTGGAGGAGCGCGGCGCGGGCAGCGGCAGCGGGGCCGGCGGGGGCGTCGGGAGCACAGACCGGCTGGAGGCGATCCTCGCCAGGGGCCGGGCGATCCGGCGGCGGCGGACGGCGGCCGCGGCCGCGGCGGTCCTCACCGCCGGGGCGCTGGCGGTCGCCGTGGTGGTGCCGTCGCTGACCGGCCGGGGCGGGGGCGAGGCGCCGATCGTGGCCGTCGCCGCCGACCCCACGCCCGTCCCCACCGCCGTCCCGCCCGTCTCCGGCAAGGACCTTCCCGCGACCGTCAACGACCTGATGAATCGTCATGAAATGCGTCTTATCTACGCGTACCGGTCGAATACCTTGGGCGTGAAACGCACCCTGACGTTCACCCCGACCAGTGTCTTCACCGGATTCCGGGTCGTCTGCGAGGACCCGAGGGCGGTGGTGGTCAAGGTGACCGGGGCGGGAAAACACCGCTCGGGCTCCGCCGGCGAATGCGGCAGCGGCCGGCCGGGGCTGACCTCGCAGCACGGCAAGGAGTCGGTGCCCCCCGGCTGGACGTCGCGCGAGCAGAGCGCAACGGTCTGGGTGCTTCCCCCCAGGCCGCGCATCTCCCGTGAAGCGCTCAAAAAGCTGAAGTGCCCGGAGAAGGAGGTGGAGAGGACGGGGATGTGCCGCGGGCATTACATGATCTGGGCTCTGATCGGCCCGCGGATGGACACGCGGGTGCTGGAGCGGGTGATGGCGAAGGTGGGCAGCAAGCCCGGCCGCTGGGCGATCGGCGTCTACGACCGCCCGTCCTCCTGACCCGGCCCTCCGGCCCCCGGGACGGCTCCCGTCAGACGGCCCGGCCGCGGGCGTACCTGGCCGCCATCGTGTGGAACACCTCCTTCGGCGTCCAGCGCTCCCGGTCGAGCATCCTGACCACGCCGTAGGAGGCGAGGTCGCCGTCCCCGACGCGGCCGAAGCCCGCGAAGGTGAACCACAGCGCGGTGTCCACCCCCTCCTCCTCGAAGACGTCCAACAGCTCGGTGAGGTAGCGCACCTGCTCGCCCTCGTCCCGTACGGCGCCCTCGGGCGGCAGCCAGGCCATGCCGCCGCGCTCGCCCGCGCCCCGCCAGGCGCAGGTGCCGAACTCGGTCACCGCGACCGGCTTGCCGTGCTTGAACTTCTCGCGCAGCTCCTCCCTGAAGGTGCCGGCGTTGTAGGCGGCCCGGTAGCTGTCGGTGCCGACGATGTCGAACGGGCCCCAGTCGACGAACTCCCAGGGGGCCGCCGCGTAGGTGATCCGGCCGCCGAAGCGGGACCTGACGACGGCCGCGCTCTCGGCCAGGAAGCCGTTGAGCCGTTCCAGGACGGGGCCGAGCGAGGACCACCACTCCAGGTCGGCCTCGTCTATCGTCCGCATGCGGTCGCGGTACGTGGCGCCGGGGATGAACCCGGGGCCGAACGCGCTGATCTCGCATCCGGCCACGAACACCACCTCGGCCCCGCCGCGCCGTACGGCCTCGGCCCGTTCCGCGGCGTCGGCGAAGGTGGAGAGCATCTCCTCGGCCGGGAGGTCGACGGGGAAGGGGGCGAACCAGATCTCGAGCCCCGCCGCGGCGGCGTGCCCGGCGGCGACGCTCAGCCGCGCGGGATCGCCACCGGAGATCCGTACGGCGTCGCAGTGCAGCTCGCCGGCGATGACGCCCATGTCGTGCCGGACGGCGTCGGGGTCGAACACCTTGCGGGTGTTGTCCTGGCCGGGGAGGAACCCGGTGTCATAGTTGATCCCTTTTGCGCGCATTACTCTCCCGGTTGGTCGAGACCGTTTTCCAGTAGGTCGAAGGCGAGCTCGACGTCCCCGCAGAGGCGGCTGCCCGCCTCCTCCAGCGAGGCGCCGGAGACCAGGTGGCGGAAGAACCTCTCCTGCAGGGTCAGCGCCGAGGCGGTGATCTGGGCGGCCATCAGAGCGGCCGTCAGCTCGTCGCGCTCTTCGGCGAGCACCCGGGCCAGCGCCAGACGCTGGCCGTGGAGCAGGTCGTTCGCCCCGCTGCTGAGCGCGGGGCTGGCGAAGATCACCCGCATCTGGACGATCAGCGTGTCCCTGTCCACGGCCTCCGCGGGCTCGGTGGCGAACCCGCGGTAGTGCTCCCGCAGCGCCTGCAGCGGTGACTGCCCGGGAGGCCGCGCGGCGACGATCCCCGCCAGGTCCTCCTGGCCCACTCCCAGCAGGACGAGTGACTCCTTGGTCGGGAAGTACTTGAACAGCGTCACCTTCGCCACCTCGGCGGCCTCGGCGATCTCGTTGACGGTCACCGCGTCGAAGCCGCGCTCGGCGAACAGCCGCAGCGCCACCGCGGCGATCCGCCGCCGGGTCTGCTCCTTCTTCCGCTCCCGTAGTCCTGCCATGCGAGTACGGTAAAGGCGTACCAGGTTTAAAAGCAAACCTGGTACATTTTTTTACGTGCCGGAGAACGGGGAGGCGAGCGGGCCGGTTGTGGCGCGCGGCTCGGCGAAGGTGGCATATTGCCCGGGCACGGCCCAGAGGACGACGATCGGAGAACGGGAAATGACGGACAGGACGATCGCGGACTTCTGGTTCGACCCCTCCTGCCCCTACACCTGGATCACCTCCCGGTGGCTGGCGGAGGTGGAGCGGGTGCGGCCCGTCGAGGTGCGCCGGCACGTGATGAGCCTGTCGGTGCTCAACGAGGGCCGCGACGAGGATCCCGAGGGGGACACGGAGGGGTACCTGTGGGTGCCCGTGCGCATCTGCATGGCCGTGCGGCAGGAGTACGGCCAGGAGGCGCTCGGGAGGCTCCACACCGCGATGTGGACCGTCGGGCGTGCTCGCGGGGAGGACTGGGCCGGTGCCCTGCACGACTCCCTCGTCGCCGCCGGCCTGCCGCCGGAACTGGCCGGGGCCGGGACGTCGACGGCCTACGACGAGGCGGTGCGCGCCTCGCACGCGGAGGGCATCGGCCTGATCGGCGAGCACGTCGGCACCCCGGTGATCGCCGCCACCGGCCCCGCCACCGGTGGCGAGCGCGTGGTGTTCTTCGGCCCGGTGATCTCCCGGGCTCCCGTGGGCGAGCAGGCGGGCCGCCTGTGGGACGGGACGCTGCTGGTGGCCGCGACCCCGGGGTTCCACGAGCTCAAGGGAGCCCCGCACGAGGAGCCCCGGCTCGACGATCCGAGCTGACGGACCACCGGCCCCGAAGGGGCCCTTGCGCGAGCGGGCCTTGCGCGAGTGGTCCATGCGCGAGCGGGCCTTGCGCGAGCGGTCACTGCGCGAGCGGTCCCTGCGCGAGAGGGAGTTCCTTCCGCGAGGGGTGCGACCCGCGTGCCGGGCCGTCCGGAGGGGTTCCGGACGGCCCGTGGAGGGGAAGGAGCGGGCCGCACCCGGTCTCGCCTACCGCGGCCGGGTCACCGTCCCGCTCACTGGCGGGTCAGCTTGACGTCGTCCACCCCGGCCTCGACCAGGGAGGCGCCGGAGGCGTCACCGGCCTCGACCAGGATCCGGACGCTCTGCCCCGCGAAGGCGGAGACGTCGACGTTGGC
>NZ_JBFAAE010000063.1:3458-55073 GCF_040639575.1 Streptosporangium sp. NPDC023825 | reverse complement strand
TTTTCTTGGGGGGGGGGCGCCGGGCGGGGCGGCGCCGCGCGGCGCGGGGGGCACCGCGGTGGGGCCCCCACGCGGGCGGGGGGGGGGGCCAGCCCCCCCCCCCCCCCCGGCCGTCCTGGTTCATCACGACGACGGGCCCGGTGCCCGGGTGGCTCGGAGGTGAGCGGCCCGCGGCCCGGTCAGCTCACGTCCGGCGGTCCTGCCGGCAGATCGGGCAGTTGCTCAGGCCGGCCTTCTCGGCCTCGGCCCGGGACATGGTCTCGATGCCGCTGCCGCCGATGCTGGCGCCCTTGACGAGGGGGCAGTCGGAATCGTGGAAGCGGCGGGTGCCGACGATGACCGTGACCGTCTCGCCGTCCGCCTCCCGCTCCTGGGGCGCGGGACGCGGCCGGTCCTCGACGGCCGGGACACCTCCGGGGGAGGTGTCGTCGCCCCGGTCGTGGGAGGCGTCACGGTCGTGGGAGGCGTCACGGACGGGGACGTCACGGTCGTCGCGGGAGGAGCCGGTGGCGGGCACCTCGGCCGCGGTGGCCTCGGGCGTCGCGCCGGCCGGGGCCGACCCGGGGGCCGGAGCGTGTTCCGCGGAGGTGGAGTCGGCCGCTACCTGCCGCCCGGCGCGCCCGGGTGCGGTCTCGGCCGGCTCCACCGGTTCGGGGGCGCCGCCCTCGGCGGTCGTCTCTCTCCCGGAACCCGAGGGCTCCGGGGAGGCGTCCCGCCCGGCGGCGGTCGTGGTCTCCGATTCCGCCTCCGTGGAGACCTCACCGCCGGAGACGGCCCCGGCGCGGGCCTTCCCGCCGGCGGGCTCGGTCTTCGCGGAGTCGGTCTTCGCGGAGGTCTCCGTGCTCTCCTGCCCGGAGGCCTGCGCGACCACGTCGCGGCTGAACCAGCTGGTGGCCTCGGACGCGGCGTGCGGGATCTCGGGGACCCTCGGCAGCTGGATCGCCGGGCGGGCCGGCGGCTCCGCCGGGCGGGCCGGGGAGCTCGCGGCCTCCTGAGGCCGCTCCTGCGGCTCGGGCGACCGGACGTAGGGCCGGGCGACCGGGACGACGGGCTCCTGCGGGGAGCGCTGGGTCTCCTGGCGGGACGCGGTGCTCTCGTACCCGGTCGCGGAGGTTGCCGGCCCGGCGGGTGCGGCGTCGCGTCCGGCGGCCGGAGACGTCGAGGGCGCCGGGGAGATCCGGGACGCCGGAGCCACCGGAGCCGCAGGAGACTCGGCCCTGGTCTGCGAAGCCTCGAAGCGGGCCTGCGTGGCCTCGCCTCCGGGCCGCTGCGACTCGGACCGCTGGGATTCGGGCCGCTGGGACTCGGGCCGCGCTCCGGGGGCCTGCTGCCCGCCGGACGGGGCCGCGGACTGCACGGGGGGTTGCACGGGACGGTACGGGGAGGTGAAGCGGGCCGTGGCCTCCTGAGGGCCCGGCTCGCGAGCCTCGCCGAGGGAGCCGGACTCGTGGGAGACGCTCAGCGGCGCTTCGGGCTTGCTCGGCCCGGGCGAGGTCTCCCGCGACTGGGACCCGGAGCCGGCGTCGGCGGGCAGGCACGTGGTGCAGGGCGTGAAGCCCTCCTCCCGCGCCTCCTCGTGGGTGAGCTCCTCATGATCCCTGCCGGCCAGCTGGCGGCATCCCGCGACGTGGTAGCGCTTGCGGCCGGGGATGACCAGCACGATCGCCTCGGGGTCCAGGGCGCCCCGCCTCGCCGCGGCGGCGGTGGCCGGCCCGGCCACCGGACCGCGTCGCGGCTGGGTCGGGACGGCGGGCACCTGCGGCATCCCGTGCCGCACCATCATCTGCTGCGGCGCGGAGGGCTGGTTCGGCAGCTGGGCCTGCATGCCGTGCGGCTGGACCGGCATACCGTGCGGCGCGGGGAGTGGCCCGGCCGGCATCGGTCCCTTCGGAGGAAGGGGCTGGGAGGCCCCGGCGTCCCCGCCGGGGAACAACTCGTGGCGGCGCAACAACGCCCCGATCACCAGGAAGACTGCGGACAGCATGCTGACCGCGATCGACCAAATGACCAGGAACGGCTTGGCCAGCACGAACCCCGCGATGAGCAGGACGATGGCCGTGAGTACCAAACCGGCGCTGATGAGGATCACAGAGAGACTCCCGGATGCGGGCCAAAGGGATGACCCGACACCTTAGCGGCGGTCGTTGTGAGGACCGTCAACGCCCTGGAAGGCGCCAGAATGCTGCGAGGGGTCGCCGCCGAACGGGTTGGGCGCGCTCTGGAGGGTCGGCTGACCGCCCTGAGCCACCGCGTGGGACATGGCCGGAGGCCCGCTCACGATCGGGAACCCGCCGCTGCCCTCGGCAGCCACGTTCAGCTCGGCAAGCTGGTTCTCCAGGTACAGCTTCAGACGGCTGCGATACTCGCGCTCGAAGCTGCGAAGCTCCTCGACCTTGCGCTCGAGCTCGTCGCGGGTCTGCACCAGGGAGCCCATGGCCTGACGGTGCCGCTCCTGCGCGTCGCGCTCCAGCGTCTCCGCTCGGGCACGCGCGTCACCGATGACCTGCTCGGCCTGGCGACGTGCCTTGCCGAGGATGTCGTCGGCCTCGCGGCGCGCCCGGGTCACCGTCTCGTCCGCCTCCCGGCGGGCGTCGGCGATGGCCTGGTCGGCGGTCTGCTGCGCGAGGGCGAGCACCCGGGCCGCGGTGTCCATGTTGTCCTCGGCCGGAGGCATTCCCATTCCGACGGGAACGGGCTGCTGATGCTGCACCGGCTCGGGGGCGCGCATCGGCTCCGGCTGCTGCATCATCATCTCGGGCTTGGGCTCGGCGATGGGGGCGGGCGCCATGGCCATGCCCATACCGCCGGGGACCTTGCCCCGCAGGCACTCCGCCAGCTTGGCGCGGAGCTCCTCGTTCTCCTGAATGAGACGGTCCAACTCGGACTCGACCTCATCGAGGAAGGCGTCAACCTCTTCCTCGTCGTAACCCGGCCGAAGTCGGGTCGTACTGAATTGCTTGTTCCGCACGTCGGCGGGCGTCAGCGGCATTTCGGTCTCCTTGGCGCGCTTGGAGTCTGTCCGGGGGGACGGTACCCGATCAACGAAGCGCGGACACGAGTTGGATCAAGACCAAGACCACAATGAACAGCACTGTGAAGCTTAGGTCAAAGGCCACCGTACCCAACCGGAGTGGTGGAATGAAACGGCGGAGGAACTTGAGAGGTGGATCGGTCACCGTGTACACGGCTTCCGCCAGCACCAGGACGATGCCGGTGGGGCGCCACTGACGTGCGAACGCCTGCACCGTCTCGAAGATCATTCTGCCGATCAGCAGGATGAGATAGATGGACAGGATGAAGACCAAGGTCCCGCTAACGATCCCCACGGTCCGTACCCGCCTCCACTCCGCTCTGCCGTCCTCTGTCCCGTCGGGACCTGTCGGGCCGGTCACTGTTCATGGTGGAACTCTAGCTCTGGTTGAAGAATCCGCGTTCCGCGATTCGGGCCTTGTCCTCGGCGGTCACCTCGACATTGGCTGGGGACAACAGGAACACCTTGTTGGTAACACGTTCGATGCTGCCGTGTAGGCCAAAGACCAGACCTGCCGCGAAATCGACGAGCCGCTTGGCGTCGCTGTCAACCATCTCGGTCAGGTTCATGATGACGGGGGTGCCGTCACGGAAGTGCTCACCGATGGTCCGCGCCTCGTTGTACGTGCGAGGGTGAAGCGTGGTGATGCGCGCCAGATCGGTCGTACGGCGCTCCAGGAGGGCCGTCGCGGGCCTCGGAGCGGGCACGCCGGGATCGGTGTCGTCCTGGAGGTCGTGGACCGTGCCAGGGCGTTCGTCACCCTCGCGGCGCGCGTCGTCGAACTCCTCGTACTCGTCGTCGGGGTAGCTGTCGTATCTCTCGTAGCGGTCGTCCTCAACAAGACCGAGGTAGACCGCCATCTTGCGCATCGCGCCGGCCATCGCTACTTCTTCCTCCGTCTTACTTCAGATGTGCCCGAGGGGCCAGCCCGACCGCCTTGAGCTCACCACCGTTCGACCGCTGTCCGGATACGCGGACGCCAAGGCCCACTTGAAGGGACATTACCTGACGAAGGGCTTCCTGCGACCGAGCAACGCCGTACCAACACGCAGGTGTGTCGCGCCGTTGGCGATAGCCTGGGATATGTCCCCGCTCATTCCCGCCGAGATGACACCGGCGCCCGGGTGGGTCTTCTGGACCGACCGCGCGATCTCCCTCAGCCTCGCGAACGCCGCGCCCGCCTCCTCGCCCAGCGGCGCGACCGCCATCACCCCGCCCAGCTCCAGCCCCTCCGCCGCGGCGACGGCGTCGGCCAGTGCCTCCACCTCCCCGGGCCTCGCCCCGCCCCGGCCGGGATCGCCGTCGAGCGCGACCTGCACCAGGCAGGTGACCGGGCGTCCCGCCGCGAGCGCCTCCCTGCTCAGCGCGGCGACCAGGCGCGGGCGGTCGACCGAGTGGACGACGTCCGCGTAACCGACCACCGAGCGGACCTTGTTGGTCTGCAACTGGCCGACGAAGTGCCAGCGGAGACCGAGCCCGGCGCATTCGCGCGCCTTGGCGGAGGCCTCCTGGTCGCGGTTCTCCCCGACGTCGGTGATCCCGAGTTCGGCCAGGAACCGCACGTCGGAGGCGGGGTAGGTCTTGCTCACCGCGATGAGGGTCAGTTCCTCACGGCGACGGCCGGCGGCCCGGCAGGCTTCGGCGATCTCCGCCTCGACCCGGGCCAGCCCGGCCGCGATCTCGTCACGTCGTGTTGTTTCCGTCACATCTCCGCCGCTCGGACACTGGCAAACCGGCGGAGCCCATTCTTCCCGGCACGGCCGGGCGGTCCGGCACCGCCCCCACCGTGAGAGATGTCACTTCAGGAAGTCGGGGACGTCCAGCTCCTCTTCCTGCTCCTCGAAGATCACCGGCCGGCGCCGGGCGGGGTCGGCGGCCCTGGCGGAGATCGGCGTCGGCTGCGAGGGCTCGGGAGCCGGGCGCGGGATCGACAACGGCGGAGAGTGCGGCTCCTCCACGCGGTGCGGCTCGGCGTGCTCCGCCGAGGACTGCGCCTGCTGGACCGGGTAGATCTGCTGCGGCTGGGGCGCCGGCTCGGCCGGGGCGGGCTGCGGGCTGGAGACCGGCCGCATCGGCGGGGGCGGCGCGTGCTCCACCCTGGGCTCGGGGCGCGGTTCGGGGCGGGGCTCCGGACGGGGCTCGGCCTTGACCGTGGGCGCCAGCGGGCGGACCGGAGGGGTCGCCGAGGGCGGCTGGGCCGGGCGCGAGACGGACTGCGGGCGCGCGGCCGGCTGCGCGAGCGGCTTGGGCTCGGGAGCGGGCTCGTCGAACCCGGCCGCGATCACGGTGACGCGCACCTCGTCGCCGAGGGCGTCGTCGATGACCGTACCGAAGATGATGTTGGCATCCGGCGCCGCGGCGGTGGAGACGAGCTGGGCCGCCTCGTTGATCTCGAACAGGCCGAGGTCGGAGCCGCCGGCGATCGACAGCAGCACGCCGTGCGCGCCGTCGATGCTGGCCTCCAGCAGCGGGCTGGAGACGGCCATCTCGGCCGCCGCGACCGAGCGGTCGTCGCCGCGGGCGTGACCGATGCCCATCAGGGCGGAGCCGGCCCCGGACATGACCGACTTCACGTCGGCGAAGTCGAGGTTGATCAGGCCGGGCGTGGTGATCAGGTCGGTGATGCCCTGGACACCGGAGAGCAGCACCTGGTCGGCCGCCTTGAAGGCGTCCAGCACGCTCACCTGCCGGTCGGAGATCGACAGCAGCCGGTCGTTCGGGATCACGATGAGGGTGTCGACCTCCTCGCGGAGGGTCTCGATGCCGGCGTCGGCCTGCATCGCCCTGCGCCGCCCCTCGAAGCTGAAGGGCCGGGTCACCACGCCGATGGTCAGCGCGCCCAGCGTGCGGGCGATGTTGGCCACCACCGGGGCACCGCCGGTGCCCGTGCCGCCGCCCTCACCGGCCGTGACGAAAACCATGTCGGCCCCCTTGAGGACCTCCTCGATCTCCTCGCGGTGGTCCTCGGCCGCCTTGCGCCCGACTTCGGGGTTGGCCCCCGCGCCGAGGCCGCGGGTGAGTTCGCGCCCGACGTCGAGCTTGACGTCGGCGTCACTCATCAGCAGCGCCTGGGCGTCGGTATTGATGGCGATGAACTCGACGCCCTTGAGTCCCTCCTCGATCATCCGGTTGACGGCGTTGACTCCGCCTCCGCCGATTCCTACAACCTTGATGACCGCGAGGTAGTTCTGCGGTGCTGCCACGACGAGGGGCCTTTCCGCTCGTTGACTTGCAATTTCATGCGGCACGGGGCCCGTGCCGTCGTTTCCAAAACCCTCACCCTCAAGTTGAGATTTAGCTTTATGTCAACCTGAGGAGTGATACGGACAGTAGGAGTTGCGCTCCTGGCGGGTCAACTAACCGCGCCGCAGCGCGTTCAGCGTGTCGCGGGCCGCCCTTTTCCGGGAACGCTCCGGGAACGCCCGCCATCCGATGAGATCACCTGACCGTCACGACGTCAGGCGAACTGACGTCATAGGTGTCGGCCGGGCGCTTGAGCAGCGTAACAAGGATCCGCGCCTTGTCGGCGGGACGGTCACCGCCGCCCCACACGATCGCGCGGCCGTCCTTGAGGCGCAGCGAGACCGTCTCCGCCGACGGCGCGAGCACCTCCGCGACCTTGCGGGCGAGATTCTCCGGCAGCGCGGTGATGACGGTGAGCGCCGCCGCGGTCGCCGGATCCGCCGGGCCGGGGCGCGACACCCGCAGCACCGGCAGCGCCGGGGGCGCGACGTCCTTGACCTCGGTGACCATCCCGTGGCGGTCCATCAGCGCGGACCTCTCACCGACCGGCACCACCGCGACCGGCTCGCGCTCCACGACCTCGACGCGCAGGGTGCCCGGCCAGCCGCGGCTGACCGTCACCGACTCGACCTGCGGGATCCTGCCGACCCTGCCCTCGACCTCGGCCACGTCGACGGTGGCCAGGGGCGTGTCCGCGGCCACCTGCGCCGCCCGCCGGATCTGCTCGGCGGACAGGCCCGCGTTGCCGACCACCTGGATGTCCCGCACCCCGAGCACCGGGGAGAAGAACACCAGCCACGCGGCGATGCCCACCACCCCCACGGTGAGCAGGGCCAGGAAGGCCGACCTCCAGACCCCGTTCATCGCCACTCCCCCTCCGGCGACCCGCGCCCGCCGACGTGGGTCACCGCGCGGCCAGCTCCGCCACGATCCTGGGGCCCAGCTCCGTCACGTCGCCCGCGCCCATGGTCAGGACGATGTCGCCGGGCCTGGCCCGGCCCGCCACCAGGGCCGGCACGCCGTCACGGTGGGGGGCGTAGGTCACCCGCTCGGCGGGCAGCGGCACCTTGCCCGCCACCAGCGCGCCCGACACGCCGGGCTCGGGGTCCTCGCGGGCTCCGTAGACGTCCAGGACGATGGCCTCGTCGGCCAGCCCGAGCGCGGCGCCGAACTCGTCGGCGAAGAACCTCGTGCGCGAGTACAGGTGCGGCTGGAAGACCGCGATGACCCTGCCGTCGCCGGAGAAGGACGCCACCACGTCCCGTGCCGCGCGCAGGTCGGCGGCGAGTTCGGTCGGGTGGTGGGCGTAGCTGTCGAAGACCGCCACCCCGCCCGCCTCCCCCTTCGCCTCGAAGCGGCGCTTGGCACCGGTGAAGGCCGCCAGGCCGTCGCGGATCTCGTCGAAGGAGACGCCCAGCTCCCCGGCCACGGCGATGGCGGAGGCGGCGTTGAGCGCGTTGTGGCGGCCGGGCACCGCGAGCCTGACCTCCCCGCGTCCCACGATCGTGAAGGTGATGCCCAGCCCTTCGGGGACGATCCCGCTCACCCGCAGGTCGGCGTCCTCCGCCTCACCGTACGTGATCACCTTCAGGCCGCGGGCGCGGGCGATCGGGATCAGCGCGGCGGAGCCGGGGTCGTCCGCGCAGAGGACCATGGTGCCGGTGACGCGCTCGACGAACCTGGCGAAGCTGTCGTGGACCGCGCGCGGGTCTCCGTAGTTGTCCAGGTGGTCGGGTTCGACGTTGGTCACCACGGCGATGTCGGGGGCGAGCATCAGGAAGGAGCCGTCGCTCTCGTCGGCCTCGGCGACGAACACCTCGCCCGAGCCCTCGTCGGCGCCCAGGCCCGTCGTCACCAGCTGCCCGCCCACGCAGTACGAGGGGTCGGTGCCGCACTTCTGCAGCGCCACGGTGAGCATCGAGGTCGTGGTGGTCTTGCCGTGGGTGCCGGCCAGCGCGACGCCGGTCTTGCCCGCCATCACGGAGGCGAGCGCCGCGGCCCTGGGGATGACCCGCAGGCCCTGGCGGAGCGCCTCGCCCAGCTCGGGGTTGGAGTCGCGGATCGCGGTGGACACCACGACGGTGTCGACGTGCTTGATGTGCGAGGCGGCGTGGCCGATGTGGACCCTCGCCCCCAGGTCACGCAGCTCCGTCACCATGTCCGAGCCTCGCGCGTCGCTGCCGGAGACCGGCACGCCCCGCTTGAGCAGGATGCGCGCGATCCCGGACATCCCGGAACCGCCGATCCCGATGAAATGGACCCGTCCCAGGTCACCGGCCGCGACCGGATCCACCAGCTTGACCAGGCTCATCGGCCGCTCACTTCTCCTCGTTCGCCGTACGGGCGCGTCCGCGCCGCGTCCGGCCGTCTTCCGTCTTCCCCGGCCTCGCGCTCGGCGCGCCGGACCCGCTCCGTGATCCCTCCGCGCCCACTCAGCCCCTCCCCCGCGCCGCGATCTGCAGCACCCTGCGCGCCAGCGTCACGTCGGCGTCCTTCCTGCCCATCCGGGAGGCCGCCTCCGACATGGTGCCCACGCGATCGGGATCGGACAGGATGGGCAGCACGTTCCGGACGATCCACTCCGCCGACAGCTCCGCGTCGTCGATCATCAGGCCGCCGCCGCCCTGCACGATCGGGGTGGCGTTGAGCCGCTGCTCGCCGTTGCCGTGCGGCAGCGGGATGTACGCGGCCGGCAGGCCCACGGCCGTCATCTCGGCGCAGGTCATCGCGCCGCCGCGGCACAGGGCGAAGTCGGCCGCCGCGTAGGCCAGGTCCATCCGGTCGACGTACTGCAGCACGACGTACTGCGGGTCACCCGGCGGCGGCTCCTCCTCCAGGGTGTTCTTCGGGCCGATGACGTGCAGCACCTGCACCCCGGCCCTGCGCAGCGCGGGGGCGGCGGCCAGGGCCGCCCGGTTGAGCGAGCGGGCCCCCTGGGAGCCGCCGGTGACCAGCAGCGTGGGCAGGTCGGCCTCCAGGCCGAACCAGGACCGGGCCTTGTCGCCCATGGACAGCCGGTCCAGGTTGACGATCTCCCTGCGGAGCGGGATCCCGATGTGCTCGGCGCGGTTCAGCGGGGTGTCGGGGTGGCCGGTGAACACGTGCTCGGTGAGGCGCGCGCCCAGCCGGTTGGCCAGGCCCGGGCGCGGGTTGGCCTCGTGCACCACGATCGGCACGTTGCGCCGGCGCGCCGCGAGGTAGGCGGGGGTCGCCACGTAGCCGCCGAAGCCGACCAGGACGTCGGCCCGGACCTGGTCCATGATGCCGGCGGCCGCGTTGATGGCGCCGGCCAGGCGGCCGGGCACGCTCAGCAGCTGGGGCGTCAGGGCGCGGGGCAGCGGCACCGCGGGCACCAGCTGCAGGTCGTATCCCCGGGCGGGCACCAGCCTGGTCTCCAGACCGCGCTCGGTGCCGAGGCAGGTGATCCCGATGTTCGGGTCGAGTTGGCGCAACGCGTCGGCCAGAGCCAGCGCCGGTTCGATATGACCGGCCGTCCCGCCACCGGCGAGGACCACCCTCATGTCGGTCCTTTCGCTTATCGTCTTCCGCGGCCCGGCCGTCGTTTTCCGGCCGGACCACCCAGGCCAAGCCAGCTTAGGCCCCGCGCCACCGGTCCGGGGCCATGGGCCGCGAGAGCCTCGCGGGCGCCGGGCTCGTGCTTGGCGAACGACAGGAGCATGCCGAGGGCGGCGAGGGTGGGCAGCAGGGCCGATCCACCGTAGGAGACCAGCGGCAACGGGATGCCGGTGATGGGCAGCACGCCGATGACCGCGCCGATGTTGACGATCGCCTGGCCCGCGATCCAGGCGACCGCGGCGGCGGAGGCGAGCCTGACGAACGGGTCCTTGACCCTGGTCGCCACCCGCAGCCCCGCGTAGCCCAGCAGCCCGAACAGGGCCACCACGACGAGCGTGCCCATCAGGCCGAGCTCCTCGCCGAGGATGGAGAAGATGAAGTCGCTCTCGGCGTGCGGGATCCAGCTCCACTTCTGCCTGCTGGAGCCCAGGCCCAGCCCGAACCAGCCGCCGCTGCCGATGGCGATCTGTCCCTGCACGGCCTGGAAGCCCGAGCCCTGGGCGTTGCCCCACGGGTCGAGCCACCCGGTGATCCGCTCCGAGCGGTACCCCTCCGTACTGATCATGACGATGGTCGCGAGCACGGCCACCGCGAGGATCCCGCCGAACAGCTTCAGCGGCGCCCCCACCACCCACAGCAGCGACAGGAAGATCATCATCAGCACCAGCGTGGTGCCGAGGTCACTGCCCAGCATGACCATGACGGCCAGGATGGCGGTGCCCGGCATCAGCGGGATGAACAGGCTGCGCCACTCGATCATGCCGTTGCGCGCCTTGCGGGCCAGCAGGTCGGCGCCCCAGAGCATCAGCCCGAGCTTGGCGGGCTCGGACGGCTGCAGGTAGATGGGCCCGAGGTCGATCCACCGCTGGGCGCCGAGCTGGGAGGTGCCGACGAACAGCACCAGCACCAGCCCGAGGATCGCCAGCGCCATCAGCGGGTATCCGGCGAGCCTGAAGAACCTCGGCGGCAGCTGCGCGCAGATCCACATCAGCGGGAGGCCGAGCGCGGCCGAGATCGACTGCTTGAAGAACCAGTAGAAGGGGTCGCCCATCTCCTGGAGCGCCTCGATGCTGGAGGCCGACAGCACCATCATCAGGCCGAGGGTGAGCAGCAGGGCGCTGCACCCCAGGATCAGGTAGTACGAGGTCAGCGGCCGGTTGAGCAGCTCGCGGAAGGCGAGCAGGTGCTCGCGGAACCCGTCGGGGCGCGCGGGCGCGCCCTCCCGGGCGGGCGCCCCCTTGTGGGCGGGCGCTCCCTCGTGGGTGGTCGCGCTCACGCCGCTCCCCCGTCGTGCCCCTCGGCGAGACGGTGCACGGCCCGGGCGAACGCCTCCCCTCGGGCGGGGTAACCGGCGAACATGTCCAGAGAGGCGCCGGCCGGGGCCAGCAGCACGGTGTCTCCGGGGGCGGCGAGCCTGGCGGCTTCGGTGACGACACGGTCCATGACCCCAGTGTCTTGCCCCGCGACCTCCACCACCGGAACATTCCCGGCGTGTCGCGCCAGAGCCTCGCGAATTCGCTCGCGGTCGGCGCCCAGGAGCACCGCGCCGCGCAGGCGGGGCGCGGCGCGGCGCACCAGCTCGCCGACGTCGGCGCCCTTGAGCTGCCCTCCGGCGACCCAGACGATCGACGGGTAGGCGGCCAGCGAGGCGGCGGCGGCGTGCGGGTTGGTGGCCTTGGAGTCGTCCACGTAGTCGACCTCGGCGACCCTGGCCACGTGCGCGATCCGGTGGGGGTCGGGCACGAAGTCCAGCAGCCCCCGGCGCACGGCGGCGGCGGGCACCCCGTAGGCCCTGGCCAGGGCGGCGGCGGCGAGCGCGTTGGCCACGTTGTGCGGGGCGAACGGGCGGACGTCGGCGAGCGAGGCGAGCTCCTCGGCGTTGCGCTCCGGCTCGGCCACGAACGCCCGGTCCACCAGCAGGTCCTCGACCACGCCCAGCTGGCCGGGCCGGGGCACCCCGAGGGTGAAGCCCACGCTCCGCACCGCACCGGTGCTCCCGTACGGCGCGGCCAGGCGGGACGCCCACTCGTCGTCGGCGTTGTGCACGACCGTCCCGGCCCTGGCGAAGATGTCGCCCTTGACGCGGGCGTACTCCTCCATGGAGCCGTGCCAGTCGAGATGGTCGGGCGCCACGTTGAGCACCGCGGCCGCGTACGGGGCGATGCCGGGCGCGCGGTGCAGCTGGAAGCTGGACAGCTCCACCGCCAGCACGTCCGAGGGCCCGGTGACGGCCTCCACCACCGGGGTGCCGACGTTGCCGACGGCGAGCGCCCGGTGGCCCGCGGCCAGCAGCATCGAGGTGAGCATGCGCACCGCGGTGGTCTTGCCGTTGGTGCCGGTCAGCGCCAGCCAGGGGGCGGCGCCCTCGGGGCGGAGCCGCCAGGCCAGCTCGACCTCGCCGATCACCTCGATCCCGGCCGCCGCGGCGGCGGCGAGCAGCGGGTGGTGCGGCGGCCAGCCCGTGGTGACGATCAGGGAGGTGCCCGCGGGGGGTTCGGCGGGCTCGCCGAAGCGGACCTCGACGCCGAGCGCGGCCAGCTCGGCGGCGACCGCCCTGGCCCGCTCGCCGTCCCGGCCCTCCAGGACGACGACCTTCTCGCCGCGCCCGGCCATCGTGCGGGCGACGGCGACGCCCGAGACCCCCAGCCCCGCGACGCAGATCACGCGCCCTCCCCCGCCGGGCTCGTCCGCCCCGTCGACCCGTTCACAGCCTGGGCATCCATTCCACGTAGAAGATCCCCAGCCCGCCGGCGGCGCACAGGGCGGCGATCAGCCAGAAGCGGACCACGATGGTCGTCTCGGCCCAGCCCTTCAGCTCGAAGTGGTGCTGGAGCGGGGCCATCCTGAAGACCCGTTTACCGGTCAGCTTGAAGGACCCGACCTGGATGATCACCGACATGGTGATCAGCACGCACATCCCGGCGAGGATGATCAGCAGGAGCTGGGTCCTGGTGGTGATGGCCAGCCCGGCGAGCACGCCGCCCAGGGCCAGCGAGCCGGTGTCGCCCATGAAGATCTTCGCGGGCGGGGCGTTCCACCACAGGAACCCGACCAGCGCGCCGAGCACCGCCGCGGCGACCACGGCCAGGTCCAGCGGGTCGCGGACCCAGTAGCAGTTGGGGCCGAGCTGGGTGGTGCAGCTGTTGCGCAGCTGCCAGTTGCCGATCAGCACGTACGAGGTCAGCACCACGCCGGTGGCGCCGCTGGCCAGGCCGTCGAGGCCGTCGGTGAGGTTCACCGCGTTGGAGAAGCCGACGATCATGATCAGCACCCAGATGATGAACCCGATGAGGCCGATGGAGGGGCCGAAGTCTCTCAGGAACGACAGGCGCGTCTCGGCCGGGGTGATCAGGTAGGCGTTGGGGAAACGGGTCACCAGGACCGCGAAGACCGCGCCGACGATGAGCTGGCCCAGCGCCTTGGCACCGCTCCGCAGACCGAGGCTGCGCTGCTTGTAGATCTTGATGAAGTCGTCGAGGAAGCCGACCGCGCCCAGTCCCGTCATCAGGAACAGCACGAGGACGGCGGAGACCGTGGGGGGCGTGAAGCTGTACAGGTGGGCACAGGCGAAGCCGACCAGCGCGGCGATCACGATCACGGTGCCGCCCATGGTGGGGGTGCCGCGCTTGTCGTGGTGGCCGGAGGGTCCCTCCTCCCGGATGCTCTGCCCGTAGCCGCGCCGGGAGAACAGGCGGATCGCCAGCGGCGTGCCCAGCATGGACAGCAGCAGGCTGACCACGGCCGCGACGAGGATCTCCCTCATCGGCGGTCACCTCCGAGCAGCGCCGCGGCCACGCGTTCGAGGCCCGCGGCGCGCGGTCCCTTGACCAGTACGACGTCTCCCGGTGCCAGCATCGCCGACAGCTCCGCGCCCGCCTGGGCCGCGTCGGCGGCGTGCAGGACCCGGGTGGCGACCGGAACCCCGCCGCCGGCCACAGCGTCCTCGGCGTCCTCGGCGTCCGCAGCGTCTTCGGTGGCCTCGCCGAACGCGGCCACGGGCGAGAGACGGCCGGCCGCGCCGTTGCCGGGCGGCTCGCCCGCGCCGCCCGGCGGCTCCCCCGCCCCGTAGGAGGCCCCGTGCGGGGCGACCGCGTGCGAGACCGCTCCGGCGTGCGCGAGAGGCGCGGCGGGGACACCGGCCGGTACGGGTCCCGCGGCCTCCCGCGCGGCCCGTACGGCGGCCCTGGCCCCGGCCAGGACCGGGTCGGCGTCGGGACCGACGACGAACAGGCCCGCCAGGCCCGCACCCCCTGCCAGGCGCCCCAGGCCCTCGTTGAGCGCGACGCTCTCGTCACCCAGCTCGCGCAGGGCGGCGACGACCGCGAAGCGGCGGCGGTCGCCCGCGAGCGCGTCCAGGGCGCCGAAGGCGGCCCGCATGGAGTCGGGGTTGGCGTTGTAGGCGTCGTTGATCACGGTCACGCCGTCCGCGCGGTCGGTGACCTCCATCCGCCAGCGGCTGCGGGGCTCGGCCTCCGACAGCTCCTCGGCGATGGTGGCGACCGGCAGGCCGAGCTCGTAGGCGGCCGCGGCGGCGGCCAGCGCGTTCTCCACCGCGTGCTCGCCGTACAGGCGCAAGGCCACCGGGGCGGCGCCCGAGGGAGTGCGCAGCGTGAAGGAGGCGCGTCCGCGCTCGTCGACGGTCACGTTCTCGGCCCGCACGGTCGCGCCCTCGGCCCGGCCGTACCAGGTGACGCGGGCGCCGGTGCGGCCGGCCATCGCGGCCACCAGCGGGTCGTCGGCGTTGAGCACGGCCACGCCCTCGGCGGGCAGCGCCTCGACCAGCTCGCCCTTGGCCCTGGCGATCTCGTCCTTGCCGCCGAAGACGCCCAGGTGGGCGGTGCCGACGTTGAGGACCACGCCGATCCTCGGCGGGGCGACGCGGGTCAGGTGGGTGATGTGCCCCGCGCTCCTCGCGCCGAGTTCCAGCACCAGGTAGCGGGTGTCCTCGCCGGACTTCAGCACGGTCAGCGGGTGGCCGATCTCGTTGTTGAACGAGCCGGACGTGGCGACCGTCGGGCCGATCCTGGCGGTGAGCCTGGCCAGCAGGTCCTTGGTGGTGGTCTTGCCCGCGGAACCGGTGAGGCCGATGACCGTGGTCGCCGGCAGGGCCGCGCAGACCGCGGTGGCCAGGGCCGTCATGGCGGCCACGGTGTCGCCGACGATGACCGCGGGGGCGTCGACGGGCCGGGAGGCCAGCACGGCGACCGCCCCGGCCGCGACGGCCTGGGCGGCGAAGTCGTGCCCGTCGACCCGTTCGCCCTTGATCGCGACGAACAGCGACCCCGGTTCGACGGCGCGGGAGTCGGTGACGACCGGGCCGCGCACCACCGCGCGTGGGTCGGCCATGCCCGCGAGGGCCCCCGAGGTGATCTCGGCGATCCTGGCCAGCGGCAACGGGATCATGATGCGTCTTCCCTACTCTCCATACGTGCTTCGGCGCCCGGTGCGGTTCCTGCGCCTGACGATCGCGTCGGCCACGACCTGCCTGTCGTCGAAAGGAAGCACCTGGTCGCCGACGTACTGGCCCTGCTCGTGGCCCTTGCCGGCCACGACGACGACGTCACCGAGACCCGCCCGGCCGATGGCCAGGTCGATGGCCGCGGCGCGGTCCGGCTCAATGATCACATGTGCGCGCCCGTCCTGGGACACGCCGAGAACTCCGTCCATCATCTCCGCGAGGATCCGCAGGGGGTCCTCAGAGCGGGGGTTGTCGCTGGTGAGAATAGCCACATCTGCCAACCTTGCGGCGGCTTCTCCCATCATTGGGCGTTTACCACGGTCACGGTCACCTCCGCAGCCGAGCACGACGATGAGCCTGCCCTCGGTGACCTCGCGCAGCGAGCGCAGGACCGACTCGACCGCGCCGGGCTTGTGCGAGTAGTCGACGATGGCCTGGAAGTCCTCGCCGCCGGGGACCCGCTCCATCCGGCCGGGAACCCCCGCCAGCGTACCGACGCCCGCCACCGCGGCCCGCAGCGGCACACCCGCCTCCACCAGCGCGACGATCGCGCCCAGGGCGTTGGCCACGTTGAAGGGCCCGGGCAGCGCGACCGACGCGGCCTCCTCGACGCCTCCGGGGCCCACGACCGTGAAGGTGCTGCCCTCGGGGCCCAGGCGCACGTCCACCGCCCGCCAGTCGGCCTCGAGGGCGCCCTCGGCGGAGAAGGTGGTCATCGGGATCTTCGCGATGCCCAGGAGCTCCCGCCCGTGGGCGTCGTCGATGTTGACGACCCCCACGCGGCTCATCTCGGGGGTGAACAGCCTGGCCTTCGTCGCGAAGTAGTCGTCGAGGTCACGGTGGAAGTCGAGGTGGTCCTGGGACAGGTTCGTGAACAGCGCCACGTCGTAGGACACCGCGTCGACCCGGCCGAGCGCCAGCGCGTGGCTGGAGACCTCCATGGCCGCGGCGGTGACGCCCCGCTCGCGCATCAGGGCGAACAGGGCCTGCAGGTCGCTGGCCTCGGGCGTGGTGAGCTTCGGGGTGAAGCGCAGGTCACCGACGTGGATCTCCACGCCCCCGACGAGCCCGGGGGTGTGCCCCGCGGCCCGCAGGCCCGCCTCCAGCAGGAAGGTGACGGTGGACTTGCCGCTGGTCCCGGTGACCCCGATGACCATCACGTCCGCCACCGGGTTGCCGTACACCCAGGCGGAGACCTGCCCGAGCAGGCCGCGCGGATTCGGCACGACGAGGACCGGCAGGCCGGTCGCGACCGCGGCCCGCCTGCCCGCCTCGTCGGTCAGGATCGCGCTGGCACCCGCGGCGAGGGCCTGGGCGGAGAAGTCGGCCCCGTGGGCCGTGGCCCCCGGCAGCGCGACGTAGAGATCTCCCCGGCACACCTGGCGCGAGTCGATGGTGATCCCGGACACCGCGGCCAGCGGAGCGCGCGACGTGCCCGAGGGCGCGCCGATGAGGCTCGCCAGCCCCGAGAGCGGACGGGGTGAACTGGTTGATGGTCGCATTGACGACGGGGGATGCACGGCGAGAGCGTACCTTCACTCGTCACTCTCCGGCGCGTATCCGCACCGGGGACGGCCTGGTTCCGGTCGGCGGGATCTTCCCGCTCTTCAACGCGAACGTCATCACCTTCTTGAAGACCGGGGCCGCGATCTCCCCACCGTAGTGGCCCTCCTGGGGGTCCTGGAGGACCGCCAGGACGACCAGCCGGGGCTTGTCCGCGGGGGCGAAACCAACAAATGTCGCGGTGTATCCGCAATAGCCCTGACATCTGGTGTCGTAGCGCATCGCGGTACCCGTCTTGCCCGCCACCCGGTAGCCGTCGATCGCGGCGAGGTTCCCGGTGCCCTCCTCGCTGACTGCGGCCTCCAGCATGGTGGCGACCTCCCGCGCCGTACGCTCGCCGACCACCCGGGTCTGCCTGCCCGGCGGGGACGGCGTGAACACGCCGTTCTCACCCGTGGTGCCGGCCACGATCTGCGGGGTGACGCGCACCCCGCCGTTGGCGATGGTCTGGTAGACGCTGGCCGTCTGGAGCGCCGTCACCGAGACCCCCTGGCCGTACGCGATCGTGCAGCGCTGGCTGCCCGACCAGTTCTTCCAGTCGGGCAGGAGCCCGGCCTCCTCCCCCGGCAGCCCGGTGCCGGGCTTCGTGCCGAACCCGAAGCGCTGGAGCATCGAGTGGAGCTTCTCGTCGCCGATCTTCTGGGTGGCGAGGATCGTGCCCACGTTGCTGGAGGTCGCCACGATGCCGGAGAAGGTCAGGCGCTCGGTGGGGTGCGGGTGGGAGTCCTTCAGCACCCGGTCGGCGCACCTGATCTCGTCGTCGACCGTGAACAGGCTGTCCGGCCGCACGGCTCCCGACTCCAGGGCCGCCGCGGCGGTGATGACCTTGTTGGTGCTGCCCGGCTCGAACACGTCCGTGACGGACCGGTTGACCCGGTCGGCGCCGGGAGAGTTCATCCAGTTCCTCAGGTCGAGCTCGGGCGCGTTGGCCATGGCGATCACCCGGCCGGTCCGGGTGTCCATCACGATGGCGCTGCCGGTGCGCGCCCCGGTCGCCTTGACCTGCTCGCTGATCGCCTTCTGCGCGGCCCACTGGACGTCGCGGTCGATGGTGAGCCGCACGTCCCTGCCCTCGACGGGCGCCCGCACGGTGCTGCGGGTCATCGGGATGCGCTGCCCCCTGGCGCCCGTCTCGATGATCTGCTCGCCGTCGCGGCCCGCGAGCAGCTTGTCGTAGGTGCTCTCCAGCCCGGCCAGCCCGGTGCCGTCGGTGCCGACGAAACCCAGCAGGGTGCCCGCCAGGTCGCCGCCCGGGTAGTCGCGCCGGTAGCGGTGCTTGCTGCCGACCCCCTTGAGGTCGTACGCCATGATCCGCTGCGCGAGCGCCGGGTCGACGGCCGCGGCGAGCTGCTGGTAGTGGCTGGTGCTCTGGGCCAGCTTGGCGGCGATCGGCTCCTTGGGCGTGCCCAGCTCCTTGGCCAGGATCGTGGCCACCCGGTCGCGCTGCGCGGCGGAGACCTCGGACGGGTCCACGAAGATCTCGCGGGCCTCCAGGGTCAGCGCGAGCTCGTGGCCGTTGACGTCGGTGATCGAGCCTCGCCTGGCGGGCAGCTTCTCACCCTGCACGCGCTGCTTGGCCGCCTCCGCCGTGTAGACCTTCGAGTCGAGGCCCTGGAGCTGGATGAGCCGCCCGGCGAAGATGGACAGCACGAAGGTCATCGCCATCAGGCCGATGCCGATGCGCCTGCGGGGGTTGCCCAGGCGCAGCACCGCGGACGGGCGCGCCGGGGGCCGCGGCGGCCTGCCGCCGCCGCGCGTCGTCGTGCGGGTGTGCTCGTGACCCCCGGGCCGCCCGGCCCCGCGCCTCGGCACGGACCGCACCCAGCCCAGCGGGTCCGGCGGCTCCTCCGACCGCGATGACCGCACCGGCCCGCGCGGCGCCTCGGGACCCTGCGGGCCGCCCGGCCGGGAGGCGGAGGGCCTGCCCGGCGCCTCGGGGCGGGCGGGCCTGCCGGAAGCCCCGGAAGGCCCGGGAACGCCGCCCCTGCCGTCCTGCCGTCCCGCCCTGCCCGGCCCGTCGGGAGCGGGCGGTCGCGCGCCGGAACCGGACCTGCCGGTGGGACCCGGCCTGCCCGGGGAACCGGGCCTGCCGGACGGGCCCGCGGCCGACGGCCTCGCCGGGGAGCCAGGTCTGCCCGACCTGGGCGATTTGTCGTATTTGTCTGATCTGTTGGATCTGCTGGAGCCTTCCGAGGCCGGCGGCCTGCCGGACGAGCCCGTCCTGCCGGACCCGCCGGATGCGGACGCCCGGCCGGATCCACCCGGGGCGGAGGGCCTGCCGGTTCCCCGCCCCTTGCCGGGGCCGTCGGCCGGGGACGGCCGCCCCCTGGAGGAGCCCGGCCTGCCCGGCCCGTCGGCCCCCTGCCCCCGGGCGGGCGAGCCTCCCCTGCCGGAACCCGCGGACGGCCTGCCCGGGGAGCCCGCCCCGCCGGAGGAACCCGCACGGCCGCCACCGGGCCTGCCCGGCGAACCGGACCTGCCCGGCCCCTCGGCCTCCCGCGCCCCGCCGGAGGAACCCGCGCGGCCGGAACCTCCGGCGGCTCCCGGACCGGGCGGCCTGCCGGGCGAACCGGGGGCGCCCGAGGCCGGAGACCTGCGCGGGGCGGGTCCCTGGGGGCCGCCGGGCACGCCGGGAGCCCCGGCGTCGCCGGAACCGGGCCTGCCGGGCTTACCGGGAACGTCGGGGGAACCGCCGGGCCTGGCCGTACGGCCGGGACCGCCGGGAGAACGGCGGCCCGAGCCCCCGGCCGGCCCTCCGGTGGAACCGCCGCGGCCCTGTCCGGGACCCGGGCCGCCGCTCTGGCCGCCGTTCTCCATCACCGGCCCGTGCCCGGCACTCGCTCCTGCCCCGCGGGCGTCTGGACGTCGCCGGCGACCCCGACGGCGGGCTTGTCGGGGTCGATGACGCGCGCGGTGTCCCAGTCGGGCCCCAGCCCCTGGAGCTCGTTGCTCCTCGCCACCGCGTCCGGCATCTCCCGCCGCATGTTGGCGCTCTTCTTGGTCTCCTTCTGGATGCGCAGGTCGCTGATCTCCTTGCGCAGCCCGTTGGCCCTGAAGGAGTCCTGGGCGAGCACGGCGTTCAGCAGCAGCAGGCTCACCAGGCCGCCGCAGAGCAGGCCGACCACGAGCAGCAGGAAAGGAGCCCTCGGCGGCCGGGCGCGACGGGCCGCGGGAGGCCCTGCGACCCCGGGTGCCGCGGCCCTGACCTGCGCGGCCGAAGCGGCGGCGGGCGCCGGCCTGGCCGGCCTGGTCCCGTATCCCTGCGGCACCGCGCGGGGGACGCGCACAGGGCGCGCGCCGCGGCTGGGCGCGGCGCGACGGACGTCTGTCTCACTCCTCGTCAACTGCCTCACGGATCCTCTCTGCCGCCCGACACCGGGCGGAGGCCGCCCGCGGGTTGCGGGCCACCTCCTCTTCGCTCGGAAGCTCGGCTCCCCTTGTCAGGAGCGCGAACCGCGGCTGGTGAGCCGGCAGCGGGACCGGCAGGCCGGGAGGGCCGGTGTCCCTGGTCCGCGCGGTGATGACCTGCTTCGTCAGCCGGTCCTCAAGGGAGTGGTAGGCGAGCACGACGACGCGCCCGCCCAGCGTCAATGCGTCGAGCGCGGCTGGGAGCGCGCGTTCCAGTGCCGTCAACTCCGCGTTCACCTCGATCCGCAACGCCTGAAAAGTCCTTTTGGCGGGGTTTCCCCCGGTTCTGCGGGTAGCGGCCGGGATCGCCGTCCTGACGATCTCCGCAAGCCGCTTGGTAGACGTTATGGCCTCTCTGGCCCTTTCCTTGATGATTAAGTGCGCGACACGCGGGGCGAATCGTTCTTCTCCGTAATCCCGCAGGATCCGGATCAGCTCGGCGGCCGGGTAGGTGTTGACCACGACCTCGGCCGTCAGCTCCTCGTCGCGGTCCATCCGCATGTCCAGCGGCGCGTCGTAGGAGTAGGCGAAACCCCGCTCGGCCTCGTCCAGCTGCGGGGAGGAGACGCCCAGGTCGAACAGCGCCGCGTCGACGCGGGGGTGACCCACCTCGGCCAGCACCTCGGGAAGCTCGTCGGAGACCGCGCGGACCAGCGTGATCCGGTCGGCGTACGGGGCGAGCCTGGCGGTGGAACGCTCGATGGCGGTGGGATCGCGGTCGATCCCGATCAGGTGGAGCGAGGGGTGCGCGGCGAGCAGCGCCTCGGCGTGACCGCCGAGGCCCAGGTTGGCGTCGACGAGGACGGGCGCGGGGCGGGCCAGCGCCGGAGCGAGCAACTCCAGCACCCGGTCGAGCATGACGGGGACGTGACCCCCAGGCGTTTGGAGATCATGGTTGTGGTTCTCGGCGCGCATGAAGCGCAACCCCCCTCTTTCCCGCCCCGTCCCGTGGACGCGCGGCGGACGCTCACCGGTGTCTTGAAAACTGGCCCCCACCCCCGGGGCCGTCCGGCCAGGTCCCCATCCGCACCCGCGTGTCCGCCCGTCACCTGACACCGGGGAAGGTGCATCAGCTGACGGGCAGGTGGTTGCGGGTGGAGACCTCGCCGAACGACGTTTTACCGATGAGTCGACCGTGGAGTCACAGAATCCCTGGCAGCACCTCCTCCGACAGATCGGCAAAAGCCTGCTCTTGGTCGGCCAGATAGGCGCTCCAGGCGTGCGCGTCCCAGATCTCCAGCCGGGTGTTGGCCCCGATGACGACGCAGTCGCGGCGCAGGCTGGCGTATTCGCGCAGAGCCTGTGGAACGGTGATCCGGCCCTGCTTGTCGGCGACCTCGTCGGACGCGCTGGCGAAGAGGACACGGCTGTAGTCACGGACCGCCTTGGCGGTGACCGGCGCGGTGCGCAGAGCCTCGGTTATGCGCTGGAACTCCTCTACGGGAAAGACGTAGAGGCAGCGCTCCTGGCCTTTGGTGATCACCAGACCCTCCGCCAGCTCCTCGCGGTACTTCGCCGGCAGGAACAGCCGTCCCTTGTCATCGAGACGCGGGTGGTGGGTGCCGAGGAACACCGGCCTCACCTCCCGTGCCCAGCGGAGCGCCAGGCGTCACAGCCCTGCCCTCCACTGCGCACCACCATACTCCACTTCTCTCCACCGTCAACTGATTCCACGCCTCTTCACGACGGGTTTCGCCGCCATTTCCCCAGTTCAAATGGGGTGGTGCGGAGTGGAGGGGGTAAGCGGCCCCTCGTACGCCCTGGGCGTGTCGGCTAAGGCCGCCGAATAGACTAAAGATCATGAAATAAACCGGAGCGCGGTGAAGAATGATGGAAGGCGGATCCCCGTCCCGTCACCGGATCGGCACGCCTTCCGTACAGGACCGCGACGGTGGTGGCACACACTATGGACGTTTACCCGGAATCAGCCCTGATGACCGCATAAAGTCGCCGAGGGAACGCACGGCGCCGTAGTGTCGGTAAGCAGAATGAGTTACGGGATCGCAAAGATTCCGCAACGGCAACCCCCCGGCGCGCAACCGCCGCACCCTCATGGAGGCCTGGTGGCAGTAACCCATGACGTCTCACCACAGCTCGATGATCTTGTTGTCACCGCGCACCGGATCCGCCAGTCGATCGAATCGGTGATCGAGGGCAAGAGCGACGTCGTCCGCCTGACCTTGACCGTACTGCTCGCCGAGGGACACCTCCTCATCGAGGACGTGCCCGGAGTCGGCAAGACCATGCTCGCCAAGGCGCTGGCGCGATCCATCGACTGCCCGGTGCGCCGCGTGCAGTTCACCCCCGACCTGCTGCCGAGCGACATCACCGGAGTGAGCGCCTACAACCAGCAGACCAGGGAGTTCGAGTTCAAGCCCGGCCCGGTCTTCGCCAACATCGTGGTGGGTGACGAGATCAACCGCGCGTCGCCGAAGACCCAGTCGGCGTTGCTGGAGTGCATGGAGGAGCATCAGGTCACCGTCGACGGCGCGACCTACCGGCTGGACTCCCCCTTCATGGTGATCGCGACGCAGAACCCGATCGAGATGGAGGGCACCTACCCCCTTCCCGAGGCACAGCGCGACCGGTTCACCGCACGGATCGCGATGGGCTACCCCGCGCCCTCCGCGGAGCTGGAGATGCTCGACGTGCACGGCGCCGCCTCCCCGCTGGACAAGCTGGAGCCGGTGGCCACCACCGAGCAGGTGAAGGCGCTGATCGAGGCGGTGCGCGGGGTCTACGTCTCCCAGCCGATCAAGAAGTACGCGATCGACCTGGTGACCGCCACCCGCCAGTCCCCCGACCTGCGGCTGGGCGCCTCCCCCCGTTCGACCCTGCAGCTGGTCAGGGCCGCGCGGGCGCACGCCGCGCTCGCGGGCCGCGACTACGTCATCCCCGACGACCTGCAGGAACTGTGCGTCCCCGTCCTGGCGCACCGGCTGCTGCCCAGCATCGAGGCCCAAGGGCAGCGCCGCCCGCCCGAGCAGGTGATCGCCGACCTGGTCCGCCGGGTGCCCGTGCCCGAGGCCCAGACCCGGTGACCTCCGGCCTCAAGGCGCTCACCGCCCGCGGCCGGTCCTTCCTCGCGTCCGGCGTCGCGGCGCTGCTGTGCGCCTTCATCCTCGGCGAGCACGACCTGCTCAGGATCGGCGTGCTGGTCATCTCGCTGCCGCTGCTGGCGGCCATGGTCGTCGCCCGCACCCGTTACCGGCTGAGCTGCGCCCGGCGCCTGGACCCGCCCAGGGCCGAGGTGGGCAGCGAGGCCACCGTGACGCTGCGGCTGGAGAACGTCACCCGGCTGCCGACCGGCCTGCTGATGATCGAGGACACCGTTCCCTACGCCCTCGGCGCCCGCCCCAGGTTCGTCCTGGACCGGGTGGAGGCGCAGGGCATCCGGGAGATCGACTACCGGGTCCGTTCCGACCTGCGCGGGCGTTTCGGCATCGGACCGCTCTCCATCCGGATCAGCGACCCCTTCGGCCTGGTCGAGCTGACCAGGTCGTTCACCATCAGCGACACGCTGATGGTGACGCCCCAGGTGGTGGCCCTGCCCCACGTCCGCCTGGCCGGCGAGTGGACGGGCGGCGGCGACAGCCGTACGAGAAGCGTGGCGGCGGCCGGGGACGACGACGTCGCGCCGCGCGAGTACCGCCAGGGCGACGACCTGCGGCGGGTGCACTGGCGCTCGACCGCCAGGCACGGCGAGCTGATGGTGCGGCGCGAGGAACAGCAGTGGCAGAGCAGGGGGGCGCTGCTGCTGGACACCCGGCGCTACGCCCACCGGGGCGAGGGCCCGCGCTCGTCCTTCGAGGCGGCGGTCTCGGCCGCGGCCTCCATCGGCGTGCACCTCGCCCACGAGGGTCTCGGCCTGCGCCTGGTCACCGACCAGGGAGCCGAGCACCTCACCGACAGCGGGCTGAGCCTGTCGCTGCTGGACACCCTGGCCGTCGTACGGGCCAGTACGGCGCGGTCGCTGGAGTACGGCGTCGGCGCGCTGCGGCAGGGCGGCGGCGACGGCCTGATCGTGGCCGTGCTCGGCAAGATGGACCTCGACCAGGCTCAGGAGCTGTCCAGGGCCAGGCACGGCAACGTGACCGGCGTGGCCGTGATGCTGGACGTGGAGGCATGGGAGCATCCCGAGCTGGGCGAGGACGAGGAGTTCCAGGCGGCGCGGTCGGTGCTCACCGGAACGGGCTGGCGCGTCGTGCGACTGCCCGCCGGAGCCTCCGTCGCGAGCGTGTGGCAGGACGTCGCGCAGCGCGGCCGATTCGCGGCGAGCAGGGGTGGCTCATGAGACTTTCCATCGCGTCGGGCGTGGCCACCGGAGCGGTCGCGATCGCGCTCTACCCGCTCTTCCAGGGCGGCGCCTGGTTCTGGTCGAGCCTGGGCGTCATCCTGGTCGTGGCCGGGATCGGCGTGCTGGCCGGCCACTACACGCTGCCCGGCTGGCTGGCGCCGCCCGCGCAGGTGCTGGGCGTGTGGATCTACCTGACGGCGGTGTTCGCCGGGGACGAGGCGTGGGCGAGGGTGGTCCCCACCTGGGACTCGGTCGCCAGGCTGGACAGGCTGCTGACGACGGGCTTCGCCGACATCCAGCGTTTCGCCGCCCCGGTGCCGGACAGCACCGGCATCGTCCTGCTCACCTGCGGCGGCGTCGGCCTGATCGCCGTCCTGGTGGACCTGCTGGCCGCGCGGCTGCGCAAGGCGGCCCTCACCGGGCTGCCGCTGCTGGCGCTGTTCGTGGTCCCGGCGGCGGTGATCGCCGAGCCGATCAGCTGGCCGGCGTTCATCATCGGGGCCCTGGGCTACCTGGGAATCCTCGTCGCCGACGGGCGGGAGCGGGTCAGCCACTGGGGCCGCGCGGTGCTGGTGCGCCGTACGTCGTCCTTCACCGTCACCCGGCCCGCGCCCTCCGACAGCGGGGCCCTGCGGCTCTCCGGCAAGCGCATCGGCTTCACCGCGATCGTGCTGGCCGTCCTGCTGCCCGCGCTGCTGCCCACCATGGAGCCCAACCCGCTGTTCGGCTTCGGCGTGGGCAACGGCAAGGGCGGCGGCAACTCGATCAGCATCCCGAACCCCATGGTCAACCTGCGCGGCCAGCTGTCGCTGCCGGCGAACTCCACCGTCCTGACCTACAAGGCCAGCGACAGCACGCCCCGCTACCTGAGGATGTACTCGCTCGACATCTTCGACGGCGAGCAGTGGACGATGTCGGAGCCCAGGGGCCGCCCCGAGGACCGGACGTCCGACGCGCCGATGCCGATGCCCCCCGGCCAGGGCGCGGGCGTGCCCGTCACCCCGGCGAACCTCACCGTCACGGTCAGCGACCAGGTCAGGAGGCTGAGCTTCCTCCCCCTGCCCTACCCGGTGTCCAAGGTCACGGTGGCGGGCGACTGGCGGCCCGACCGCGACACGCTCATGGTCTTCTCCACGCGGAACACCGCCGGGGGCCTGACGTACCAGGCCGTCACCGCCGAGCCCGAGCCCACGGCCGACCGGCTCAAGGCGGCGGCCCCGCCCGCGACGGCGATCAGGGAACGGTACCTGACGCTGCCGGAGGACCTGCCGAACGAGATCAGGCGGCTCGCCCTCCAGGAGACCGAGCGGGGGTCCAGCCCGTACGAGCAGGCGATCCAGCTGCAGGAGTTCTTCACCGAGAGCGGCGGGTTCACCTACAGCCTGGCCACCCAGGGGCACGACGACACGGCGCTGATGGACTTCCTGATCCGCAACAGGACCGGCTACTGCGAGCAGTTCGCCGCCTCCATGGCGGTGCTGGCGCGCGTCCTGGGCATCCCCTCCCGGGTCGCCATCGGCTACACCGGCGGCAGCGTCACCTCCGGAGGGTGGCAGGTTCGCACCCACGACTCGCACGCCTGGCCCGAGCTGTACTTCGAGGGGACCGGGTGGCTCCGCTTCGAGCCCACCCCTGCGGGCGGAGCGGGCCAGGGCAGCGCGACGGTGCCGTCCTACACCCGCCCCGAGGTGGCGCCGGACACCCCCGACGAGCCGAGCGCGGCACCGTCGTCGGATCCCACCGGCTCCGACTCGCCGGCCGGACCGGCGAACGACCGCCGCGACGAGATGCTCGACAGGGAGTTCGGCGGAGCGCTGACCCCGGTGGACGAGGGAATGCCGCCGGCCGGCCGGATCGGCATCGGGGTCGCGATCGCGCTGCTGGTCGCGCTGGTCCCCGCGCTGATCCGCTGGCAGCTGCGGGTTCGCCGCAGCAGGTCCTACTCACGGCGGGCCGGGAACCCGGCCGGCGGGGATCCGGCCGCTCAGGATCCCGGCGGCACCGTCTCCCCCACGGGGGTCAGGGCGGGGAGCCGGGAGCCGGCGGTGACGGTCGCGTGGACCGAGCTCGACGACGCCCTGTGCGACTACGGGATGTCCCGGCAGGCGAGCGAGAGCCCGCGCGCGCTGGCCGGGCGGCTGGCGGAGCAGTACGTGTTCGAGCCGGAGGCCGCCGCCGCGCTGGCGAGAATCGCCGCGGCGGTGGAGCGGACGCTCTACGCCAGGACCCCGGGCGAGATCGGTACCCTGCGCGAGGACATGCGGAGCGTGCGGCGGGCGCTGGCGGCGACCGCGACCCGCGGCAGGCGGATCAGAGCGGTGCTGCTGCCGCCCTCCACGCTCCTGCGGATGCGGGCGTTGGGCGGGCGGGTGCTGGACGGTTTCGACCGTCTGGAGAACATCCGGCTCCGCAGGCCCGCCAGGAAGGGCGCCTAGCGCTCTCGGTGATCGGGACGCACGACCGCGTCCCGATCACCGGGGGCGGCGGCCGGGGAACCGATCACCACGGGGAACCGATCACCGGGGACGACGATCGGGGCTCCGGGCCGGGATCCTCGACCGCCGGGAGGGTACGGAACAGTAACCCTCAGGACGGGGTGGCGAGCGGCGAATCCGGGTCACCGGGACACGCGGGGGTGGACCCGGTGAACGAGGGGCAGGTGGACGGCACGGGCCCCTCACACGCTGCGAGCGAACCTCGCGGGCACGGGGGGATCCGTCGGGGAGGGAGCCCGCCGCGGACGGCGGGCCCTGCCGGGCTAGCGCTCGTCGTGCCGACGGCGCCAGCGCTCCTCCATTCGCTCCATGAAGCTCTGGCGGGAGCCCGCACGGCGCCCTCCCTTGCCTCGCGGCTGATCGGCGGGCGTGGCCGCGTTGGCCTCGCCGAAACCGTTCATCCGCTTCCAGCTGGACAGGCCCCACAGACATGCGGCGAGCATGACCACGAAACCGCCGACGCCGAGCGGGATGCCGAGCGGGACGTTGTTGATCACGACGCCGACCATCAGCAGGACGACGCCCAGGATGAAGCCGATGAAGGCCTTTACCAGGCGGCGCCTGTAGTGGCTGCGAGGATCACTGATCCTGACGGTATTGGCCCACTTCGGGTCCTCGGCGTAGAGGGCCTGCTCGATCTGGTCGAGCAAGCGCTGCTCGTGCTCAGAGAGCGGCACGGCGCCTCCCAAGGACAGCCCCAGGACGGGGAAGACGGTGACGGACGACACGGGGTGTCCGAACCTCGCGGTCGGTTATCCCCAGAATACGAGGCTGTAGACGTAGACGAAAGAAAACGTCCAACGTAGTCCAAACCGGAGGCGGAATCATGGATCTATTCCATCAAACGGAGGGCGAACAAGGGAGGCCGGGAGGACGGCATCATGGCCGAATCTCCGGACCGCCCTGTCCATCGCCTGCTCGGCCTCCCGCCAGCCCGTCTCGCGCTCTCCGAGACCGAGTTGCCGGGTCGCCCCGGCGGCCGGGCTGAGGTTCTCCACCCGTACGCCGACCAGCCTCAGGCGGACGTTTTCCAGGCCGGAGGCGGCGTAGAGGGCGCAGGAGACGTCGTACAGGATCTTGGCGACGTCGGTGGGCTCGCGCAGGCTCCGCGACCGGGAGAGGGTGGTGAAGTCGGCGCGGCGGAGCTTGACGCTCACCGTGCGGCCGACGCTGCCGCCCTTCCTGAGCCGGGCGGCGACCCGCTCCGAGAGCCGGAGCAGCTCCCTGCGGATCTCCGCGGGGTCGGCGATGTCTGTGGCGAAAGTCTCTTCCGCGCCGATGCTCTTGTCGGGGACGTCGGGGGTCACCGGGCGCTCGTCGCGCCCCCAGGCGAGCGCCGACAGGTGCGCGCCCGCCGCCTGGCCCAGCTCCCGCTGGAGCGTGTCCACCGGGACCCGGGCGAGGTCGCCGACGGTCTTGATGCCGAGGCGGGCCAGTGACTGCTCGGTGCGCTCCCCGACGCCCCACAGCGCCGCCACGGGGAGCGGGTGCAGGAAGTCGACCACCCTGTCGGCGGGCACCACGAGCAGGCCGTCGGGCTTGCAGTGCTGGGAGGCGAGCTTCGCCACGAACTTGCTGTTGGCGACCCCGACGGAGCAGGTGATGCCCTGCTCGCGCTCGACCTGCTCACGGATCATCCGGGCGATCGCCGCCGGCGGCCCGAGACGCTTGCGGGCCCCGCCGACGTCGAGGAACGCCTCGTCGGAGGCGATCGGCTCGACCTCGGGGGTGAAGGTCTGGAAGATCTCCATGACGCGCCGGGAGACCTCCGCGTACTTGCCCCGGCTGGGCGGGATGATCACCGCCTGGGGGCAGAGCCGTCGGGCCCGGGTCATGGGCATGGCCGAGTGCACCCCGAACCTCCGGGCCTCGTAGGTGGCGCTGAGCACCACCCCGCGCGCCCCGGGCGCGCCGATGATGACGGGGGTGCCCCGGAGCTCGGGACGGTCGCGCAGCTCGACGCCCGCGTAGAAGGCGTCCATGTCGACGTGGAGGATCGGACAGCCGGTGTCGTCCGCCCCCAGGTCGGAACCCGGGCGCGGTATCTGCTGCTTTCTCGACACGGCGTCATCCTACGGGAACAGGCGTTCGACGCGGCGTTCACCGGTGGCCAAGCACGTGCAGTTGGGTCGCGATGTCGCGGAGCACCGGGTGCGCCGCCGCCGCCTGCTCCAGGGCGACCAGGGCGCGGGCGGCTCCGGGCTCGCCGTCGAGCAGCCTGCTGGGCACCAGATCGGCGAAGACCCGCACACCGTGGACCTCGCCGGGCGCGAAGCCCGTCACGGCGAGGAGCCTCTCCAGGGCCTCGCGGGTGAAACGCCTGGGCGTGGGGTCGCGGTCGCCCCACCGGCCCTCGGGGTCGTCCAGCACCTGGCGGGCCTCGTCGAACCTGCCGGCGATGGAGCGGTGGAGCGCGGCGGCCAGCGGGTTGGCGGCGAGGACGCTGATCACGCCGCCCTCGCGCAGCAGGCCGGCCATGGCCTTCACCGCGCCGGCCGGGTCCTCCACGTACTCCAGCACGCTGTGGCAGAGCACCAGGTCGGTGCCGCCGGTCGGGAGCAGCTCCTCCAGGTCCGCGGCGTCGCCCTGCAGGGCGCGGACCTCCACCCCCGCCTCGGCCGCGCGGCGCTCCAGCGCGGCGAGCGAGTCGGGACTGGGGTCGACGACCGTCACGGCGTGCCCGAGGTCGGCCAGGGGAACGGCGAAACCCCCCGTGCCACCTCCGGCGTCGACGATGTCGAGCCGCTCACGGCCTGTCGCGGCCACCCGCTCGGCCAGCACGGCACTCAGGACGTCCCACACGACCGCTGTGCGGACCGCGGGAGTGCCCGGCTGCCGTGAGATGCCTACGGCGTGCAACTTCAGATCGCCTCCTCGTACATTGACGCCCTCCACGGCCCGAGAGCCCCGGATTCCAGCACCCGACCGCCGGTCGGGTCTGTCGGTTCGCGGTTCGCCGGCCCGGGCAACCCCGAAGCCTCCCCGCGCAGACACGGCACGCCCTGCCGCGTTTGAGACCACAAGTCCCACCTGGCTGCCGCGGGACACCCCAACCCTAACGGGTTGAACCGACAGGGCGAGAAGGGTTTCCTTCTTGCCCGAAGGACAGGGCGTTCACCCCGAATGTCCAACGACAAGCCCAGCCTACGTCGCGCGCCCCCCGGCGCGGCCCAAGGACTTATCCATACTCGCGCTTGATCGAGTCTTTTTCCGGGCGCGGACCGCTCCCGCGGGCAAGCACGGAGGAAAGGGGACACCTCCGGCGGAGGTGGCGCCGGCGCGGGGAGACCGGGGCTCCGGGCTCCCCGTGGCGGCGGCTAGAGCGCCAGGGACGGCTTGAGCTGCTTGAAACGGGCCATCAGGCCGTTGACGAACTGCGGCGACTCGTCGGTCGACAGCTCGGAGGCCAGGCTGACCCACTCGCTGATGACGACGCCCTCGGGGACGTCGGGCATCCACAGCAGCTCGTAGGTGCCGCCGCGCAGGAGGTTGCGGTCGACCGCAGGCATGCGGTCGAGCGTCCAGCCCTCGGAGTAGGTGGTGATCAGTTCGTCGATGCGTGCCCGGTGCCGGCACACGCCCTCGACGATCGTCGTGGTGTACTCGTTCACGGGCGGCTCGGCCCGTTCGAGGCGCTCGGCGAGAACACCGAGCGGGTCCTCTCCGCGCGCCTCGGCCTCGAAGAGGATGTCCAGCGCGCGCCTGCGCGCCTTACCCCGTGCCGACATCAGGCGCGGCCGAGATAATCGCCGGTGCGGGTGTCGACCTTGACCTTCTCGCCGGTGGTGATGAAGAGCGGCACCTTGATCTCGGCGCCGGTCTCCAGCGTGGCGGGCTTGGTGCCGCCGGTGGAGCGGTCGCCCTGGAGGCCGGGCTCGGTCTCGGCGACGATCAGCTCGACGGCCGCGGGCAGGTCGACGTAGAGGACGTTGCCCTCGTTGATCGCCACGGTGGCCAGCATGTTCTCCAGCAGGTAGTTGGCCGCGTCGCCGACCGCCACCCTGGTGACGTGGAGCATGTCGTAGTTCTCGGTGTCCATGAAGACGTAGTCGTCGCCGTCCATGTAGGAGAACTGCATCTCGCGCTTGTCGACGTTGGCCACCTCGACCTTGACGCCCGCGTTGAAGGTCTTGTCGACGACCTTGCCCGATAGCACGTTCTTGAGCTTGGTGCGGACGAACGCGCCGCCCTTGCCGGGCTTGACGTGCTGGAACTCCACGACGGCCCAGAGCTCACCGCCGTCGAGCTTGAGCACCAGGCCGTTCTTGAGGTCGTTCGTCGTCGCCACTAGTCTCTCCTGCGTACGGCCGCTCTTAAAGGACGAGCAGCTCTTTGGTCGTCCGTGTGAGAAGTTCCGGCCCGCCGTCGCGCACCACGAGCGTGTCCTCGATGCGGACACCGCCCCTGCCGGGAAGGTAAACCCCGGGTTCAACGGTTACCGGAACTCGATCCTCAAGTCTAGCGTGCCCATGGTCGCGCTCCGGCTCCCGCGAAGATCGTTCCGGCTGCGGGGAGTCCGCCGGCTCCCCGGGGCGGTCCTCCGGCCTTCCCCGGCGGTCCTCCGGCTTTCTCGGGGACAGGAACGGCGCCTCGTGGATCTGCAGCCCGACGCCGTGGCCGAGGCCGTGCCTGAAGAACTCCCCGTACCCCGCCTCCCCGATCAGGTCCCGGGCGGCGGCGTCCACCTCGTGGAGCGCCGCGCCGGCCTTCGCGGCCAGGCGGCCGGCCCGCTGGGAGGCCTGGACCAGGTCGTACAGCTCGCGCTGCCACCCCGCGGGCTCGCCGATCGCCACGGTCCTGGTCATGTCGGCGTGGTAGCCCCGGTACAGCGCCCCGAAGTCCATGGTGACCAGGTCCCCGCGCTCCAGCGGCCGGTCCGCGGGCGAGTGGTGCGGGATCGCGCCGTTGGGCCCGCTCGCGACGATCGAGTCGAAGGCGAGCCCGTCCGCGCCCAGCTCGATCATGTGGCGCTCCAGCGCCCTGGCGACCTCCTTCTCGGTCAGCCCCGGGCGCAGCCCGGGCAGGACCTCGGCGAAGGCGCGGTCGGTGATCTCGCACGCGGTGCGGATCAGGTCGAGCTCGGCGTCGTCCTTGACCATGCGCACCGACTCCACCACCCCGGACAGGCGCGGGGACTCCCCGCCCAGCCGGAAGTAGCCGGCGACGGACATGTGGTCGGACTCGATGCCCGTACGGCCGCTCGCCGGCAGCAGGGCCCCGGCGACGTCGGACTCCTCGACCACCTCGATGTCGTCGCAGACGCGCCGGGCGGCCCCGATGTAGCGGGAGTCGGTGGCCAGCGTGGCGGTGGCGTCCGCCCGCACCAGGACGGCCGCGTTGGAGCTGGCCAGGCCGGTCAGGTAACGCACGTTCACGCCGCCGGTGACCAGGATCGCGTCCGCCTCGTGAGCGGGCAGCAGGGCCGCGAGGTTCGCGCGGCGACGGGCATGGGTGGCGGTCATGACACGCATGCTATTAACCGCTTTGACCGGATGTCGCCACCGTGGTCGCACCCGGTCCCGCCGCCCCCGCCTGGCGGCGCACCGGTTCTGGCCGCGCGCTCGCCCTGGCCCCGCGCCCAGGCCGGCCGCGCGCCCGCCTTGACCTCGCGCCCAGGCCGGCAGCGCCCACGTTGGCCGCGCGCCCGCCCTGGCCGCGTACCCGTCCGCCGGCGAGGCGGGTCAGGAGGCGAGTTCCCTGACCTTCTCGATGAGCCGGACGCGCTCCTCGTGCGTGCCGGCCAGCGGGGCGACGTTCACGGTCGTGACGCCCGACTCGCGCATGGCCTGCAGGCGCTCGCGGACGTGCCCCTCGGGTCCGATCAGGGACATCTTCTCCAGCAGCTCGTACGGCACGAGCGCGGCGGCCTCGTCCTTCTTGCCCTCCAGGTAGAGGTTCTGGATCTGCTCGGCCTCCTTCTCGTAGCCGTACCTGCGGGCGAGGTCGTTGTAGAAGTTCTTGCCCTTGGCGCCCATCCCGCCGATGTAGAGGGCCGCCATCGGGCGGCCCAGCTCCAGCCAGCCCGAGACGTCGTCGCCGATGGCCAGCGAGGCCTGCGCGACCACGTCCAGCTCGCCCAGCGCCGGGTCCCGCTTCGCCTTGCCCGCCGCCAGGGAGGCGCCCCACACGTCGGCGGCCTTCTCCGGCACGTAGAAGATCGGCTCCCAGCCCTCGGCCAGCTCGGCGGACAGCTCGACGTTCTTGGGCCCGATGGCGGCGATCACGACGGGGATGCGGTCGCGGACCGGGTGGTTGATGAGCTTCAGCGGCTTGCCCAGGCCGGTCCCCTGGCCGGCGGGGAGCGGGACGGTGTAGTGCCTGCCCTCGTAGGTCAGGCGCTCGCGCCGCCAGACCTGGCGGCAGATCTCGATGACCTCGCGGGTGCGGCCGAGCGGCGCGGTGTACGGGACGCCGTGGAAGCCCTCGATGACCTGCGGGCCCGAGGCGCCCAGGCCGAGGGTGAAGCGGCCGTCGGAGACGTAGTCCAGGCCCGCGGCGGTCATGGCCAGCAGGGCGGGGGTGCGGGAGTAGATCGGCAGGATGCCGGAGGCGATCTGCAGTCTCTCGGTCCTGGCGGCGATGTAGCCCAGCTGGCTGACCGCGTCGAAGCTGTATGCCTCGGCGACGAAGACGATGTCGAGACCGGCCTTCTCGTAGTCGGCCAGCTCGGCCACCGTCTCCTTGAAGCCCCCCGAGTAGTTCAGGGCCATACCGATGCGCATCGTGAGATCGTCCTTCCGCGGTGCCGACGAAACCGAATGTTGTTCCGTTGTCTCGGCAACAAAGGTTATCGACTCACCGCCGAAGCACCAAGCCCCGCGCCGCCGCCGCCGGGCCGGTAGCCTACGCATTCCGGGGTAGGGGACCCCGGAATGGCTGGCGTTCCGGGGGCAGGTGACCGCCGGAGGGTGGACGAGGAGCGATGTGCTGAGGCGGTCGATCATCGTGACGGCGGGAGCGCTCGCCCTGATCCTCGGGGGGCATCGGCTCCTGCCGGAGCTGGGCGGTTTCACACCCGTGCTGGAGAGCCTCCTGCCCTGGCTCGGGGTCGCCGTACCGGTCCTGCTGGTCTGCGCGCTGGCCACCCGCTCGTGGCAGGTGATCCTCGCCGCGATGGTCCCGGCGACCGTGTGGGGCCTGATGTTCGGCCCGACGCTGCTGCGCAGCCCGCCGGGCGGGCCCAGCGACCTGTCGGTCGCCACGCTCAACGTCGGCGCGACCAACGCCGACTCCGCCGACGCCATACGGTCCGTCTCCAGGGACCGCGACCTGGTCGCGGTGCAGGAGCTGACCGCCGGCGGCCCCGCGGCGAAGGTCCTCAACGATCGCTTCCCCCACCGCTACCGGATCGCCACGGTGGGCCTGTGGAGCCGGTTCCCGATCGCCGAGGCCCGCAAGGCCGACATCGGCCTCGACTGGGCGCGGGCGCTGCGCGCGGTGGTCGTCACCCCCAAGGGCAGGCTGACCGTGTACGTCATGCACCTCGCCTCCGCCCGGCCCGGCCAGACCGCCCAGCGCGACGAGACCCTCTCCTACGCCCGCAGGATGATCGACAGGGACGACAGCGAGCACCTGCTGCTGCTCGGCGACCTCAACACCGCCACCACCGACCGCAAGCGCTCCGGCCTGGTGCCGCCGCTGTCGGACGCCCAGCAGGAGGCCGGTACGGGATTCGGCTTCACCTGGCCCGCGTCCTTCCCCGTCACCCGGCCCGACCACATCCTCTACCGCGGCATGGTCGCCACCAGGGCGGGCGTCGAGCGGGCCGCGGGCAGCGACCACCGCGCGGCCGTCGCCTCACTGCGCCTGGCCGCCTAGCCTCCCGGCCGCCGGGCCGTCCGGAAACCCGGGAGCCCGGGCGGCCAGGAGCGCGGACAGGTCGGCCGGGGTGTCGATGTCGGCGGGGTCGGCGACGTCGTCGCAGGGGACCGCGACCACCAGTTCGGGATGGGCCCTCAGGAACGGGCGGGCGCCGGCGTCGCCGGTCGCGAGCCGGGCGACCTCCCCGAAGTGCTCCCTGGCGATCAGCACCGGATTGCGCCGCGCGCCGCCGTAGGTGGCGACGGCGACCGAGGCGCCCCCCGCCGCCGCGTCGATGAGCCGCCGCACCGCCCGCGGGCCGACGAACGGCTGGTCCACCAGGGCGATCACCACGTGCTCGGCGGTCTCGGGGATCGCGTCCAGGCCGGCTCTGAGCGAGGAGCCCATGCCCGAGTCCCACCTCGGGTTGTGGACGCTCACCGCTCCCCGCACCCGTACGGCGGCCGCGCCGAGCACCACGACCACGGGACGGCAGCCGCCGTCGTGGAGCGTCCTGATCCCCCGGTCCACCAGCCGCTCCCCGCGGAACTCCACCAGCGCCTTGGGAGTGCCGAGCCGCGAGCCCGACCCGGCGGCCAGCAGCAGCCCGGCGCTCGGCGGGCGCCCGCCCGCCGGTCCCGCGGGGATCTCCTCCGCGGGGCTCCCGGCGCCCTCTCCCCCGTCCCCGGCCGGTGTCTCCGCCTCCTCGCTCACGCGCCCGGCCCCTCGCCGTGGATCCTGCCGGAACCGTCGGTCAGCGGCCGGCCGGAGCCGCCCCAGCGCAGCTGGATCAGTTCGGCGGCGATGGAGATCGCCGTCTCCTCGGGCGTACGCGCGCCCAGGTCCAGCCCGATCGGCGAGCGGAGCCTCTTCAGCTCGGCCTCCCCCAGGCCCGCCTGGGCGAGCCTGGCCAGCCGGTCCTCGTGCGTGCGGCGCGAGCCCATCGCGCCGACGTAGCCCGCCGGGGTGCGCAGGGCGACCTCGAGCAGGGGGACGTCGAACTTGGGGTCGTGGGTGAGCACGCAGATCGCGGTCCGCTCGTCCACGACGGTCGAGGTGAGATAGTCGTGCGGCCACTTGACGATCACCTCGTCGGCCTCGGGGAAGCGCTTGGCCGTGGTGAAGACCGGCCGGGCGTCGCACACGACCACGTGGTAGCCGAGGAACTTGCCGACCCTGGCGACCGCGGCGGCGAAGTCGATCGCGCCGAAGACCAGCATCCGGGGCGGCGGCGCGAAGGACTGCACGAAGACCGGCAGCTCGTCGAGCCGCCGCTGTCCCCGCGCCCCGTACCTGCGCACGCCCGTCAGCCCCTGCGCCAGCATGCCCCGGACGTCGTCGTCCACCGCGTCGTCCAGCCGGGTCACGCCCAGCGAGCCGGAGGAGCGGTCCGGCCAGATGACCCGGCGGGTGCCGATCACGCCCGGCCCCGACAGGACGGTCGCCACCGCCACCGGCTCGCGCCGCAGCACCGAGGCGGCGACCGCCCCCAGTTCGGGGAAGGTCTCCTTCGAGACGGGCTCGACGAAGATGTCCAGGATGCCGCCGCAGGTCAGCCCGACGGAGTAGGCCTCGTCGTCGCTCACGCCGTACCGCTGCAGGACGGGCACTCCCGAGGAGACCACCTCCCGGGCCAGCTCGTAGACGGCGCCCTCGACGCAGCCTCCCGAGACGCTGCCCTCGGCCTCCTCGCCGAGCACCGCCATGGACGCCCCCGGCGGGCGGGGCGCGCTGCGGAAGGTGTCGACCACGGTGGCCAGGCCGAACGTCTCTCCCGCCTCCCACCACCTCAGGATCTGTGACAACACGTCACGCATGCGCGCCTCCCAGCAGCTTCGCCAGTTCCTCGAACGCGGCCAGGCTGTGGCCGGCCACGAAGTCGTCGATGTGGGGAAGGGCGGCCCGCATCCCGGCGGTGAGCGGCTCGTAGCCCTCCCGGCCCTTGTGCGGGTTCACCCAGATCACCCGGTGGGCCGTCCTGGACAGCCGGGCCATCTCCGCCCCCAGCAGCGAGACGTCGTCGCGCTCCCACCCGTCGGAGGCGATCACCACCACCGCTCCCGCCGCGTCGTTCAGCGCCAGGAACCGCCGGAGCTCCTCACCCAGGCGGGTGCCGCCGCTCCAGTCGGGGACGGCCCGGGAGACGGCGGCCATCGCGGCCGCCGGGTCGCGGTGGCGCAGCTCGGAGGTGAGCCGGGTGAGCCGGGTGCCCGCGCTGAACACCTCGGTGGCCCTCGGCTCCGACCTGACCAGCGCGTGGGCGAGCCGGAGCAGCGTGTCCGCGTACGGGGTCATGGAACCGCTGACGTCGATCAGCAGCACGACCCTGCGGGGCCTGGTCCGGTGCGCGCGGTGGCGCAGCCCGGCCGTCTCCCCGCCCCTGCGCAGGGTCTCGCGGATGGTCGCCCTGCCGTCCAGCCGCCCCCTGCGGGCGGGCCGGAAGCGCCGCGACGCGCGCCGTTCCCTGCCCGTCCGCAGCAGGGCGAGCAGCCGGTGCGCCTCGGCGAGCTCCGCCGCCGTCATCACGGCCACGTCCCTGGTGCGCAGCACCTCCGTCGCGCTCGCGGCCGCCGCGAGGGCCGGGGGCCCGCCGCTCTCCCCCCGGTCGGGGCGTACCTCCGGCGGCGCCGCGGTGTGCCGGGTGACGGTGACCGCCGCCGCTCTCGCGCGGCCCGCGCGCAGCCCCCCGAAGTAGGCCCGGAAGACCCGGTCGTAGCGGGGCAGGTCGTCGGCCGAGGCGCACAGCGTGACGCGGCCCGCCCAGTAGACGTCGTCGGGTCTGGAGGCGTCCAGGTGGGACAGCGCGCGCAGCAGGTTCTGGGTCCGCTCGTGGTCGGCGGGCACCCCCGCGGCCCGCAGGGTCCTGGCGAAACCGGTCATGACCGCCACCAGGTCCTCCCCTGCCCCGGCCCGGGCTTCCCGGGCCGGGGCAGGGGAGGTCGGGGAAGCCTGGGAGGCCGGGGCGGGAACCCCCGTGGCGGAGGGGACCCCCGTCGCGGGGGAACCCTCCGCGGCGGCGGAGGGCACTCCGGCGGGGGGAGGGCCGTCAGCGCCGGGACGCACCGAAGAATCCGTTCCCGAGCACCGTCTCGTGGTCCTCCCTGTGCTTGAGCAGGGCGCCCAGCGAGGCGGCCGCCACGTCGGGGTCGAGCTCGCGGGCGCCGAGGGCCAGGAGCGCCTCGGTCCAGTCGAGGGTCTCGGCGATCCCCGGCGGCTTGATCAGATCGGCCTCGCGGAGCCGTCCCGTCGCCGTGGCCACCTGCTCGGCCAGGCTGCCCGAGCACTCGGGGAGCCGCCTGCGCAGGATCGCCACCTCCCGCTCGAAGGTGGGGTGCTCCAGCCAGTGGTAGAGGCAGCGCCGCTTCAGCGCGTCGTGCACCTCGCGGGTGCGGTTGGAGGTCAGCACGACCACCGGCGGCCGCGCGGCGCGGATCGTGCCGAGTTCGGGGACGGAGATCGCGAAGTCCGAGAGCACCTCCAGCAGGATCGCCTCGAACTCCACGTCGGCCCGGTCGACCTCGTCGATGAGCAGCACCGCGGGCTGGGTCTCGATCGCCCTCAGCAGCGGCCTTGCGATCAGGAACCGCCGGTCGTAGACCTCGCCCTCCAGCCGGGCGGCGTCGGTGACACCGCCCGCCTCCGCCGCCTTCAGGTGCAGGAGCTGGCGGGCGAAGTCCCAGTCGTAGAGCGCCTGGGAGGCGTCGAGCCCCTCGTAGCACTGCAGGCGGATCAGCGGCGCCCCGAGCACCTCGGCCAGGGTCCTGGCCAGCTCGGTCTTGCCGACTCCGGCCTCGCCCTCGAGCAGCAGCGGGCGGCCCATCCGCAGCGCGAGGAAGGCCGCCGTGGCGAGCCCAGCACCGGCCAGGTACGACCGCTCGTCGAGCAGTTCCGCCAGCCGCGCGGGCGACTCCACATCGGATGCCTCGATTGTCCGCCTCACCACCACCTCAGGCTACGCCCGGCGGCCGGGTCCTCGCGTGATCACACCGTCCCCGGATCCGGCGTTCTCGGGAAACCCCGCGGCACGCCGGTGCCGGGTTCGCGGCGGGTGGCCCACGAGGTCCCGGAAACCGGTGGGCCGGCGGGAGCCGGGCGGGAATCCGGCGGGAACGCCACCTCTCTCCCGCGAAGAAGTATTGTCACCCCCTGTGAAGAACCTGCTCGACCAGATCAACACCCCGTCCAGAGTCGTCGTGCTGGCGTTCCTGGCCGTGGTCCTCACCGGTACGGGGCTGCTGTCGCTGCCGGTCGCGGTCGAGGGGGGCCAGAGCGCCTCGTGGACGTCGGCCCTGTTCACCGCCACCTCCGCGGTGTGCGTGACCGGGCTCGCCGTGCACGACACGGCGACGCACTGGTCGCTCTTCGGTGAGATCGTGCTCCTGGTGCTGATGCAGATCGGCGGCTTCGGGATCATGACGCTCTCCTCGATCCTCGCGGTGATCGTCTCAGGGAAGCTCGGCCTGCGCGCCCGCCTCAACACCCAGGCCGAGACCAAGACCCTCGGTCCCGGCGACGTACGACGGGTGATCGTGGGGGTCGCCAAGGTCACGCTGGTCGCCGAGGCGCTGACCGCCGCGGTGCTCGCCACCCGCTTCGTGATCGGGTACGGGGAACCGGTCGGCCGGGCCGTCTATTACGGGATTTTTCATGCGATCTCGGCATTCACCAATGCCGGGTTCGCGCTCTGGCCGGACAGCATGATGAGGTTCGTCGCCGACCCGTGGGTCTGCCTCCCGCTCATCACGGCGGTGGTCGCCGGAGGTCTCGGCTTCCCCGTCTACGCCGTGCTGCGGCAGAACTGGCGCCGCCCGGCGCGCTGGACGCTGCACGCCAAGATCACGCTGGGGATGACCACCGTCCTGCTATTCGGCGGGGCGGTGGCCATCACCGCCACCGAGTGGAACAACCCCGGCACGATGGGCGGCCTCTCCCCCGGCCTGCGGATCATGGCCGGGTTGTTCCACAGCGCGATGACCCGAAGCGGCGGCCTGAACTCCGTGGACACCTCCCAGATGAGCGAGAACTCCTGGCTGATCAGCGACGTGCTGATGTTCATCGGAGCGGGCAGCGCGAGCACCGGGGGCGGCATCAAGGTGACGACGTTCGCGCTCCTCGGGTTCGTGATCCTGGCCGAGCTGCGCGGCGAGCCCGACGTCTCGGCGGGCCGCCGCCGCATCCCCGAGCAGCTGCAGCGGCAGGCGCTGACGATCGCCCTGCTGAGTGTGGCGTCGGTCGCCGTGGGCACGTTCGCGATGATGACGGTGACCCCGTTCAAGCTGGACCGCGTACTGTTCGAGGTGATTTCGGCCTTCGGCACGGTCGGGCTGTCGACCGGGATCACCGCCGACGTCGGCACCTTGGGACACCTGATCCTGACCCTTCTGATGTTCGTCGGGCGGCTCGGCCCGGTGACCCTGGGCGCCGCGCTGGCGCTGCACGTACAGACCCGTCGGTTCCGATATCCGGAGGAGCGTCCCCTCGTTGGTTGACAAGAGGAACCGCGGCGACGCGGTCGTGGTGATCGGTCTCGGCCGGTTCGGCGGCGCGCTGGCGGTGGAGCTGGTGGGCCGCGACGTCGAGGTGCTCGGCGTCGACAGCGACCCCAAGAACGTGCAGCAGTTCTCCGGGCGGCTCACCCACGTGGTGTGCGCCGACTCCACCGATCCCGACGCGCTCGAACAGCTGGGCATCGGGGAGTTCGGGCGGGCCGTCGTCGGCATCGGCACCGACATCGAGGCGAGCATCCTGACCACCTCGATCCTGGCCGACCTGGAGGTGACCGACATCTGGGCCAAGTCGATCAGCCTGCAGCACAGCCGGATCCTGCAGCGGGTCGGCGCGCACCACGTGGTGCAGCCCGAGCACGACATGGGCGAGCGGGTCGCGCACCTCGTCACCGGGCGGATGCTCGACTACGTGGAGGTCGACGAGGACTACGCCATGATCAAGACCATGGCGCCCCGCTGGGCGGACGGCAAGAGCCTGGGCAGCCTGGGCATCCGCAGCGAGTACGGGGTCACCGTGGTCGGGATCAAGAAACCCGGCGGCAGGTTCACGTACGCCACCTCCGACACGGTGATCCACGGCGGCGACACCCTGCTCGTGGCGGGCGAGACCGACAAGGCCGAGCGGTTCGCCGAGGAGACCTGAGCCAAGGCCGAGCTGTTCGCCGAGGAGACCTGAGCGCGGGACCGCGCCGGTGCGGACCGGAACTCGGTTCCGTCGCGCACCGGCGGGTTCCCGCCGCGCCGCCTACCGGGCGGTGCAGGTCACCCCGGCGGGGGCGGTGTTGGCCCCGGACCAGGCGCCGTTGAAGCCGAAGGAGGTGGTGCCTCCCGAAGACAGCGCGCCGTTCCAGGACAGGTTGGCCACGGTGACGGCCGAGCCGCTCGCGGTGTGCGAGCCGCTCCACAGCTGGGTGATGGTCTGGCCGCTGGGGAAGGTCCACGCGACGGTCCAGCCGGTGAGCGCGGCGGTGCCGGTGTTCTTCACCTCGACGTTGGCTCCGAAGCCGTCGGACCACTGGTTGGTGACGGTGTAGGTCGCGGCGCAGGCCTTTCCGCCCGGAGTCGGGGTCGGCGTCGGGGTCGGGGTGGGCGTCGGGGTCGGGGTCGGGGTCGGCGTCGGCGTGGGAGTCGGGGTGGGGGTGGGGCCGTCGGTGCCGGACTTTTCGGCCGTCCAGGCGGCGACCCAGGCCAGGACCGCGTTCCAGTTGACGGCGACCTCGTTCACCGACCAGGCGTCGATGTCGTCCAGGTAGCACTTCTGCGGCCGGCAGCCGCTGAGGCGCTGCTGGGCGACCGGGTCCTCCAGGCCGCTGTTGGGGCCGCCGGCCAGGGCGCCGGGCGGCGCGATGGGCAGGGCGGAGTTGAGCTGGTTGGCCCAGAACCGGTGGTGGACGTTGCGGGAGGGCTTGTCGCCGTAGCCGGTGACGTAGGAGTAGCCCGTCGGGTTGCGGCCGAGCTCGTACGCCATCGTCTCGAACACCCCGGCGCGGAACCGCTCGGCGCCGGAGAAGTCGTGGGCCAGGGCCAGCACGACGGCGTTGTTGAGGATCAGGTTGTTGGACCCCCAGATGTAGCCGCCGCCGGACGACCGGAAGGGCACCGGGTACCCCTGGCCGCGCATCACGTTCAGCAGGCCGTCGGCGGCCGAGACGAAGGAGGCCCGTAGCTGCTGGCCGATGGAAGCGGTCAGGCCGTTGGGCACCAGCGCCAGGGTGATGTCGCCCAGGCTGCCGACCTCCGCCCACATGGCGCCCTCGTTGGTGAAACTGCGCCCGTAGTACAGCGAGGAGGAGGTCAGGTCGGTGCGGTAGGCCTGCTTGCCGGTGGTGGCGTACAGCTCGGCGGCGGCCCAGTAGAACTCGTCGGTCACCTTGCCGTCGGCGTAGGAGCCGCCGCCGGTGCCGTCTGAGGCCGGGGCGAACCGCGAGGGGTTGGCCTTGGCCGCGGTGTAGGCCTTCTCGGCCGCGGTCAGGCAGCGGGCGGAGAACGCGGAGTCGATGGAGGCCCACACCCGGGCACACTGGGCGGCCGCGGCGGCCAGGTTCAGGGTGGCGGCGGTGCTGGGCGGCGACAGCACCCGGGCCTGGGGGTCCTGGGCGGGCAGCAGCGGCAGCCCGGTCCACTCGGTGTCGTGGATCTTGTGGTGGGCCATGCCGGCCAGCGGGCGGCCGTCCGGGACCTGCATCTTCAGCAGGAAGTCGATCTCCCAGCGGGCCTCGTCCAGGATGTCGGGCACGCCGTTGCCGCGCTCGGGGATGGACATGGTGCCGTCGGCGAAGGCTCCGGTGTCGGCGCCGGGGACGTTCCTGGCCCGCTCGTAGGTGTTGACCAGCTGCCAGGCGGACATGCCGCCGTTGATCACGTACTTGCCGTGGTCGCCGGCGTCGTACCAGCCGCCGCGCACGTCCAGCCGGTAGCCGCAGTCGCTGCGGCACGGCACGTTGTTGTCACCCTGGTTGGGGGAGACGTTCAGGTGGCCGGCGGCGCGGGCGTACTGGTTGCCGCCGGCGTACTGGGAGGTGATCGCGATGCCGCTGCGCTGGTGGTAGAAGAACGCCAGCGCGTCGTAGGGCAGCTTCTTCCAGGCCGTGGTGCCGATGTCGAAGGGGTGGCTTGCCTCGTTGTTCACGGTGAGCACGTAGTTGGTGCCGGTCCCGGTGTAGGACGAGAAGTCGATCTTGTGGACGGAGTCGCCGGAGGCGGAGTCGGCGCCGAAGACGGTCGTGGTGCCGCCGGCCACCACCTGGTCGGAACCGTCCAGCAGGCTCCAGGCCAGCGGCGAGTTCGAGTTGCTGATCACGGTCGCCTGCTTGGCCGCGCCGGGCGCGTAGGCGACCTGGTTGACCTTGATGTTCTGGCCGAGCGCCGGTCGGACGAGGGCGTTGGCGGTTCCTGTGGTGACGACCGCGGTGATCGATGCCGCGGCCAGGGCCGCGGCCAGCGCCGCCGCCGACAGCCGAATCCGGCCTGACGTGTTCACGTGGAGTCCTCTCGGCCTGTACTGCGTGGGCTTCGCATCTTGGAACCCTCAGGCCGGAAAAAGACAGCCGCCGTCATCGAGGAAGGCGTTTCGTGCAGCTCGAAGCGATGCTTCCGGCGAACGACCGTGTAACTTTCACGGGTTTCGGCGATTCGCAGGATCTCGGCGTGACCGCTTTTCCCACGATCCGCACGCATCCCCGCGTCCTCGCCAGGAGGTCACGCTCGCGCCCGTCGCCAAGCCGGCCGGCGCCGGGACTCCCGAGAAGGCCCGGCGGGCCCGGCGGTTCAAGGGCACTGAGCCCCTGTACGGCGGCTCAGCGGGTCTCCGACGCCTCGCCACGCTCCCTGATGAGGGCGGCGAGCTCGCGGACCTGACGGACCGTGCGCTCCTTCTCCGACCCCTGCAGGCCCATCGCGCCGACCGTGGCCCCGTCGGCGAAGTCGATCTTCGCCCAGGGCTCGTGGTCGATCAGGGAGACCCCGAGCACCTCGGGCCACTCGTAGCGATGCACCCGCAGCGGGTTGACGACGGTGACCCCCTCCTCGTCTGCCTCCACCCGGACCCGCCCCAGCAGGTGCAGGACCCAGGCGACCACCCCGCCCAGCCCGACCATCGCGAGCCTGTCGGCCAGGGTGAACGGCTCGGACAGGAAGGCCGCCATCAGCACCGCGCCGAGCATGATCAGGCCCGCGAAGCCGTATGCCGCGATCCGGCCCTTCCTGGGCCGCCACACGACGGGCAACGGGGGCGGGGAGACGCTCTCCGGGCTCACTCTCAGATCACGATCCTTCGGGAAACCACCGGTCGGAACGGCTGCGACGGCTGGTCACGGTGCCGAGGGAAACCTACCGCACGGCCCCGCCGGGCCGATCACAAGGCACGGCGGGGCCCGTACGGCGGCGCTAGGCGCGGAGCTCCCGCAGCAGCAGCGCCGTCCCGAGGGCGGCGACGGTGGCCTCGTAGCCCTTGTCCTCGTGGCTGCCGGGCAGCCCCGCCCTGTCGAGGGCCTGGTCGAGGGACTCGCAGGTCAGCACGCCGTTGCCGACCGGGACCTCCTCGTCGAGGGAGATCCGGGTCAGGCCCGAGGTGACGGAGTCGCACACGTAGTCGAAGTGGGGGGTCTCGCCGCGGATCACGACCCCGAGGGCGACGACCGCGTCGTACTTCCTGGCCAGGACCTGCGCCACGACCGGGATCTCCAGCGATCCGGCCACCCGCACCACGGTCACCTCCGCGCCGCTGTCCCGCCCGGCCTGCTCGGCCCGCGCCACGAGCTGATCGGTGATCTTCTCGTGCCAGCGGGCGGCGACGACGCCGACGGTCAGCCCCCCGGCCTCGACGGCCTCGGCCACCGGCCTCCCGTCCCCGCTCACGCGATCACCCCGTACCCGCTCGTGCGGCCGTCCCGCTCCGGCCGACCCGCTCGCTCACTCATGCTTCTTCTTCCCTGGGAATCTCGTGGCCGAGGCGGTCGCGCTTGGCCGACAGGTATTTCTCGTTGTACGGGTTCATCGCCACCGGCATGGGCTCGCGGCCGAGCACCTTGATGCCGTAGCCGTCCATGCCGCGCAGCTTGGCCGGGTTGTTGGTAAGCAGCCGCACCGACTTCACGCCCAGGTCGGCGAGGATCTGCCCGGCGTTGGAGAACTCCCGGGCGTCCACCGGCAGCCCGAGCTCCAGGTTGGCGTCGACGGTGTCGCTGCCGTTGTCCTGGAGGCTGTACGCCCTGAGCTTGGCCAGCAGGCCGATCCCGCGCCCCTCGTGCCCGCGCAGGTAGACGACCACGCCCCGTCCCTCTTCCGCGATCCGCGACATGGCGTGGTCGAGCTGCACCCCGCAGTCGCACCGCAGCGACCCGAGCACGTCGCCGGTCAGGCACTCGGAGTGCGCCCGGACCATGATGTTCTCGCCGTCCTCGATGTCGCCGAGGACCAGGGCCAGGTGCTCGCCGCCGTCCAGCGAGCTCGCGAAGCCGTAGGCCCGCCACTCGCCGTACCTGTTCGGCAGCCGCGTCTCGGCGACCCTGGTCACCATCCGCTCGCTCCGGCGCCTGAACTCCACCAGCTGCTCGATCGAGACGAGCGCCAGGTCGTGCTCGTCGCAGAAGTCGCGCAGTTCCGGCAGCCGCATCATGGTGCCGTCGTCGTTGACGACCTCGGCGAGCACGCCCGCCTCGCTCAGCCCGGCGAGCCTGGCCAGGTCCACGGACGCCTCGGTGTGGCCGCGCCGGGCCAGCACGCCGCCCTCCCGGTAGCGGAGCGGGAAGACGTGCCCCGGCCGTACCAGCTCGGACGGCTCGGTCGCCGAGTCGGCCAGGGTACGGATCGTGCGGGCCCTGTCCGCGGCGGAGATGCCGGTGCTCACCCCGTCCCTGGCGTCCACGCTGATCGTGTACGCGGTGCGCAGGCGCTCCTTGTTGTCGTACACCATCAGCGGCAGGCCGAGCCTGTCGAGGTCCTCGCCGCGCATCGGCACGCAGACCACGCCGCTGCTGTGCCGGATGGTGAAGGCCAGCAGTTCGGGGGTGGCCTTGGAGGCGGCGAAGATGATGTCGCCCTCGTTCTCGCGGTTCTCGTCGTCGACGACCACGATGGCCCTGCCCTCGCGGATGTCGGCGATCGCCCGCTCGATCGGGTCCAGCTTGATCACAAGGTCTCCTCGATGACGAGCACGGCCCTCGGCCGGCACTCCTCGGGCCGGCTGACGCGCCCGGCCGGCGCTTCCGGTGCTCACGGTGCTGTCTCTCCGAAGGCTCCCGGCCTCGGCGGCCTCGGACTCCGTTGCGAGGTGGTTCACAGCCTTTCCCCCTGATCCGTCGCGGCGTCCCGGGCGGGCCCACCGGCCGGGGCGTACGCGCCGACGAGTTTCTCCACGTGCTTGGCGATCACGTCGACCTCGAGGTTCACCGGGTCGCCCGGCCGCTTCGCGCCGAGGGTGGTCAGGCTCAGGGTGGTGGGGATCAGGCTGACCTCGAAACCGCCGGAGCCCACGCTCATGACGGTCAGGCTGATGCCGTCGACCGCGATCGAGCCCTTCTCGACCACGTAGCGGTCGAGGTCCGGCGGAAGGGAGATCCGGACGACCTCCCAGTGCTCGGCGGGCTCCCGCGACAGCAGGACGCCCGTCCCGTCCACGTGGCCCTGCACGATGTGGCCGCCCAGCCGCTGGTCGGCGCGGACCGCGCGCTCCAGGTTGACCGGGGAGCCGGGGCTCAGCGCGCCGAGGGAGCTGCGGTCGAGGGTCTCCTTCATCACGTCGGCGGTGAACACCTCACCCGCGACGTCCACCACGGTCAGGCAGACGCCGTTGACGGCGATCGAGTCACCGTGCCCGGCGTCCGCGGTGACCGTCCTGCCGCGGATCGACAGCCGGGCCGCGTCGCTCAGCGGCTCGATCCCGGCGATCTCTCCCAGTTCTTCGACGATTCCGGTGAACATTCACAGCTCCTTCTGGGGGATCGCCCGGACGGCCGGGCACGGGGAGGTTGTCCGGGACCTGGGAACGCGGGACCCGGGAACGCGGGACCCGGAAGTACGCGGCCCGGAAGGGGGGACCACCCGGACGGCCGGGCGGGGAAAGGACGCCCAGGGTCCGGGAACACGAGGTCCGGGAACACGGGGCCCGGAAGGGCGTGCGCCGGGAAGGCGGGGCACGCCGGAAAAGAGGGATGTGCCGCTGCGCCCGGACCGGGTGCGGCCGGACGGGGAATGCGGGGAATGTGGGGATTGGTGGGGGCCGACGGCGCCGCGCCCGTGAGGGGCGCGCCCGACCGCTTGGCGCGTCCGCGCCGGATCAGTCACCCGAGGTCTCCTACTCGCCAGTAGCTTTTTGCCACGGCGGGCCCCGGGGGATCAACGGGTGCATACACCCGATCAGCGGAGGGTGCCCGAAGACACTCTCCGCTCGCGCGCTTCCTCCCATCCGGACTTTAACCGTCGGTCCTGGAGTTTCACCAGGTCAACCGGTCGATGGCTTCGACCGGGTCGCGGACTGTAACCGCCGGCTCGGAATTTCACCGACCCCGGAGCACGCTGCTCTGTCTCTTGTTCTCGCGGAGGGCGCACCGAGGACGGTTCACCCTCCACTACCACTACCAGTGTGCCATGTCCGGAAAACCGGACGGCACACCTTCCACGATGTGGAACGAGCGGGCACTTGGTGTGATCACGCCGCGTGCTCGGCGACCGCCTTCCGCGCCCTTCGCGCGTCCGGGGAGTAGCGCACCGGCGCGGGCACCAGGCCGATCCCGGTCTGCAGGGCCCGCAGGGAGGCCGTCGCGCACAGGTCGCCCAGCGGGGTCGCGGGCAGGCCGTACAACCTGCGGGCCCAGCGCGGCAGGGTCGCGAAGGCGAGCACGGTGAGCATGGGGAACATCGGCTTGAGCGGGGTCAGGCGGACCGGCAGCGGCGCGTTGAGCGACCGCCGGAGCGGGTGGGGCACCTCGGGGGCGAAGTAGAGGCCGGGCCGGCAGGCCCGGATGTAGTCGTCCATCTCGCCGACCGAGCCGGGCACGTCCTCGGGGCACAGGCCGACCACCTCGGCGGCGCGGCGCCACTCGGCGACGAACCTGTCGGCCTCCTCGTCCGTCAGGCGCACTCCCGCGCGCCGGGCCACCGACAGGTAGGAGTCGACCTCGCCGACGTGGACCCAGAGCAGCGCGTCGGGGTCGTCGAGGCGGAACCGCTCGCCGGTGTCGAGGTCGAGGGCGGTGAGACTCGCGTGGATCTTCCTGACCCTGGCCCCGGCGCGGGCGACCTCCTCGGTCGTGCCGTAGGTGCGCACCCGGACGAACTCGGTGGTGCGCACGAAGCGGGACCACGCCTCGGCCGGATCCATGAGCGAGGAGTTCTGGGCGACCCCGCGCATCGCCCGGGGGTGCAGGCCCTGCATGAGCAGCGCGCGGAAGCCCCCGACGAGCAGGATCGGCTCGCCCATCACCTTCCAGGTCACCGAATCGGGTCCGAACAGGCCGTGATCCATGCTCCACCTCCCGGCAAGTGGAGGGTTACCCCGCGAGGCGGCCGGACACACCCCGTGTATTAAGCCTGTAACACTGTATCGGGCTTGTGACATAAGCAGGGCCATACCCGGACAAAGCCGTCACGGGCACGTCATGGATGTGTCACAAATCCGTGAATACCGGCCTTCGGGAGCCCTATCATCCCACGTCACCCCCTGTCCACGTCAACGGAATTGCAGCCACAAACAGGTGGACGTTATACAACAAAAAAATGAGTAATGACCAGGCCATTGATTGTCATGGACTGTTTTGCAATGGTTCCAGGGATCCCGCTCAGTCATGCTCGTTGGGAGCCTCCGCACGATGACCATCCCTGCACCAGCCACGACCACGACCGGGGAGGTATTGGCGGCGAAGACACCGGAGACGGTGGGCCGCTCCCCCGGGCAGCTGATGTGGCTGCGCTTCCGACGCGACCGGACCGGCATCGTCTCGGCCGCGGTGGTGATCTTCTTCTTCCTGGTCGCGCTCCTCGCGCCGGTCATCGCCTGGCTGTACGGCAAGGACCCCTACGTCCTGTACGGCCAGGACATGCCGGGCCTGCTGAACGACTACGGCTACCCGGTCCTGCCCAACGGCGGCATCAGCTCGGAGTTCTGGTTCGGCATCGAACCCGGCCTGGGCCGCGACGTGTTCACCCAGCTCGTCTACGGGATCAGGACCTCCCTGTCGATCGCGGTGACCGCGACCATCATCGCGACGGCGATCGGCATCGTGATGGGCATCGTCGCCGGGTACGCCGGAGGCAAGACCGACTACTTCATCGGCCGCCTGATCGACATCGTCCTGTCGTTCCCCTCGGTGCTCTTCATCATCGCGTTCATGCCGGTCGTGGAGAACCTGTTCGTCAGGCCGGACGAGGAGACGCCGATCTGGCTGCGGGCGGTCACCCTGGTGATCGCGCTGACCGTGTTCCAGTGGGCCGGCCTCGCGCGCCTGCTGCGCGGCCAGGTGCTCTCCCTGCGCGAGCGGGAGTTCGTCGAGGCCGCGAAGGTCACCGGGGCCTCCCCCGCCAGGATCGTCTTCAAGGAGCTGCTGCCGAACCTCTGGACCCCGATCCTGATCCAGTCGACGCTGCTGCTGCCCGCGCTGGTGACGGCCGAGGCGGCGCTCTCCTTCCTGGGCGTCGGCATGATCGAGCCCATCCCCGACTGGGGCCGCATGTTCCGCCGCGGCACCGAGATCTATCAGAACGACATCACCTATCTGATTTTCCCCGGTGTCGCCCTCCTGATCTTCGTGATCGCGTTCAACCTCCTGGGTGACTCGGTCCGCGATGCCTTCGACCCCAAGCTCAAGCGCTAGATCGGAAATAGGAGAAAGATGAAAGTCCGTACGCGGTCAGCGATGGCCGTCCTCGCCATAGGCGCGCTCGCACTCACCGGTGCCTGCGCCCAGGGCAACCAGGGCGCGCCCGCGGCCCCCAGCGGCGCGGCGTCCGGCGAGTCCGGCGCGCCGGCCCCCGCGGCGTCCTACAAGCCGCCGACGATCACCGTCGGCACGGCCGACGACTCCAAGGGCCCGGCCATCGAGCCCGAGGGCGTCGTCAAGGGCGGCACCGTCACGATGATCGACCGTGACGACATCGGCCACCTCGACCCCGCCCAGGTCTACGTCAACACCATGTCGAACTTCGGCCTGCTCATCGGCCGTACCCTGACCGGCTACAAGCGCGTCGGCCCCGGCGACTACAAGCTGGTCGGCGACCTGGCCACCGACTCCGGCACCTCGTCCGAGGGTGGCAAGACCTGGACCTTCACCCTCAAGGACGGCGTGAAGTGGGAGGACGGCACCCCGATCACGTCCGAGGACGTGAAGTGGAGCATGGAGCGGACGTTCGCCCCGTTCGTCACCCAGGGCCCGACCTACATCCAGCAGTGGCTGACCGAGGTCGACCACAAGAAGGCCTACCAGGGCCCGTACGACGGCAAGCGTCTTGACAGCATCGAGACGCCGGACGACAAGACGATCGTCTACAAGTTCAAGTCGCCGCACGCCGACGCCAACTACGCCTTCGCCATGGGCGGCTACGGCATCGTGCCCAAGGAGAAGGACACCAAGGAGGCGTACGACAAGAAGCCCGTCTCCAGCGGCCCGTACATCATCAAGAGCCACGTCGTCGACAAGTCGATGGAGCTGGAGCGCAACCCGAACTGGGACCCGGCCACCGACCCGATCCGCGGCGCCTACCCCGACAAGTGGCGCCTGGAGTTCGGCCAGGAGAACCTGCAGATCACCGACCGCCTGATCGCCGACACCGGCCCGGACCAGACCGCGTTCACCTTCTACGCGATTGTCCCGCCGGAGCGTCTGCAGCAGGTTCTCGGCGACGCCAGCCTGGCCCCCCGACTGATGAAGAGCCCCTCGCCGTACGGCAACTACTACTACTTCAACCTTGACCGGGTGAAGGACATCAAGATCCGCCAGGCCATCAACCACGTGTGGCCGTCCAAGCAGATCCAGCAGGTCATGGGCGGCCCGGCCGCGGCGGCGCTGCCCACCACGATCCTGAACGAGAACACCACGGTCGGCTACGAGTCCTACGACCTGTTCGGCAAGGCGGCCAAGCCCGAGGGTGACGTCGAGAAGGCCAAGCAGCTGCTCGCCGAGTCGACCAACCCGACGCCGACCATCGTCTACGCCTACAACCAGACGCCCGTCCAGGAGCAGGTCACCGTCGTGATCAAGAACGCCCTGGAGAAGGCCGGCATCAAGGTCGTGGTCAAGCCCCTGGACCGTAAGACCTACTACGACTCCATCGGCAAGGTGAAGAACGAGTTCGACCTCTACTGGGGTGGCTGGGGCGCCGACTGGCCGTCCGGCACGACGGTCCTGCCCGTCATCTTCGGCCCGATCGCCGACGGTGCGCCGAACTACTCGCACCTGAAGGACGAGGCCATCACCAAGGAGATGGAGGAGATCACCGCGATGACCGACATCGACGCCCAGAACAAGGCGTGGATGGCGCTGGACAAGAAGATCCAGGAGACGATCACCCCGCTGGTCGTCGCCGAGAACAAGATCGCCAACACCCTTCACGGCTCCAAGGTCGGGGGCGCCGAGATCGACCCGCAGTCGTGGGTCGTCTCGCCCAACAGCATCTTCGTGAAGCCGTAGCGGCTCGCGAAACCGTAGGAGAACCGGCGGCCGGGGGGGGGCGGGGGGGGGGGGAGCCCCCCCCCCCCCCCCGCCCCCGGCCGCCCCCCCCCCCCCCGGCCCCCCCCCCCCCCCCAA
>NZ_JBFAAE010000063.1:0-3448 GCF_040639575.1 Streptosporangium sp. NPDC023825 | reverse complement strand
TCCTCACGGCGTCGGGGCCCGCAACCCCGTCGGTCCCCGGGGGGCGGGGCCCCCGGGGTGACCCCCCCCCCCCCGCCCCCCCACGGCCAGGGGCCTCCCCGGCCCCGACGGTCCCAGCCACCTCGGGAAAACAGGCAATGCTTCCATTCATCACTCGCCGCATGCTCGGCGCCGCGGTCACACTCGTGATCATCTCCGCGGTCACGTTCTTCCTCTTCTTCGCCGTGCCCGCCGACCCGGCGAGACTCGCCTGCGGCAAGGTCTGCCCGCCGGAGCTGCTGGAGCAGGCGCGGCACAACCTGGGACTGGATCAGCCCCTGTTCGCCCAGTTCGTGGCCTGGCTGGCCGGGATCTTCGTCGGCCGCGACTACGGGGGCCTGGGTGACTGCCCCGCCCCCTGCCTCGGCTTCTCCTTCGTCAACCGCGCGCCGGTGTTCGAGACGATCCTGGACCGGCTCCCGCTGACCATCTCGCTCACCATCGGCGCGGCGGTCGTCTTCCTCACCTTCGGCGTGGCCACCGGCATCATCGCGGCGCTCAAGCAGGGCAAGCCGCTGGACAAGATCGCCAGTGTGTCGTCCCTCATCGGCGCCTCCGTGCAGATCTACTTCATCGGCACCCTCGCCCTGTACTTCCTCGTCTACCAGAACCAGATCTTCTGGCGTCCCAAGTACGTGGAGTTCACCCAGGACCCCGTCGGCTGGGCCACCGGCCTGCTGCTGCCGTGGCTGGTGCTGGCGATCATCTTCACCGCCAACTACACCCGCATGACCCGCTCGACGATGGTGGAGCAGCTCAGCGAGGACTACGTGCGCACCGCACGGGCCAAGGGCATGTCCGGCCGCAGCGTGGTGATGCGTTTCGCGATGCGCGGCACGCTGACCCCCATCATCACGATCTTCGGCGTGGACCTCGGCGCGCTGATCGGCGGCGCCATCATCACCGAGCAGACCTTCGGCCTCCAGGGGCTCGGTCAGCTGTCGGTCAAGGCGGTCACCAACTCCGACCTGCCCATGCTGATGGCGACGGTGCTCGTCGCGGCCGCCGCGATCGTCGTCTTCAACATCGTCGTCGACATCATGTACGCCTTCATCGACCCCCGCGTGCGGCTGAGCTAGGAGCCTTGAAGAAAGTGTCAACTCCGTTCCTCTCGGTCCGTGACCTGACCGTCGACTTCCACACCGAGGACGGCGTCGTCCACGCGGTGGACGGGCTCTCCTTCGACGTGGAGAAGGGCACCACGCTGGGCATCGTCGGCGAGTCCGGCTCGGGCAAGTCGGTGACCAACCTGACCGTGCTCGGCCTGCACAACCCGGAGACCACCAAGATCGGCGGGGAGATCCGGCTGGACGGCGAGGAGCTGATCGGCGCCTCCCGGTCCACCATGGAGAAGCTGCGCGGCAACAAGGTCGCGATGATCTTCCAGGACCCGCTGACCTCGCTCTCCCCGTACCACACCATCGGCAAGCAGATCTCCGAGGTCTACCGCAAGCACACCGGCGCGAGCCGCTCCGAGGCCAGGGACCGCGCGATCGAGATGCTGACGCGCGTCGGCATCCCCCAGCCGAAGACCAGGGTGGACGACTACCCCCACCAGTTCTCCGGCGGCATGCGGCAGCGCGCGATGATCGCGATGGCGTTGGTGTGCGACCCGGACCTGCTGATCGCCGACGAGCCCACCACCGCCCTGGACGTGACCGTGCAGGCCCAGATCCTGGACCTGCTCAAGGAACTCCAGGACCAGACGGGGGCCTCGATCATCCTGATCACCCACGACCTCGGCGTGGTCGCCAACACCGCGCACGACGTGCTGGTGATGTACGCCGGGCGGGCGGTGGAGCGCGGGACCGTCAGGGAGGTCCTGCACGAGCCCCGCCACCCCTACACCTGGGGCCTGCTGGCCTCCATGCCACGCCTGAACGCCTCGGTGGACATACCGCTCCGGCCGGTCCGCGGCACCCCGCCAAGCCTGATCAACGTCCCGCCCGGCTGTCCCTTCCACCCCCGGTGCGACTTCATGGAGCTGGCCGGTCCCGGGCTGTGCCGCTCCGAGCGGCCCGAACTGTCCCCGCACCGCGGCCACGGCGACGCGTGCTACCTGACCCTCGCCCAGAAGAGGGAGATCCAAAAGTGAGCGAGACAACCGGTGAACCCCGCGGCGAGGCGCTGCTGGAGCTGTCCGGCCTGAAGAAGCACTTCCCGGTGATGGGCGGCGCCATCTTCAAGCGCCAGGTCGGCAAGGTCCACGCGGTGGACGGCATCGACCTGACCGTGCACGCCGGCGAGACGCTCGGCCTGGTCGGCGAGTCCGGCTGCGGCAAGTCCACCGCCGGGCGGCTGGCGTCCCGGCTGCTGGAGCCCACCGCGGGCAGCATCAAATACGCCGGACGGGAGATCGGCCACGCCAGGCGCAGGGAGCTGAAGCCGATCCGGGCCGAGATCCAGATGATCTTCCAGGACCCGTACTCGTCGCTGAACCCCCGGCACACGGTGGGCACCATCGTCGGCGGCCCGATGGAGATCAACGGCATCAACCCGCCGGGCGGCAGGGACAACCGGGTCCGGGAGCTCCTGGAGATCGTCGGGCTCAACCCCGAGCACTTCAACCGCTTCCCGCACGAGTTCTCCGGCGGCCAGCGGCAGCGCATCGGGGTGGCCCGCGCGCTCTCCCTGAACCCCAAGCTGATCATCGCGGACGAGCCGGTCTCCGCCCTCGACGTCTCCATCCAGGCGCAGGTCGTCAACCTGCTCCAGCAGCTCCAGCGGGACATGGGCATCGCGTTCCTGTTCATCGCGCACGACCTGGCGATCGTGCGGCACTTCTCCCAGCGGGTCGCGGTCATGTATCTCGGCAAGATCGTCGAGATCGCCGACCGCGCCTCCCTGTACGAGCGCCCCCGCCACCCCTACACCCACGCGCTGCTGTCGGCGGTGCCCGAGGTGATGGAGGACTCCGAGCCGCGCGAGCGCATCCGCCTGGCCGGGGACGTCCCCTCCCCGATCAACCCGCCGTCCGGCTGCCGCTTCCGCACCCGCTGCTGGAAGGCCCAGGACAAGTGCGCGACCGAGGAGCCCCCGCTGGTCAGGCTGGAGGGCAACAAGGAGGGTCACCTGACCGCCTGCCACTTCCCCGAGCAGCCGACCGTGCACGGCCAGGACGTGGTGCTGGACCCGGCGCTCCAGGGCTGACCGCGCCGCCTCTCCCCCGCCCACGTCTCCGGTCGTCCCGGTCCGCCGTGCCCGATCGCGGCCTTCCGGGGTCGCGAGGAGGGCGGCGGGTTCCAGAAGGCCGCGAAATTAGTAGAAGTTCGCCGCGAGTTCCAGCGGGTTCCGGAAGCCAGAAGGCCGCGGCGGGTTCCGGACGACGAAGGGCGGGCCCGTACGGGCCCGCCCGTCGCGGTCCTGCGACCGGTTCTCCCGGCCGACCGGGTCACCCCGCCAACCGGGT
>NZ_JBFAAE010000062.1:0-55098 GCF_040639575.1 Streptosporangium sp. NPDC023825 | reverse complement strand
ATGATCGCACCGGAGCTGTTGCCGAAGACGTACGCCGGCTCGTCGGCGGTGACGCCCGCCTCCACCAGCACGCGGTGCGCGTCGTCGGCGTGCGTTTCGATGCTCTGCGGCTCCGGCGGCCCGTCCAGGGGGCTGCGCGAGTTGCCGCGCCGGTCGTAGGTCACCACCGTGTAGCGGTCGGCGAGCCGCCGGGCCAGTTCGGCGTATCCGGCGGCGTCGTAGACCCCGCCGCAGATCAGCAGCAGGATCGGGCCCGAGCCGCGGATCTCGTGGTGAAGGGTCGCGCCGGGCACCTTCAGGGTGCTCGTCCTCGTGGGCCGCATGCTCGTGTCTCCTCGAAAATCGCCGGTCTCGGTTCGGCCGGTCACCGAGGAGTCGGAGTCGCGGCCGCGTTCTCGACATCCTCGCGCAGAATTTCCCGGGAGATCCCGTGTGCCCTCACAGGCCACGGTCCGGTACTCCGGCGGTAGGTCGTGATCGTCATGTCTGGTTCGCGGCTCGCCGGCGGCAGCCGGTCCGCGGGGAACGGGCGGATCACGATCCGCCGCCGGATCACCGGGCGGGTGCCGGGGGCTCGTACTCCAGGCCCAGCGTGGGGCAGATGTCCCGCAGGCACTCCTCGAAGACCGGTTCGAGGTCGGAGTAGACGAAGTCCAGCTGCTTCAGGACCTCCATGCACAGCAGCCCGTACAGCCTGATCCAGCAGGACAGGAAGACGTGCACGGCCTCGGGGGGCAGGCGCCCGCCGATCTCGGCCGCGTAGTCGCGCGCCTGCGCGCGCAGGGAGGGCGCCAGGTCCTCCGGCCGCGGTACCGGGAACGGCGCGGTCTCCCACAGGTCGACGACCTGCTCCAGGAAGACCTCCTCGAAGTCCCGCCCGGCCAGATACCGGGGTGAGCCGGGGCGCCGCTCCTTCGGGGCCGGGATCGGGCTGGCGAACACCCAGCCGAACTCCGCGGGATGGGTGATCGCCCAGCTCCGCATGGCCCGGCTCGTGGCGAGCAGCCGGCGGGCGGGAGACGACGAGGCGTGGGCGTCACGCGTGGCCTGCAACGTCGCCGTCAGTTCCCGGAAGAAGTCGGCGGTCACCGCTCCGACCAGCTCGTCGCGGCTGGAGTAGTAGTGGTAGAGGGCGGGGCCGCTCATCCCCATCTCGCGGGCGACGGCGTTGATCGTCACGGCCGCGGCCCCGTGCGTGATCAGCAACGTGCGCGCGGCCGAGTGGATCTCCGCCACGGTGGCCCGCCTGAGCCTGTCCCGTCGATCGGTGGTCCGCGCGGCCATCGTTCCCCCTCGTTCTTCCCGGTGACTCGGCGACGTTGACACTCTAGGCCATCTATGTTTCCTTAGAGCCTCTAAATCAAACTAGAGAATCAAGGGAGATGGTGATGGAGCGTCAACGGAGGATCGTCCTCGCGTCGTCGATCCCGATCGCGGGACGCGCGTGGCGGGGAGTCGCCAGGTTCGCCGGCGTGCGGCGCGGCGGGTGCGGGGAGGCCCTGACATGAGCCGGCGAACGCGTAACCCGCTGGCGAGCGCCTTCGCCAAGTACGTCGCGGAGGCGACCGTCACCGAGGCCGAACCGGTCACCCCCACGATGCGCCGCATCCGTCTCGTCGCCGACGGGCCGATCACCTTCCCCTACGCCCCCGGCCAGCACATCAGGATCCAGATCAACGACCCGCTGTCGGTGTACGGGATCCTGCGCCCGGCGGAGACGCTGCGCACCTACACGATCTGGGAGTTCGTTCCCGAGGAGCGGGCGCTGGAGCTCCGCGTGCACCTGTACGAGGGCGAGGGCATCGGCCTGAAGTGGGCTCGTGAGGTGCGTCCGGGCGAGCCGGTGACGTTCTGGTGGCCCCAGGGAGACTTCTTCGTCCGCGACGCCCCCTTCCACCTGTTCGTCGGAGAGGAGACCGCGAGCGCCGCCTTCGGGCCGATGATCAGGCAACTGGGGCCTTCGGCGCGGGTCCACGGTGTGCTGGAAAGCGACTCCGCCGAGCACGACGTGCCGGTGCCCGGCCCCCACCGGCTGCGCCGCGTACACCGTGACGGGGCGCCGGCCGCCGCCTCCCGGACGCTGCTCGCGGCGGTGGCCGACCTTGACCTTCCCGGCGGCACGGGGGCGGCCTACGTGGCGGGGGAGGCCAGGACCTGCCAGATGGTCCGCGACCACCTCGTGCGCGAGCGCAACTGGCCGCGTACCTCGATCAAGGTCAAGCCGTTCTGGACACCGGGCAAGCGAGGGCTGCACTGACGCGCCGCACCGGCGGCGGCCTCCGGCCTGCCGGAGGCCGCCCCCGCCACGTCACCGTACGGAACCCGGGCCCGGCGGGCTCAGCCGTTCACCCGCTCGACCGCCGGACCTTGAGGACGTTGTCCCTGCGGGTGGTGGGCCGCCCGTCGGGGTCGTTCTGGATCCGGTCGTGTTCCTCGCAGAGCAGCACCTCCCACTCCCCTTCCGGGAGCTCCAGGCTTTCCAGGACCTCCTCCGGCGTGGGGAGGTGCACGTCGGGGTGGGGGTTGTGCTCCCAGGCGGGGAACCCCGCGTGCCCGACGACGAGGAGCGTCCCGCCGGGCGCGACCGCCGCGGCGGCGGTCCGCAGGATCTTCTCGCGCGGCATGTCGCCGGGGGAGTGCAGGAAGTGGGCGGAGACGAGATCGAAGACGCCGTCGGGGAAGGAGGCTCCCAGGTCGTGCCGTTGCCAGTCGACGCGGCCGGCGACGTCCGCGGCCGCGGCGTGCCGGGCGGCGCGCTCCAGGGCGACGCCGGAGATGTCGGTGGCGGTGACGCGCCATCCCTGCCGCGCGAGCCAGATCGCGTCGGCTCCCTCGCCGCATCCCAGGTCCAGGGCGCTGCCCGGCTCCACGCCGGTGATCTCGCGGACCAGGATGACGTTGGGGTTCCCGCTCCAGATCTGGTCGCTCTCGCCGTAGCGGAGGTCCCAGAACTCCTCCTCCGGGAGGGCGCCGTCCTTCGTGGAGGTACCGCCCCGGGCGTGTTCGTGCTCGTGCCGGCCGGAGCGGCGGGCGTCCACGGCCCGGCGGGTCTCCTCGGCGACCAGGTCGGCGTTGATCGCCGCGCCGGCGCGCACGCCCGCGGCGGCGGCGCCGATGACCTGCTCGGTGAGGGCGGTGACGTTTCCGGCCACCCACACCCCGGGCAGCGCCGTCGCCCCGGACGGGTCGGCGGCGATGTGGCTGCCGACCACGTGCCCGCCCATCTCCTGGTCGGTCGCCTCAAGGCCCAGGCCGGCGAGGAGGCCGGAGCGGGCGGTGAAGCGCGGCGTCACCACGAGGGCCTGGCGGGAGATCACCCGGCCGTCGGCCAGGCGTACGCCGGTGAGCCGGTCGTCCGCCGCCTCCAGCGCCGCCACCCGCCCCTCCACCACGGTGATGCCGCGGGCGGCCAGCTGCTCGTACTCCTCGGCGCCGAACCCGGGCGCGGTGTGCAGGAAGAGGGTGACGTCCTCGCTCCACTGCCGCCACAGCAGGGCCTGGTGGACCGCGAGCGGTCCGGTGGCCAGGACGCCGATCGCCTGGTCGCGCACCTCCCAGCCGTGGCAGTACGGGCAGTGCAGGACGTCGAGCCCCCACCGTTCCTCGAGCCCCGCCACACGGGGCAGCTCGTCGACCAGGCCGGTGGTCACCAGCAGCCGGTCCGCCACGACCGAGGAACCGTCCTCGAGGACGACGCGGAAGTCCCCGGCCTCCAGCCGCTCGGCCGCCACGACGTCGCCCCGCACGATCTCGCCGCCGTAGCCGGTCACCTCCGCGCGCCCCGTGGCCAGCAGCTCCGCAGGGGGCACGCCGTCGCGCGTCAGGTAGGAACGCACGTGGGCCGCCGGAGCGTTGCGCGGCCGGCCCGCGTCGATCACCAGCACCGAGCGCCGTGCCCGTGCCAGGGTCAGCGCCCCGCTCAACCCGGCGGCGCCACCGCCGACGACCACCACCTCGTAACGCCGTTCCCCGTCCGGGGAGGCTGAGGATGCCGAGGGGGTGGCGGCCACCGTCTGTTCCGTTCGTTCGGTCATGTGGGATACCTCCGTTCACCGCAAATGGTCCGCCCTCGCCCTCGAATTTGACAAAGTTCCTTGCCGGAACGGCAAATAGAGGCATGGCAGACGACACCTTCGAGAGCGTGCTGACCGCCGTGGGCCCGCGGCTGCGGGCGCTGCGCCGCACCCGCGGCACCACCCTCGCCCAGCTGAGCGAGACGACCGGGATCTCGCTCAGCACCCTCTCGCGCCTGGAGGGCGGGCAGCGCAAACCGACCCTGGAACTCCTGCTGCCCCTGGCGAAGGCGTACGGCGTGCAGCTGGACGAGCTGGTCGGCGCGCCGGCGACCGGTGACCCCCGCGTGCACATGCGTCCCTTCACCCGGTACGGCATGACCTTCGTGCCGCTCGCCCGCCATCTCGGCGGCCTGCGCTCCTACAAGCAGATAATCCCCGGCAGGCCGGACGGGGACGCGCCGCTGGAACAGCGGACGCACGAGGGCTACGGGTGGCTCTACACCCTGTCCGGCCGGCTGCGGCTGCGCCTGGGCGAGCACGACCTCGTCCTCAGAGTCGGTGAGGTGGCCGAGTTCGACACCCGCACTCCGCACGGGTGGGCCGCCGCCGGTCCGGAGCCGGTCGAGCTCCTCGGCCTGTTCGGGCTGCAGGGCGAGCGAATCCGCGTGCGGGCCGGCATCGCCGGCAGGTGACCCGCGTACCGGTGGCGGTGGCCGTCACCGGTACGCGGGCGGCGGGGCCTACGTGCCGAGGACCGGGAGCAGCTGCTCCTCCTCGTAGGTCAGGTGCCTTTCGAGCTCGTCGGTGAGCCGCTCGACCTCGGCGAGCACGAGCGGGGGATCCGTGCCCTCGGCGGAGACGACCTCCCGCAGCTCCTCGATGAGGACCGCGATTCTCTCGTGCTCCCGGCCCAGCCGCTCCAGGACCGGGGCGAGTTCGGGATGGTGCCCGGCGAGGAAGGGGAACATCGCGATGTCCTCGCCGGTGTGGTGGTTGTGCAGCCCCTGGCAGAGGGTGAGGCAGTTCACCCGCAGCTGGGCGCCCAGGCCGGCACCCGACCCGGTGACCTCCTTGCGGATCAGGGCGAGCTCCCGCCGGAACACGTCGTGGACCAGCTTGAGGGTCTCGCCCGCCGACGACGCTTTCGGCGGCCCGCCGTCGACCCCCTGGAGGGCGACCACGGGGATGACGCGCGCCGTCCTGGCCTGGTAGTCGGCCCACCCGGGGTCGGCCTCGACCGCTCGGGCGAAGACGCGGTCGCGTTCGGCGCCCTCCAGGACGACGGCTCGTGCCTCGTAGGTGAAGAGGCCGTCCTCGACCGTGACGAGAGGGTTGGCCACCAGGTTGTGGAACCAGGCGGGGTGGTTCGGCGCGCCGCCGGCCGAGGCGATGACCAGGACCCGCCCGCCTCCGTCGGGAAGGTAGCCGAGCGGGGTCGTGTGCCGGGTGCCGGAACGCGCCCCGACGGTGGTCAGCAGGAGCAGCCGGGCTCCCTCGAAGGGGCCGCCGACCTTCCCGCCGTTGGCGCGGAACTCCTCGATGATCTGCTGGTTGAATTCATTGGGCATTCTCTGTTTTCTTCTCCGAAATCGATGGTCCCGCGATTGTTCGCGGGCATGACGAAGGGCCGCCTGAGGGCAGGACGAAATCACCACGGGGCGACCGCGGCCGTGGTGCGGGAAACGGGGAAAGGTACGCCGGACGACCGGCCGGGCCGGCGACCTACCGCCGGGGCCGGTTCGTGAAAGGCGCGAAACACGCGGTGACCGGCGACGACCGGCACCGCGAAGGCATGCGGGCGTCACGCGGGCGTGGAAGCCACGGGAACGTGGAGACCACGCGCGGAAGTCACATGAGACGTGGAGGCCACGGAGGGGAGATCCACGGAGAGACGTCGCGCCGAACGCGCGGAAGGGAAAAGAAAAGGGGGGCCTCTGGCCCGCCCGGGGCTCACGCCTCGGCCGGGTGCCCTACTCGCTGTTGGCCCAAGGCCGACCCGGCAGTCACGAACTCAACCGTAGTGCCACGAACGCGCCAGGGCAACGTCGCGACGCCAGGGCGAGCCGCCGGACTCGCCCCTGCCGCGCCCGGTCATGCCCCGCGATGCCGGGATGATCGGCATCCGACTATTCGCTTGATGTATATACCGGATGTATAGTCACGATCATGTCTACCGGACACGTCATGCTCGGGCTGCTCTCCGAGCGGCCCAAACATGGGTACGAGCTCAAGCGCGAGCACGACCAGCGCCTGCCGGGTGCCAGGCCGCTCGCGTACGGACAGGTCTACGCGACGTTGCAGCGCCTGCAGCGGGACGGGTTCGCCGAGGTGGCGGAGACCGTGCGGGAAGGCGGTCCCGAGCGCACGGTGTACGCCATCACCGAGGAGGGGCTGGCCGAGCTGGCCCGATGGCTGGAACAGGTGGAGACGCCCGCGCCGCACGTCTCCAGCGCGCTCGTCTCGCGCGTGGTGGTGGCGATCGTCGCCGGGGGCGCCGCCGACGGCTACCTGGCCGGGCAGCGCGCCGCCCATCTGGCGCGGATGCGCGAGCTCACCGCGGAACGGGCCTCGGGCTCCCCCGCGCAGGTGCTCGCCGCCGACTACGCGCTCCAGCACCTCGACGCCGACCTGCGCTGGATCGAGACGGCCATGGAACGACTCGCGGATCTTAAGGAGGAGATGGATGCTTGAGGCACGCGCGCTGCGCAAGACCTTCGCCAGGACCGTCGCGCTGGACGGCGTGTCCGCGGAGATCGGCGACGGGGAGATCGTCGCGATCACCGGTCCGAGCGGTTCGGGCAAGTCGACGCTGTTGCACTGCCTGGCCGGGATCATCCGTCCCGAGTCGGGGGAGGTCCACTTCGACGGGCGGCGCGTCGACGCCCTCGGCGACGCCGACCGCACGAAGCTGCGCAGGCAGAGCTTCGGCGTCGTCTTCCAGTCGGGCGGGCTGGTCCCCGAGCTGACCGCCGAGGAGAACGTGGCGCTGCCGCTGCTGTTCAACCGGCACGGGCGCCAGGAGTCGATGCTGGCCGCCAGGTCCCGGCTGGAGAGGCTGGACGTGGCCGACTGCGCGGACCTGCGGCCCGGCGAGCTGTCCGGCGGCCAGCTGCAGAGGGTCGCCGTGGCCCGCGCGCTGGTCACCGGTCCGCGGGTGGTCTTCGCCGACGAGCCGACCGGCGCGCTCGACTCGCTGGCCGGCGAGCGGGTGATGGACGAGCTCACCGGCGCGGCCCGCGCGGACGGCACCACGCTGGTGATCGTCACCCACGACAACCGGGTGGCCGCCTACGCCGACCGGGAGATCGCGCTGCGCGACGGCAGGCTTGCCGGGGTGACCGTGTGATCACCGTGATGCGGATGCTCGCCAGGGGCGGATCGCGGCGCGAGCGGGTACGGGGGCGTCTCATGACCGCGGGGGCGGCGCTCGCGACCTTCCTGCTGTGCGTGGCGGCGAACCTGCTGGCGTTCGGGCTCGGTTTCTCGGTTCACCCCGAGGGCTTCCTCGTCGAGACGCGGCTCGAGTATCTGGGCTTCTTCTCCGGCCGGGACGCGCGGCTGCTCACCGCGCTGGCGCTGACCCTGCTGGTCGTGCCCACGATGGCCTTCGTCCACCAGGTGAGCCGCCTGGCCACCGCGACGCGGGAGCGGCGGCTGGCCGCGCTCCGGCTGGCCGGTGCCACGCCGCGCGAGGTGCGCCTGCTCGGGGCGTACGAGAGCGGGTCGCGGACCCTGCTGGGCGGGGTGTGCGGCGTCGCGCTGTACCTGGCGGCGAACCTGGCGCTGGCGGGGGCGCTGGAGGGCGCGGTGCCCCTGGTCCCGCCGGTGCAGATCCTGGCGATCCTCGGCGCGGTGCTGCTCGCAGGGACGCTGTCCGGGCTGATGGCGGGGCGGCACGTGGTGACCTCACCGCTGGGCGTGGTCCGGCGGACGCCCCCTGCCGGTCCCCGGGCGCTCGATCTGGCGCTGGTCGCGGTGGGTGCCGGGCTGCTCGTCGCCGGGCTCGCCGGCCTGGGAAGGTTCCCCGGTGGTCCGTACGCCGCGGTGCTGTCCATGACGGCTGGCATGGTGCTCCTGCTGTTCGGCCTGGTCCTCGGCGCCGCGTGGCTGATCAGGGTGGCCGCCCGGCGGATCGGTGACCGAGCCGGGGCGGCGGAGACCCTGCTCGCCGCCCGGATGGTCGGGGCCGACCCGCGGGGGTGGGCCCGCGCGCTGTCGGTGGTGGGGCTGACCGTGTTCTTCGGCTCCGCGGTCGGCGCCCAGCAGGGGTCCATTCTTGTCCGGGGCGGCCTCGACTCCTCCTGGGCCGTGGCCTATCTGCTGGTGGACCTCGCCCTGCTGGTCGCGCTGGTCACCTCGGCCGCCGCCCTCGTGGTGCACCAGGCGGAGGACCTGCTGGATCACCGGCACTCGTTCGCCGCCCTGGCCGCCTCGGGCGCGCCCGGTCCCGCGCTGGGCCGGGTCCTCACCCGGCAGGCGCTCATCGCGGCGCTGCCGGTGTGCGTCGTGGCCGCCGCCGCGGGGGTGGCAGTGGTCGTCTCGACGTTGTGGGACAGCTACCTCGAGGCGCCGGGGGCGCTCGCCGTCGCCGCCGCCCGGGCGGTGCTCATGGTGGGGATCGGGGTGCTGGCCGCGGTGCTGGTGGCGCGGGCCGCCCGGCCGATCCTGCGCCGGACGCTGCGGCCGGAGGAACTCCGGGACGAGTGAGGGGGAGCGGGGTCGTTGTGTGAACATGGGGTTGGAGGCTCTCCCCGAGTCTCCCCGGCTCTTCCCTGACTTCACGAGCCCTGATTTCACGAGCCCTGATTTCACGAGTCTTGGCTTCCTGGGACCGGGCTTCATGGGGTTCGGCTTCCTGAGCCTTGGGTTCACGAGTCTCCCCGGGCTCTTCCAGAGAGGACGTGGTCGCCGTGCCGTCCGTCCGGCCCGGAGCACCGGGACCGTTTCCCGCCTCCCCGGCCGTCGTCGCCGCGGCGGTCGCGGACGTGGCCGCCGCCGGGGGCTACTTCGGCCTCGATCTCGGGCCGGTTCCCCGTGAACCCGGCTGGCGGCCGCTCGCCGACCTGCTCGCCGACCCCGCCACCGTGGAGGCCCGGATCGCGGACACGGCCGGGCGGCTCGGCACCGCGGAGACACGGGTGGCCGCCTCCATCCTCTTCCAGGGGCTGGCCGCCCGTCTCTGGTCGCCGTCCCTCGGCGCCGCGGTCGCCCACGACCTGCTCATCGACCTGGCTCCCCGGCACGTGCACTGGCGGGCGGTGGCCGAGGGCCCGCTGCCGCTGCGGGCCGCCCACCTGGAAGGGTGGGAGGTCCGCGGCCCCGCGCGGATCGCCGGGCCGCTGTACCGCACCGTGGTGACCGGGTTGCTGGAGCCACTCGCCGAGACGGTCAGGCGGATCGTGCCGACGGCCCCCGGCCTGCTGTGGGGCAACGCGGCCTCCGCCCTGGCGGGCACCCTCCTCGAACTGGGCCGCCGCCGCCCCGGGCTCGCCGCCAGGGCCGTGGCGCTGGGCCGCGAACTGCTGGACACGGGTCTGCTGCGCGGTACCGGCGAGCTGGCCGAACCCGCCCCCGGCCATCCCGTCTTCACCCGGCGCAGCTGCTGCCTGTTCTACCGCCTGCCCGGCGGCGGCATGTGCGGCGACTGCGTTCTGGTCGATCCCGGGATCCGCCGCGAGCGGTGGGCGCGAGCCGCACGGGAGTCCGGCCGATGACCGTGTCGCTCCCGGCCCCCGCCCGTTCGGGCCCGGCCCGGATTCCCGTCGGGGGCGACCCGCTTCCCGCCCCGGTATGACCCTCACCCGGCCCCGGTGCCCGGATGGGACGCCGGATTCTCAGCGGAGCGCAGGCTCCGAACTCCCGGCGCGGGAGCGCGGCGAGGTCCGGGCGCGGCGCGCCAGGATCGTGTCGGCCGAGCCGGCCGCCCAGAGCGCGACCGTGATGTACAGGATCTGCTCCGGGATCCTGATCCACAGGGGCGTCGCCTCGCCGCCCCCGAAGGGGACGTCGGCGACGGCCGCGTAGACGTTGGCCGGAAGCAGCAGCACGTAGAGGGCGGCCAGGCTGATCCCGGCGGCCCGGCGCGTCGCGGCGACCACGAGTCCCACGGCGCCGAGGAGTTCCAGCACGCCGGTCGCGTAGACCACGGCGCCGGGGAACGGCACGACCGGCGGCACCATGCGCACCAGGTCGGCGTGGTTGGGCATGACGGTCACCCCCGCCGGGACGAAATGCGCGGCGGCGGTGACGACGAGCATGACGGCCATCCCGTGTGCCGCGCTCGCGGGCCAGGTGGCGAACCGGCGGATGCCGAGCGCGCCCAGGGCGCGAAAGCCCAACGTGGCGACCACGAGAACGATTTCAACGACGAATGCGGACATCGGCGTATCCCTTCTTTGGATAGTGACACTATCCTATTGTTGGATACTACCGCTATCCAATAGTGCCGCCCGCGTGAGATCGAGGCCGGCGTGGAGGAGGGTGTGCCGCACCGCGTCGAGGACGGCCATATCGGGGGCGCGGCGGACGGCGACGCGCGGGGAGTCGGCCTTCGCCGCGGCCCGGGCGTCCGGACCCGGCGCCGGGGCGGGTGTGGACGCCGCGGGGAGCATCCGCGCGCACCACGCCGAACTTCCGTCAGACGCACCCGCGGACGACGACGTCACGGGGGATTCCACGCGACCGAGGCCGGGCGAAGGACAGTCCTTGTGCTCTCACTTCGTCCGTAGTCTGATTGAGAGGAATTGTTCATCGGGCCGAGCGCCGGCGTACCCCGGACGGTTTCGCGGTGCAGGGCGGTGCGCGGTCCGGCACAGCGTCTCTGAACAGGAAGGGAGCCGACGCTGATGACGGTGACCCTGGAAAAGAGCGTCGAGGACTTCATCACCACCCCCCACAAGTTGTTCATCGGCGGGCAATGGGTGGACGCGGCGTCCGGAAAGACCTTCGCGACTCCCGACCCCGCTACCGGGCAGACCCTGGCGCACGTCGCCGAAGCCGACGCCGAGGACGTCGACCGGGCGGTGCGTGCCGCTCGCAAGGCCTTCGAGCAGGGGCCCTGGTCACGGATGACCGCCTCCGAGCGGGGCCGGATCATCTGGAGGATCGGTGACCTGATCCTGGAGCACGTCGATGAACTGGCCCAGCTCGAATCGCTGGACAACGGCAAGCCGGTGGCCGTGGCACGGGTCGCGGACGTTCCGCTGGCGGCCGACCTGTTCCACTACATGGCGGGCTGGGCGACCAAGATCGAGGGCAACACGATCGCGCTGTCGGTGCCGTACATGCCGGGCGCCGCGTTCCACGCCTACACCCTGCGCGAGCCGGTCGGTGTGGTCGGCCAGATCATCCCGTGGAACTTCCCGCTGCTGATGGCCGCCTGGAAACTCGGGCCCGCGCTGGCGACCGGGAACGTCGTGATCCTCAAGCCCGCCGAGCAGACCCCGCTGTCCGCCCTGCGGCTGGCGGAGCTGATCGCCGAGGCCGGGGTGCCCGACGGCGTGGTCAACGTCCTGCCCGGGTACGGCGAGACCGCCGGTGCGGCGCTCGCCGCGCACGACGGCGTGGACAAGATCGCCTTCACCGGCTCCACCGAGGTCGGCAAGCTGATCGTGCACGCCGCGGCGGGCAACCTGAAGAAGGTCACCCTGGAGCTCGGCGGCAAGAGCCCCAACATCGTCTTCGACGACGCCGACCCCGACATCGCCATCCAGGGCGCGGCGAACGCGATCTTCTTCAACCACGGCCAGTGCTGCGTGGCCGGATCCCGGCTGTTCGTCCAGCGCGACCGGTTCGACCAGGTGGTGGAAGGCGTCGCCGAGATCGCCCGGGGCATCAGGCTCGGTCCGGGCATGGAACCCGACACGCAGATGGGGCCCCTGGTCTCCGACGAGCAGCTGCGCCGGGTGACCGGCTACCTGGACTCGGGACGCGAGGACGGCGTCCGGACGCTGGCCGGCGGCAACCGGCACGGAGACCGGGGCTACTTCGTCCAGCCCACCGTGCTCACCGACGTACGCCCGGAGATGAAGGTCGTCCGGGAGGAGATCTTCGGGCCGGTGGTGGTCGCCTCACCGTTCTCCGACCTGGACGAGATCGCCGCGCAGGCCAACGCCACCGACTTCGGGCTGGGGGCCGGCATCTGGACCCGGGACATCTCCAAGGCGCACGCGCTCGCCGGCAAGATCCGCGCGGGCACCGTCTGGATCAACTGCTACAACGTCTTCGACGCCGCCCTGCCCTTCGGCGGCTACAAGCAGTCGGGCTGGGGTCGCGAGATGGGCCACCAGGCACTCGACGCCTACACCGAGGTGAAGTCCGTCTGCACCCAGCTGCAGACCTGACCACGCCACACACCGGGCAGGTGCCCGCGCCGTGCCCCGCGCGCCGGGTGACGCCGGTTCGCGAGGGGCGGCGCGGGGCGGCCGCGGAGGCCTCATGGCCGGGTGCAGGACGCGGACTCCAGCAGGGACCGGCTCCGGTCGTCTCCCCAGACCGAGAACACGTCCACGTACGGTCGCAGCAGGGCGGTGAGCTCCGCGTCGCCCCGGCCGTTGAGCTCGTCCGACGCTATCTTCCTCGCCGCTCCGGCGAGGAGGTCGGCGACCTGGATCCGCGCGTCCGAGTGCGAGGCGACGAACCTCAGGCCCGCCAGCCGGCTCCCCGGCGGCCGGGGGAGACCGTCGGGCCGTGGCTCGCCCAGCATCTCCCTGATCCGCGCGACGCGCTCCTCCGTCAGCGTGGTCTGCCGGTCGTGAACGATCGAGACGGGCCTGGTGCCCTCACCCCAGAAGTCGACGGCCCGGACGATGGCCGGGATCAGGGGATCGAGCGTCGGAATCACCCGCGGATCGTCGAGAAGCTGCGTCAGGAACGATTCCACCCGGGGCCTGGCCCGCCGGAGCAGCCCCATGATCTCGCCGACCTCGCTCCCCGCGCCGGCGAGGCACAGGACGTCGACCATGTCGAAGAACGCTTCGGCGGACGTCCCCGCGCCCCGGCCGTTCCCGGCGCGCATCAGGTCGTTGAACGAGGCCAGGAAGGGCTGCCACCGTTCGTGCCCGAACGTGCGCCGGCCCTCGCGGTACAGGACGGCGGCCATGTCGCCGGCCTGCCGGTCCCGTTGCGGGCCCGTGTCCGGCACGTGAGCGGTCTCCCCGGCGACCAGTCCGGCGAGCCTGCCGACGACGAGGAAGGTCTTGTCGGTCAGATGCACGTGGGCTTTCCCGTGGATCGGCCCCGACGGCCCGAGCAGCCACGTGAGGGCGGACCTGTTCTTCTCGCGGAGCAGGACGTTCGCCTTGTATTCCTCTGCCGGGGAGGGGCCCCTGGCCCGTATTCCCTGAATACAGCTCGCCGCCGACTCGACGTCCATGCACAGGCTGGCGTGGGTGAAGACGTCGGTGTTTCCGCCGATGAGTTTCTCGCCCTCCGAGCCGGACTCATCGCAGCTGATTTCCACGGGTTGATCGGCCGATACGAATTGTGCCCGCATGATGTCCTTGCGATATTGGTAACTGCCCGGTTCCATGCCCAATGGACGATTCTTTAGGATACGTCACCTTGATATCCGCGCAACGGATTTTCCGGTCCGCATCGCCGGTGGTGCGCCGTGCCGCGCCGGTGGCCTCCATCTCTGAGGAGACCGGCACGGCCCCTACCGGCCGCTAGCATGGGGTGATCTTTGCCGCTTCCGGTGTTCGAGATCACCGGACGCGGACGCCGCGCCGTTCCGCGGTGAGAACATCCGACCGCCGAGCCCGGAAGGCCCTGACCTCGAACATGGCCACCGTCACCGTCGTGATCCCGACGTTCAACGAGGTGGGCAACCTTCCGCCGATCGCGGAGGCGCTGCTCGCGTTGCCGCTTGACGGCCTGCGCGTCCTGGTCGTCGACGACGACTCCCCGGACGGCACGGGGAAGGTGGCCGACGAACTGGCCGCCGCGCATCCCGGCCGGGTCGGCGTGGTGCACCGGCGGGTCAGGGAAGGGCTCGGGCGCGCCTATGTCGACGGCATGGAGACCGCCCTCGCGGCCGGGACGGACTTCGTGGTGCAGATGGACGCCGACTTCTCGCATCCCGTCGACGCCGTGCCGCGCCTGCTCGACACCGCGCTGGCCACGGGGGCGGCGTGCGTGATCGGCAGCCGGTACGTACCGGGCGGGACGCTGGCGGCCGAGTGGAGCCTGAGGCGGCGGGCCCTGTCGAGGTGGGCGAACCTCTACGTGCGCACCATCCTGCGCGTCGGGTTGCGGGACGTGACCGCCGGGTTCAAGATCTGGCGGGCGGAGAGCCTCGCCGCTCTGGACCTCGGCGCGATCTCCTCGGGGGGCTACAGCTTCCAGGTGGAGATGCACTACCGGGCGGTCAGGGCGGGAATGACGATCATCGAGATCCCGATCCATTTCTCCGACCGCCGGGCGGGCAGTTCGAAGATGAGCCTTCGGGTGCAGCTGGAGTCGGCCCTGATGCCGTGGCGGTTGATCTTCAAGCGTTGAGGGAGCCCGCGCGGGGCACCGGCTCCGCGCCCGTCCCGCGCCCGGGGGCCGGGCGCGAGGGTTCCCGCGGCGGTCGCGAAGAACGCGCCCCCGGGTCGGGGAACGCATTGGATGTCGTCTTCATTCACGATCATCCTGCTCCGTCGGGCGGGCTGTCATTCGTCATGGACAAATTCGCTCCGCCGGGATCCATCGGTATGTCATATGGCGAGTGTCGCGCCGCGGATCAGTAATGTCGAAAGGCGTGGCGCATCATCCCAATGCGTCTGGACGGCACAATAACCAAAGAAAAGAACGATATTATGATATATACCAATCGATCTCGTGTGACGGTGCGGAACATGGCGCGTTCGGGGCTGGCCGGGATTCTCGCGGCCCTGATCGCGATGGGGGTCGCCGCCGTCCCCGGCACCGCGGCCGCTGCGACCGCCGCGACCGCCGCCCACAACGACGCCGGCCCGAGTCCCGACCCCGGCACGGCCGTCTCGCCCGCGTCCGCGGTGTGCGGAACGGTCACCACGAGCGGGCTGGTCTCGACGTGCGGCGAGGGGAACGACAGCGGCCCGATCACCTTCACCGCGACGGTGACGGCGGCGGACGGGAGCGTCCCCACGGGCAGGGTCACCTTCGCCACCGACGGGGTGACCCTGGGCAGGGCCCTGCTCGTGGACGGCGTCGCCACCCTGACGATGTCGAGCCTCCCCACGGGCGTGTACCGCGTCGTCGCCTACTACCCGGGTACGGCCCAGTTCGATCCCAGCAACACGCCGCTGCTGATCCAGCGTGTCGGCCTCGACTGCCCGTGTACGCCGGGGAGCCAGGTGGGCCAGATCCGGGTGCGGGTCAACGGGGAGACCAGGAGCCCGGCCCCGGGGGAGAGGGTTCGCACCCGGATCGTGTTCGGCAGGAGCGCGTAGCCGGGCGACCGGCACCTGCGGCCCGTACACCGATCGGCGGCGACCCCCGGGCTCGCCGCCGATCGGTCTCCCGCCCTGGTCGGCCTCTCCTTCTGGTCGGCCTTTTCTCCTGATCGGCCCAGAGCGCGTCGGTTCAGGGCGCGTCGGTTCAGGGTGTGCCGGTTCAGGGCGCGTCGGCCCAGAATGCGCCGGTTCAGAGCGCGTCGGTTCAGGGCGGCGCGGGTCCCTTGCCCACGGCCGCCGTGGCGTTGAGGCCACGGTCCGGCCGGCCTCCGTGGGAGATAATCTGCGATGTGCTGTTCGGTGTCCTCGGCCCGGTGGAAGTGCGGTCCGACGCGGGAGACCTGGTCTCCGTCGGCGGGCCGAGCCTGCGCGCGCTGCTCGCCCTGCTGCTGATGGACGCGGACCGGGTGGTCAGCGTGGAGCGGATGATCGACGGTCTGTACGGGAAGGCGCCACCGCCCGGCGCGGCGAACGCCCTGCAGTCCCAGGTGTCGCGGCTGCGCCGCGGGCTGCGGGCCGTCGGCGCGCGGGTCGAGTTCCACCCGGCGGGCTACCGCCTCGTCGCCGATCCCGAGAGCGTCGACGCGCACCGGTTCGAGCGGCTCGCCCGCGAGGGCCGTCGCGCGCTGACCGCCGGTGACCATCCCCGCGCGGCCGCCCTGCTGCGGGAGGGCCTGGGGCTGTGGCGGGGCACGGCCCTGGCGGATGTGTCCGGCGCGCCGTTCGCCGGGGACCAGGCGGCTCGCCTGGAGGAGACGCGGGTCACCGCCTTCGAGGACAGGGCCGAGGCCGAGCTCGCCCTGGGCGAACATCGCGGGATGGTGGCGGAGCTGCGGAGGATGGTGGACGCGCACCCGCTGCGGGAACGGCTGCGCGGCCAGCTCATGCGGGCGCTGCACGGCTCGGGCCGGCAGGCCGAGGCGCTCGTGGTGTTCGAGGACGCCCGGCGCACCCTGGCCGAGGAACTGGGCGCGGACCCGTCCACCGAGCTCGGGAACATCCACCTGACCGTGCTGCGAGACGCCCGCCCGCCCCTCACGAGCCTGCCCGCCCAGCTCACCGGCTTCGTGGGACGCGAGCGGGAGCGCGCCACGATCGGCGAGCTCCTGGGGACGGCGCGCCTGGTCACCCTCACCGGGCCCGGCGGGGTGGGCAAGACCCGGCTGGCCGTCGAGGCGGCCCGGCGGCAGCCGGGCGAGGTGTGCTTCGTGGACCTGGCCCCGCTCGACGACGGCACGCAGGTCCCGCAGGCGGTGGGCCTGGCGCTGGGACTGCGTGAGTACGGGCTGCTTCCCGGCTCGGCCGACCCCTTCGGCCGCCTGGTCGCGGAGCTCGAGGGCCGCCGGATGCTGCTCGTCGCCGACAACTGCGAACATCTCCTCGACGAGGTGGCCCGGCTGGTCCACCGGCTGCTGGCCGCGTGCCCGGAACTGCGGGTGCTGGTCACCGGCAGGGAGGCGCTGGGCATCACGGGCGAGTCCCTGTGCCCGGTCTCGCCACTCGCGCTCCCCGGGCCCGCGGCGGGACCCGAGGAGGCACTCGGTCACGCCGCCGTGCGGCTGTTCGCCGACCGGGTCGCCGCGGTGCGTCCGGGGTTCGTGGTGGACGCGGGCAACGTCGGGACGGTGTCGCGGATCTGCGCGGCTCTCGACGGCCTGCCCCTGGCCATCGAGCTGGCCGCCGCGCGGCTGCGCTCGCTCACGGTGGAGGAGGTCGCCGACCGGCTGGACGACCGGTTCCGGCTGCTGTCGCGGGGCGACCGCACGGCCGCGCCGCGACACCGGACGCTGCGCGCGGTGATCGAGTGGAGCTGGGACCTGCTCGACGCCCGGGAGCGGCTGCTGGCCAGGCGCCTCACGGTCTTCGCCGGGGGCGCGACCCTGGAGACGGCCGCCGGCGTCTGCGGCGTGCCCGACACCACCGGCGTGATGACCAGCCTGGTGGACAAGTCCCTGGTGGAGGCCCACGGCGGTCGCTACCACATGCTGGACACCGTACGGGAGTTCTGCGCCGAACGGCTGGCCGAGGCCGGTGAGCGGGACGCGATGCGGCGGGCGCACGCCACCTACTTCCGCGACCTCGCCGAGACCGCCGACGCCCACCTGCGCGGCGCCTCGCAGCTGGAGTGGACGGTCACGCTGACCGCCGAGCACGGCAACCTCCACGCCGCGCTGCGCTGGGCGGTCCGCGCCGACCCCGTTCTGGGGGTGCGGCTGGTCGCCGCGCTGTCGTGGCACTGGTGGCTCAGCGGCCTGCGTGACGAGGGCGCCCCGTCGGCCGCCGCGCTCGTCGAGACGCCCGGCACCTCGGTGCTGCCCGAGCTGGTGGAGGAGTACGTCCTGTGCGTCGTGCACACCGCGCCGACCGGCTCCCCCGGCCTGGAACGAGCGCAGTCGATCATCCTCTCCCGCGGGTGCCCGCTCCGGCGTCCGCACCTTCTCCTCCTGTACTCCATGGCCATGGTGCCCGCGGACGCGCCCGTCCCCATCCCGCCGGAGCTGCTCGGCCCCGACCCGTGGTCGCAGGCGCTGGGACGGCTGAGCGAGGGGCACCGACGGCTGTTCGGCGGTGAGCCGGCCGAGGCCGAGAGGGCCTTCCTGCTCGCACTCGACGGCTTCCGGTCGATCGGCGACCGGTGGGGGGCCGCCAACGCGCTGGACCGGCTGGCCGAGATCGCCGGCTGGCGGGGGGACCGGGCCGGGGCGTCGGCCCTGAGCGACGAGGCGCTCGCGCTGCTCGGCGAGCTCGGCGCCGCCGAGGCCGCCGCGGACCTGCTGTGCCGGCGCGCGTACGGGGCGATCCGCGTGGGCGGCGACCTCGCCGCCGCGTACCTCGACTACGAACGCGCCGCCGAACTGGCCCGTACGGCGGGCACCGCGGAAGCGGTGGCCGGGGCGCGCTGCGGGCTCGGCGAGGTCGCGCGGCTGCGTGGCGACCTGCCCGGCGCCCGGCGTCTCTTCGAGCTGGCACTGGCCGGAGACGCCGCCGCGACGGCGGGCGCCGGGCGGGCGCGATCGCGAGCCCTGATCGGGCTGGGACGGATCGCCGAGGCCGAGGGGGACGTCACCGAGGCGCGAGCCCGGTTGTCCCGGGCGATGGAGATCGCGATCCGCCACCGCGACCGCCCGGTGGCGGCCGAGGCGGTCGCGGGCGCCGCCGGTCTCGCCCTGCTCGAAGGCGATGCCGAGCGCGCCGCGTTGCTGCTGGGCGCGGCCGTGGCGGTACGCGGCGCCCGGGCCGTGGCGGTACGCGGCGCCGGCGACGTTGCGAGACCCGAGGTGGCGGCCGGAGCCCGGGACCGGATCGGATCGCAGAGGTACGCCGCAGCCTTCGAACGGGGGGCGGCGATGACCTGTGAGGACGCCCTCGCCCTGCTCCGGCCCGCACCGCCCGGTGCGTGACGGCCGGTGTTCGGTGCGCGGACGGTCAGCGCCGTCGGAGAGGCTGGCCGCACCAACCACCGATGAGGGAGCCTTCGCATGGGAAGCCTGACGGGCAAGACGGCACTGGTGACGGGAGCCTCACGCGGCATCGGCCGGGCCATCGCCCAGCGGCTCGCCGCCGACGGCGCGCTGACCGCCGTGCACTACGGCAGCAACGAGAGCGCGGCGAACGACACGGTGGCCGCGATCGGGAAGGCCGGTGGGCGGGCCTTCCCGGTCCGGGCCGAACTCGGCGTCGACGGCGACGTGGACACCCTGTTCGCCGGGCTGGGCGAGGGCCTGGCGGGACAGCCGCTCGACATCCTGGTCAACAACGCGGCCGGACCTCCGGCCGGGCCGATCGAGGAGACCACCCCCGAGGGGTTCGACCATCTGTTCGCCGTCAACGTGAAGGCGCCGTTCTTCATCATCCAGCGGGCCCTCCCGCTGATGCGCGACGGCGGGCGCGTCATCACCGTCTCCTCCGCCAGCACCCGGGTCGCCACACCCTTCCAGACCTCCTACTCCATGACCAAGGGAGCCGTCGAGACCATGGGCTTCACCCTGGCGAACGCGCTGGGGGCGCGGGGGATCACGGTGAACACCGTCACGCCGGGCGCCACCCTCACCGACCTGAACGCCTCGCTGCTGGAGGATCCCGGCGTCGAGGAGTTCATGAGCGGCCTGACGGCGCTGGGCCGGATCGGCCTGCCCGCCGACATCGCCGACGCGGTCGCGTTCCTGGCCTCCCACGACGGCCGCTGGGTCACCGGCCACGTGCTCGACGTCAGCGGCGGGATGCACCTCGGCCCTCGCGCCTGAGCATCCCTCCCGTGCCGGTCATGCGCGTCCCGGGCATGGGCGTCCCGGTCATGCGCGTCCCGGTCACCGTGGACGAGCCGCCGTGATCCCGGGACCGCTCAGGCCGCCGATGCGAGGGACGACGGGGACCGGTCCTCCTGAAATCGGGTGATCCTCATGACGATCAGGGCGGCCAGGACGGCGGAGATCGCGCTCGGGGCGGCGAAGAGGAGCTCGGTCCGGGCCGTCATGAGGTCGGAGATCGGGCTTTCGCCCCGGGCCACGACCCGGTAGACGATGAGGGAGACGAAGGTGGCGATCAGCCATGTCAGCCACCAGGTCCGTACCAGCCACGACCGGGGAGCGCTCCGCAGCGCGCCGGGGTGCGGCGGGTTCACCGGCAGGTGGCCGGGTTTGGACGTCGCCCAGATGTCGTCGACGATCTGCTTGGGAAACCACAGGTTCACGACCGGGAGCAGCCAGCCCAGCACGACCCACTGGGAATCCCTGCGGTGTTCGATCGCGGTGAGGGCCTCGGCGTTCGAGCGGGCCCTGGTCAGCCAGATCAGGAACGTGATCCCGGTCAGGATGTAGACGCCGCTCTGCGCCACCCCGAAGAACGCGTACGCGTCGTCGTTGACCTCCAGCGCGCCGGCGTCGATCGCGTACGGGGCGTCCACCAGTCCGGAGAGCAGCGAGATGCGCTCCACGGTGACCACGAGCGCGAGAAGGTCGACCAGCGTCGTGACACCCAGCAGCACCGTGGTCGCGACAGCCAGGGCGCGGATCGGTTGCACGGGCCTCGGAAAGGGGGGTGCGGGAAAGGGGTGCATTCTCGTCCTCTGTGTGATCATGCGAAGAGGCGGTCAGTATCCCGACGCGTCACGACGCCTGACAACCGGGACGCGGCCGAGGGGCCGGCGGGGCGTACCGGGCGGGTCACGACGGGGTGCGGCCGTGACCTCGTCGTCCTCGTCGTGTCGCGTGATCACACCCGGGGATCGCCGGGTTCGGGTTTCCGTGCTTCGTGAAGGTGGCGGACGAGGCCGATCTCGGAAACGTTCTTGGTCAGCTCGACGGTGACCCAGCCCGCTATGTCCACCAGCCTCTGTTCCTGTCCCCACGGCAGGCCGGCGGTCCTGTCGGTGGAGTCGAGGTCGGCGTCGGTGAGCGGCAGCAGGGCCGCCCGCCAGCCGTCCCTCAGCCCGCGCAGCCAGCCGGCCGCGGTCGCGGCGGTGCCCGGCCAGGTGATCTCCTCGCGCGCGGGTGCCCCGGATCCGAAGCAGTGTCCGAGGGTGGTGGTCCACCAGAAGCCGATGTGCCAGGTCAGCCACCCGATCGAGACGACCGGCGCGGGATCCGGCTCCGGCACCTCCCAGTCGGCCACCCAGCGGCCCCGATCGTCAGGCCGGACGGTCCAGCAGCCCGCCGCGGGCTCCCAGAGGCAGGCCTGGTCGTCGAGGTCCTTCAGGTGGTACTCGAACAGCGCCCATGCGATGTCGAGCTGCCGGATCAGTAGATCGACGCGAGGTACGGTCACCCGGGCACTCTGGCACCGTTCCCGGCCGCCCTGCCACCGGTTTTTCGCCGGCCGGAAGGACGGGACCGGGGTGCGACCCGGACGGCGCCCGTCCGCCGCGCGCCGCGCGCCGCCGGTGACGGCCCGGTACTCCCACCGTGCGGGAGACTGGGGAGGTGACCATCGAGAACCGCCGTCCCGGCCCGCCCGTGACCAGCGTCTCCATCGTGTTGCTCACGCTGGCGCGCCGGATCGAGACCGAGCTCAACACCGTCCTCGCGCCGCTCGATCTCACGGTCAGCAGGCTCGGCCTGCTCGGTCACATCGCCGGCGTGCCCGGAGTGTCGTTCAGCGATCTGGCACGTATGTCCGGCACGACGGTCCAGAGTGTCCACAGCGCGGTGAAGGTGCTCGCCGGAGCCGGGCTGGTGCGCGACAACACCGCCCGCGCGGGCTCCGCGTCGGCCATCGAGATCACGCCCGACGGGGCGCGCCTCCTCGACGCGGCGACGGGCGCGATAGCCGAGGTCGACGACCTGCTGTTCGGCCCCGCCGCGGACCCGATCCAGCAGCAGGTCGCCGGTGCCGTACGCGCCGCGTTCGGAGGGTTCGCCACCCCCTGATCCGTCCGCCCGGCCCTCTGGTCCGTCCTCCCGGCGCCCGCGCGTCACGTCTCCTCCCTTGGTCTTCCTTCAGCTTCAGTCCGCCTGAAGCTTTCGTGTTAGGCTTCAGCCTGCCTGAAGGTCGCGAGGAAGGGAGAACCCGTGGAAGCCTTTCTGCTGTCGATCCATGTGCTCGCCGGCATCGTGTTCGTCGGGGGCTCGGCCGTCGCGACGAGCCTGTTCCCCCGCTACGCGCCGGTCGCCGCCGGCGTTCCCGCGGGTCCGGCCGCGGGGACCGGCCCGGCAGGCTCCCCCTCCGGAGCCCCGCGAGCCCCGGAAGCCCTGGCGGCCCCGGAGGTCTCCGGGGAGCGGAACCGGGCCGTGGCCGTCGCGCTGCACCGCATCACCCGGGTCTACGGCGTCTTCGGGATCGTCGTGCCCGTCTTCGGGATCGTCCTGGCCCTCGTCCAGGGCCGGATGGGCGAGGGGTGGATCTTCGTCTCCATCGCCCTCACCGGGCTCGCGGGCGGCCTGCTGGCCCTGCGGATCTATCCGGAGCAACGCGACGCGCTCGCCGCGCCCGACGACGGCAGGCGCCTGCGCGCGCTGTCCATGGTCGCCGGGATCTACAACCTGCTGTGGGCGGTCGTCGTCGTCCTGATGATCGTCCGCCCGGGAGCCTATCCGTGAGCATGCCCTCGGGTGGCGGGCCGGTTCGTGAGCACGTCCCCGGGTGACGGGCCGCTGGGATGTCCCGCCGGCCCGTCGTCCCGCCACCGCTCGCCGCCCCGTCAGCTCGACGGCACTCTCCGGTAGGCGCCGAGCACCTGGAGGGCCCGCAGGGTCTCGACCCCCCGGTACTCCAGGGTGGCGGCCGCGCCGGGAGGCTCCCAGGTGATGGCCCATCCTCCGTCGGGCTGCTGGTCGGCCGCCAGCCGGTCGAGGTGGCCCTCGATCACCTCGTCGGTGAACAGCCGGCGCCAGGGGCTGTCGGGGTGGGGGGCGAGGTGCAGGGGAGTGACCCCGTACTCCGGGTCCGCGGGGTCGCTCCGGTACCACTTCAGCTGGGGGAGCCACTCGGGCACCCGCTCGGCGAGGCGTTCGGCCCGATCGCGATCCGGGACGTGTTCGAGGAAGACGAGCGTCTCGGACATGGCGTGCGCGTCCTCGGGGAAGCCCTTCTCCAGCGCCGACCAGCACCAGTCGGTGGCCCGGGTGAGCCACGGATGCTCCACGCCCATCCGGTGCAGCAGCCCGGCCAGCCCGGCGGTGGGGTTCAGCCCCGGCGCGTAGGTCCACTCCGACCAGTGCACGGCCCTGGGATAGGCCTCCATGACCGGCAGGGACAGGGGCACCGCCCCGTCGGGCGCGGCGACCGTCGCCAGCCAGTCGCACGCCTCCGGCACCAGCGGGCCGGTCGCCGGCACGCCGGCCGCCAGCAGCGTCTGGAACGCGATCTCCACATCGATGGGCAGGCTGTCGGGGCAGCGCTTGTCCGGTTCGAGTCCGTGGCCGAAGCCGCCGTCCGCGTTCCGGTAGCCGCGCAGGGCGTCCACCACGCCGGTGGCGGGTGCCCCCTGGAAGAGGGTGGCGAACAGGCGGCGTTCGAGCAGGCGCCCCTCGCGGAGGACGAAGGCCCGGGCGGTGTCGAGGATGCTGTCACTCATGGTGCTCCATGCTGCCGGGTGACCGGCCCGGCCGTCTTGTAGGAATCGGACACCGCCCGTCCGTCACCGTGCGCGGCGGGTCCGGTCCGGCTGCCAGAGGGGCTCGGCGGACTCCTGGACGTCCCCGCCGGCGCCGAAGATCAGGAACCGGTCGAAGTCGTCGGCGAACCACCGGTCGTGGGTGACGGCGAGAACGGTGCCGGAGAAGGAGGCGAGGCCGTCCTGGAGTGCCTGCGCGCTGGCCAGATCGAGGTTGTCGGTCGGCTCGTCGAGCAGCAGCAGGGTGGCTCCCGACAGCTCGAGCAGCAGGATCTGCAGGCGTGCCTGCTGGCCGCCGGAGAGGGTCTCGAAGGGCTGCCGGCCGGCGGGGGCGAGCTCGTAGCGGGCGAGGGCGGCCATGGCGTCGTTGAGCGTCAGCGACCCGGCGGCCGTGATGATGTCGGCGGGAGTCCGCCCGGCGAGGTCGGGCCGGGTGTGCGTCTGGACGAAGTGGCCGGGCACGACCCTGGCCCCGAGCTCCACGGTGCCCCGGTGGCGTACCGGCGCAGGTGCCGGGGCGGGCGACGCCGGCACCCGGGGGAGCGCGCCGCTCCCCGTCTCGGCCAGCAGCCGCAGGAAGTGGGACTTGCCGGAGCCGTTCGGGCCGAGGATCGCCACCCGCTCCCCGTAGTGGATCTCGACGTCGAACGGCTCCGTCAGGCCGGTCAGCTCCAGGCGGGTGCAGGTGAGCGCGCGCTTGCCGGTACGGCCGCCGCTCAGGCGCATCTGGACGTTCTGCTCCTTGGGCGCGCTCTCGGGCGGGCCCGCCTCCTCGAACCTGCCCAGCCGGGTCTGGGCGGCCCGGTAGGCGGAGGCGACGGAGTCGTTGTTGGTCGCCTTCTGGCGCAGGGTGTGGACCAGTTTCCTGAGGCGGGCGTGCTCCTCGTCCCAGCGGCGGCGGCGCTCGTGCAGGCGCTCGTTGCGGTCGAGGCGGGCCTGGGCGTAGGTGGCGAAGTTCCCGCCGTGGGTCCACACCCCGCGTGACTCCACGGTGATGACGCGGGTGGCCGTGTTGGCGATCAGCCGGCGGTCGTGGGAGACGAGCAGGACGGTTTTCCGGGTGGCCCCCAGCTGTTCCTCCAGCCACTGCTTGCCGGAGACGTCCAGGTAGTTGTCGGGTTCGTCGAGCAGCAGGACCTGGTCGGGGCCACGCAGGAGCGCCTCCAGCGCGAGCCTCTTCTGCTCGCCGCCCGACAGCGTGCCGACGTCGCGGTCCGCCACCCGCTCGTAGGGAGCGCCCATGGCCGAGGTGGTGCAGGCGCTCCAGGTGACCTCGATGTCGTAGCCGCCGGCGTCGGCGTAGTCGCCGAGGGCGCGGGCGTAGGCGAGCTGGGTCTCCTCCAGGTCGCGTTCCCCCAGCGCGCGCTCGGCCCGCTCCAGCTCGGCGGTCGCGGCGCGCACGCGTTCCGGGGCCACCGCCAGCAGCAGCTCGCGTACCGTCAGGCCGCCGCGGAGGCCTCCGATGAACTGGCGCATCACGCCGAGCCCGCCGGACGCGGTGATCCGCCCGGCGGAGGGGGAGAGGTCGCCGGCGATCAGCCGTATCAGGGTGGTCTTGCCCGCGCCGTTGGGACCGATCAGGGCCGCGGTGACGCCGTCGCCGACGCGGAAGGACACCTCGTTGAGCAGCAGCCGCCCGTCCGGCAGCACGTAGGTCAGCTCGTCGGCCTCGACATGTCCCACGGGCGCGTCCTCTCGAAGGCGGCGGCCTCCATCGTGGTGGAGAGAAACCGCAGTTAGAACATTGGTCATACACTATGAACATTGATTGGCCCGCTTCTCAAGCCATTAAGATCTCCGGAGTGGACGAGGCGGGGATCGGAGGAGCGTGAGCGCTACGCCGGGCAGGAGAACGCGGCGCCGGAGCGGTGAGGCGGCGCCGGGGGTGTGGCTGCGTCCCCCGCGCGCGGGCCGGGCCGAGCCGGTGGTCACCCTCGGGCGGATCGTGGCGGCGGCCGTGGAGCTGCTGGACGAGGAGGGGGCGGACCGGCTGACCATGCGCCGCCTCGCCGAGCGGCTGGGAACCGCCGCCACCACGCTCTACCTGCACGTCGAGACCAAGGACGACGTGCTGGACCTCGCGCTCGACGCCGTGTTCGGCGAGGTGCCCGTCCCGCCGGGGCCGCGGGGCGCGTGGCGCGACGACGTCACCGCCCTGATCGCCGAGTGGCGCGCCACCATGCTGCGCCACCCGTGGTCGGTGAGGGTGCTGGACCGCCCCCTGCTGGGCCCCAACGTCCTGGCCCGCACCGAACACCTGCACGCCGTGCTGGCGGGGGCGGGTCTCACCGGCCCGCGTCTGACCGCCGCCGCGTACGCCCTGGCCAACTACGTCATCGGTTCCGCGACGATGCAGGCCGCCGGTGCCGGGTACGGCGAGGCCGGGTGGAAGCGGGCCGCCGACCTGCACGTGCTGGCCCGCCGGGAGCTGTATCCGACTCTCGCGGCGCACGGGTCCCCGATCGGCAACGACTGGGACCCGGTGTTCGCCACCGGGCTGGACTACCTGCTGGACGGCATCGAGTCGCGGATCCGGTGAGACGAGTCGCGAACTTCCCTTTTGTTCCCCATCGCTCCCTATTCTGTCCATTGTTAAGGTATTTTAGGGAAAATTAGAGGACTTTTCGGGGGGGATCGGTGTCTCAGCCCTACTCGGTCGAGCAGGTGGCGAACCTGCTGGGCCTGCACGCCAAGACGGTGCGCGCCTACGTGCGCGACGGGCGGCTGAAGGCCGTCCGCATCGGCAAGCAGTACCGGATCGCGCGCGAGGACCTGGAGGCCTTCACCGGCCATCCGGTGACACCGCCCGCCGGTGAGACGGCCGGGCGCCGGCGCCACGTCGAGGTGTCCAGCATCGTGCAGATCGACGCGATCGGCTTCGAGGCGATGAGCCGGCTGAGCAACACGCTCATGGCCCTCGCCGCGGGCGGCGCCCCCGACGAGGGACGCCTGCGCGTGGAGGTCGTCTACGACGAGGAGAGGGCCAGCATGAAGATCATCGTGCTGGGTGGTCTGGACGGCACCGCGGAGCTGCTCAAGGTCATCGACACTCTCGCCAAGGAGAGATCGTGAACGGCGTCCACACCGCGCTCGCCAAGGAGAGGCCGTGAACGGCATCTACACCGCGCTCGCCAAGGAGAGGCCGTGAACGGCATCCACACCGCGCTCGCCAAGGAGGGATCGTGAACGGCATCTACACCTCCGCCGAAGGCGCCCGTGCCGTCGAGCGGAGCTGCCGCGCGCTGCTGGAGCGCTGGCCGGTGCCCGCCGAGCACCTGCGCGTGCCGACCCGGCAGGGCGAGACCTTCGTCGTGGCCTGCGGGCCCCGGGACGCCCCGCCGGTGCTGTTGCTGCACGGTTCCGGCGCCAGCAGCGCGATGTGGATGGAGGACGTGGCCGCCTGGTCGCGGCATCTGCGCCTGTACGCCGTCGACACGATCGGAGAGCCCGGCCTGAGCGCCCCCTCGCGGCCCGCCCTGGACTCCGACGCCCACGCGCTGTGGCTCGACGACGTGCTGGCCGCCCTCGCCGTCCGGCGCGTCTCCATCGTGGGAACCTCGCTCGGCGGCCGGTTGGCGGTGGACTACGCGACGCGGCGCCCCGGACGGGTCGCCCGCCTGGCGCTGCTGTGCCCCAGCGGCATCGGCGGGCAGAAGTACGGGGTGCTTCTCCTGGCGCTGCTGCTGATGCCGTTCGGCCGGTGGGGGAGGGACAGGACGATGAGACTGGTCCTGGGCCCGGCGGCGTCCTCGGCGTCCCCGGCTCCTGATGCGTCCTCTGCGTCTGCTGCGGCGGCGGCGTCTTCGGCGTCTTCGGCGTCCCCGGAACCTCCGCCGCCCTCGGCGGAGCCGATGCGGGCGTACGGCGAGCACGTGATGCTCGTGCATGAGCACTTCCGGCCCCGCCGCGAGAGAATCCCGGTGTTCGACGACGACACCCTGCGCCGCCTGAGCATGCCGGTGCTGGTGACGGTCGGCGGGCGCGACGCGCTCCTGGACTCCCACGAAACCCGGCGGCGGCTGGAGGCCGCCGTGCCGCACGCGACGGTCCGGCTGCTGCCCGACGCCGGGCACCTCCTGCGAGGGCAGACCCTGCCGATCCTGGACTTCCTGAGCTCCCGGGAGGAAGGGCCCGCCGTTCGGGAAAGCCGTTAATCTACAACGTAAAGGCGTCCGCCCGGGTTCGAAACGGTTCGAGCGGGTGGAACGCCTGCCCCCGCCGCCCCTCGTCGGCGAGCCCGCACGGATTCCCGTTCACCTGAGGCAGGGCCTGATGACAGCGCCTGGTGACCAGACCTGGCGGCGGGGCCGGAGCGCGCGGCCGATACGCTCGCGGCCGGAAAGGAGGCGGGATGCTCTTCGCCGTCGCGGCCGTGTTCGGGCTCACCTGGTGGCTCGGGTGTTACGTGATCGCGCGGGATCCCCGGGAGCGCGGACCGCGGAGGGCCGGGCTGGGGCTGCTGGCCTACGGCGCCGCGCTCGCGGTCGCCCAGGTTCTCACCGCCGTACCGGAACCCGCGGCGAAGGTACTGGGCGCGGTCGAGACCACGCTGGTCCACCTGCCGGCGTTGCTCTGGACGGGGGCCGTGCTGACCCTCGTTCCCGGAAGCGAACGGCTGGACCGGGTCTGGTCCAGGGGGCTCGTCCCGCTCACGCTCGTGGCGTTCGCGTGGCCGGCGGCGTCCGGCCTGGGATCGGGGGTGAACCTCGCGGCGCGGGTGGTGGTCGGGGTGTTGCTGCTGGGGCCGCTGGCCGGGGTGCTGGTGCTGCTCGTGCGGGCCAGGCCGCCGCGGGCCGGGTGGCTGGCGGCGGTCGCCACGCTGTTCTTCGGGCTGGGGGCCGCATTGCTCATGTTCCCGCTGTTCGGCCCGCCCGGCCTGCTGTCCGTCGTCGCCGTCGACGTGGACATGGTCCTGCTGGGCGTGGCCATCGCGATGTCCAGCGCGTTCCAGGCGGGCGAGGCGCTCTGGCGCGACATGCTGCGGTCCCTGCTGGGGGCGGCGGTCGTGGCCGTCGCGTCCGGCGGCCAGGTCGCGCTGGCCGTCGCGCTCGGCGGGCCCGCGCCCGCCCTCTCGGCGCTGCTGTTCGGTGTGATCGCGGTGGCCGTCGCCGTGCAGACGCTGGCCGGTCCGGTGCACCGGGCGCTGGACCGGATCGCCTTTCCGGGTGATCCGCGGATCCGCCGCGAGCGGGCCGAGCTGCGCGAGACGTCCGAGGCGCTGCCGCGTCGCGAGCAGGGTCCGCCGCCGCCGGACGAGGCCGAGTTCGTCCGGCTGACGCGGCGCGCCCTGGCCAGTTACGGGGATCTGGGCAAGCTCGCCAGCAGCCCGCTCGCGAACCTGCCGGTGATCGACGCGCGGGTCACCGGTGACAGCCCGCTGGAGCGGGCCGCCGAGCTGAAGCAGTTGCTGCTGGAGGGCATCCAGCGCCTCAAGCCCCGCGACGGGGAGTTCGGCACCAGCGAGGAGTGGCGGTTCTACAACGTCCTGTACTTTCCGTACGTCCGGGGGCTGCGTCCCTACCGGCGCGGGGCCGGCCGCGGCGGGCTCGCCGCCGCCGAGCGGCAGGCGTTCGACTGGTTCGTCCGCGAGGTTCCCGAACGCACGCTCTACAACTGGCAGAACGCGGCGGCCAAACTCGTCGCGGATGATCTTCGCCGGGAGAACTGGCAGTGAATGGCAGTGCCATGTCTGCAGATGGCAGCGGTTGAGGCGGTGTGCTGAGCGCGTCGGAAACCCCGACGCCTTCCGCGAAGCCGGAAGCCCGCGCCCTCGGCGAAGGAGACATCTATGAGCACCGCCACCCTCATCTCCCGTACCCCCCTGCTCACCCGCGTGCTGTGGACGGACGCCCTCCTCACCGGAGGGTTCGCGCTCGTCCTGGCCGTCGCGGCGACCCCGCTCGCCGATCTGCTCGCCCTCCCCGAGCCGTTGATCCGCTGGGCCGGGATCGGGCTGCTGCCGTTCACCGCGTTCGTCGCCTACCTCGCCTGCCGTCCGGTCCCGCCCAGGGCGGGCGTCTGGACGCTGATCGCCGTCAACGTGCTGTGGGCCGTGGACAGCGTCCTGCTGCTGTTCACCGGCTGGGTGGACCCCAACCCGCTGGGCGTCGCCTTCGTCCTCGCCCAGGCTCTCCTGGTCGGCGCCTTCGCCGAGTTCCAGTACGTCGGGTTGCGCCGCGCCTGACCGCACGTCGCCGGAGGTCCCGTCGTCGAAGGTCCCCGCCGCGCCCGGCACCGGCGGCGGGGACCTTCCGCTCACCCGATGCGGATGACGTGTTTGCCGCGCACGCCGCCGGCCTCCAGCGCCCGGTGGGCCTCGGCGATGTCGGCGAGGGGATGGATCGTGTCGACGACCGGTCGCCGTCCTCCTGCGCCGCCCCCCTTGTGGCGGTGCACCCTTGAGCATCATCAAGAAGTACATCGAAAACCAGAAACGCCCGGACCAACGACCAGACGTTCACGACCCCGGGACCGGGAGGCGATTCCTCCCGGGCGTGAACGCCCGGGGTTCCTCGCTGGACAACGCTGAGCCTCACGCGCCGCGAGCCGAACACGGTGGACGTGAGGATGTACGACAGTGACGAGAGCATGTGCCGGGAATCGAAGGTGATCGTCACCATCCGTTCTCTCGGCGCCAGGAGCCGGTGGAAGGCGCTGAGTTCGGTGCCGATCGCGGTGTCGAGAACGACGTCGAAGGAGCCGAGGTCGGCCGGGCTGGTGGTTGCGTAGTCGAAGATCTCGTGGGCGCCGAGGTCTCTCACGAAGTCGAGGTTCCCGGCGCCGCGAGTGCGGTCACGTGCGCGCCGTACGCCCGTCCGAGCTGGACGGCGACGCTGCCGACCCCGCCGCTCGCGAGCCGCGGCCGGGGAGATCGAACAGCCAGGTGGCGCCCAGCCCCAGCAGCAGCCGGTGGAGGGTCAGGCACAGCCACACCACGAGGGCGGTCAGGGCGACCGGCTCGACGACGGCGAGTACGATCCGCAGCCCGCCGTCCATGCCGGCCGACAGCGGCGGCACGAGAGCCAGGTGCAGCAGCGCGAGCAGGGGCATGTGGATGACGTAGACGGGCAGGGTGCGGCGCCCCAGCCTCGCCAGCGCGTTCCCGAGCGTGGCGCGGCGGCCGAGCAGCGCCGCGGCCGTCACGCCGAAGACCGTCGCGACGGCGCAGACCACCGGCCAGACACCGGGCCAGGCCCGGGAGCCGGTCATCGCGACCACCGCCAGGCACCCGGCGTAGCAGGCGCCGGTCAGGGCCAGTCGTCCCCAGCCCGCGGTGGCGGCCAGCCGTTCGACGTACGACCGGAAGTACAGCCCGGCGAGGAAGAAGACGAGGTTCTGGTACAGGCCGGCACGGTTGCCCGGTGCCTCCAGCAGCCCGGCCGACGCCAGGGCCGACAGCACCAGCGCTCCTCCCAGCACCAGGACGACCGGGACGCGGCGCGTGGCTTTGGCGAGGACGAAGTACAGGGCGAGCGCGTAGAGGTACCACAGGTTGGACGGCGTGATCGTCAGCTGGGCCAGCAGACCGGCGACGTCGTCGGCGCGGGCGGTGTCGAAGGACGGCACGAGCGCCAGGACCGCGGTGTGGATCAGCAGCCACACCGCGTAGAGGTAGAGGAAGCGGCCCACCTTCGAGCGGCGTACGACCCGCCACGGCCGGGCCACCGCTCCGGCGGCGAACATGCCGGAGATGGTGAAGAAGAGCGGCATGCGCAGCGGCAGCAGCTGCTCGGTCAGGGCGCCCCAGGCCCCCGGGATCGGCGGCGACACCCCCCAGTCGATCCGCAGGTAGTGCTTCACGACGACGTGCCAGAGCACCACGAGCAGGATGCACACGCCCTTGGCCACGTCGGCCCAGAGCGCGCGCCGCGGACCCTCGCCGCCCGCGGACCTCGGCTGCCGCGGGGTCCTGCCCGGGTCTCCGGCGCCGGCGGGCCGCTCCGGCGCGCAGGCGGGCGGCCGCCCGCCGTGCGATCCGCCGGCCCGGTGCGCCGAGGCCGGCTCATCCGGGTGCGGCCGCCCTTCCTCCGATCCACCGCCGGCTTCTTCCGGGACACCGCGGGTACGGGCAGAGTGCATGGGGCGGGCACCTCCGGGGGACGGGCGCGCGACGGTCGCGCGCACCGGCCACCCTGTGCGGTGCGGATGTCCGTGCCGCCGGGACCGCGTATCCGTGGCCGCTCAGCTGTGCATCGGGTGTGTATCAGCCCGGAGGCCGCCCGTCGCCTCGGAAGCCGGGGGAGCCGTGGAAGCCGCAGGAGCCGCGGAAGCTTCAGGGGCCTTCGGGGTCTCGAAGGCGGAGCGTGGCGACCGCGCCGCCGTCCGCGGCGTTGGCCAGGGTGAGGGTGGCGCCGATCACCCGGGCCTGGCCCAGGGCGATGGTGAGTCCCAGGCCGTGACCGCGACCGCGTTCGGCCGTGCCGGTGCGAAAGCGCTGCGGCCCCTCCGCCAGGAGGACGCCGGGGAATCCGGGACCGTGGTCGCGCACGACGATCGTCGTGCCGTCCACGGTGACCTCGACCGGCGCGCGGCCGTGGCGGTGGGCGTTGGCGACGAGGTTGGCGAGGATCCGGTCGAGGCGGCGCGGGTCGGTCTCGGCCTCTGTGTTCCCGGCGGCCCCGGTGACCGTGAGCCGTGCCTGGAGCCCGGTCCTGGCCAGGGATTCCTCGACGACGTCGCCCAGCGCCACGGGCCTGGGATCGGCGTGTTCCGCGCCCGCGTCGAGGCGGGATATCTCCAGCAGGTCCTCCACCAGGGCCCGCAGTACCCGCACCCGGTCCCTGACCAGTTCGGTGGCCTCGCTCTCCGGCAGCAGCTCGGCGGAGGTGACCAGGCCCATCAGCGGGGTGCGCAGCTCGTGGGCGACGTCGGCGGTGAAGCGCTGCTCGCTCAGCAGCCGCTCCCGCAGGCTGTCCGCCATCGAGTCGACGGTGGCCGAGATCTCGGCGATCTCGTCACCGCCCCGGCCGCCCTCCGCGGTCCGGGCGTCCAGGTCGCCGTCCGCGATGCGCCGCGCGGTCCTGGCCACCCGCCTCAGCCTCCGGCTGGGCAGCTCGGCGGCCAGCGCCGCGGAGGGTATGACGACCCCGAGCGTGGCCAGCGCGGCCATCACGATGTGCCGGTCGAGCGCCTGCCGGCTGCGCAGTTCGACGCCCATGTCGATCTGTACGGCCACCACCTGGTCGCCGACGGGCTCGGCCGCCCACATCCAGGGGATGTCCGGTTTGCGGTCGTCGTACCAGGTACCGGCCTGCCCGGTGCTCCTGACCTGCTGGAGCAGCGTGGGCGGGATGCGTTCGGGGTCGGATTCGCCGATCCACGTGCCGCCTGGGCGCCGGTGGTTCTCCACCGCGGACACCAGCGCGGTCAGGGCCTGATTCCTGCCCAGCTCCATGGAACGCTCAAGGGTGCTCCGATGCACCAGCACCCCGACGGCCAGCGCCACCGCGCAGGACGCCACGGTCACCAGCGCGGCGATCTTCCAGCGCAGCGACCTCCAGTTCGGCGGCCCGGGTGCCGGCCGGGCGACGGCGTGTCCCATCTCAGCGCCGCAGCTTGTAGCCGAACCCGCGGACCGTCTCGATCCGATCGGCGCCGATCTTCTTGCGCAGCCGCTGCACGCACAGGTCGACCACGCGGCTGTCGCCGTCCCACCCGTAGTCCCAGACGTCGCGCAACAGCGTGTGCCGGTCCAGCACGATTCCCGGATTCGCCGCGAACTCCAGCAGCAGCCGCAGCTCGGTGGGGGCCAGCGTGACCGGCTCACCGGCCAGGAGCACCTCCAGGCCGCCGGTGTCGATGGTCAGATCGCCGAAGACCAGGTCGCCGCCTGAGACGGGTTCGGGCGCGTGCCCGGGAGCCGGGGCGAAGGTGGCCCGGCGCAGCAGCGAGCGGATCCTGGCCACCAGCACGGACGTGTCGACCGGCTTGACGACGTAGTCGTCGGCCCCGGCCTCCAGACCCGACACCACGTCCAGCGCGTCACCCCGCGCGGACATCATCAGGATCGGGACCGTGCTGGACTCCCTGACCCTGCGGCACAGCCCGATGCCGTCCAGGCTCGGCAGCATCACGTCCAGCAGCAGGAGATCGTGCCGCCCGTCCCGGAAGAGCTCCAGGCCGGTCAGGCCGTCGCCGGCCGCGGACACCTCGTAGCCGTAGCGCTCCAGTGCCATCGAGACCGTCCTGCGGATCACCGCGTCGTCCTCGACGAGCAGCACGGTGACAGGAGTCGCCGGTGCGCTGTCAACCTTAAAATCGGACATATCTCCCCAAAAGCGGCGGATGGCTCACCTGGGACACCATAATCTCTCCGCGCGGCAGCGCCGTGCGAAACGGGTCGATCGCCTCTCGCGCCGGCCGCGGGAATGCCGTGCGGGACGGGTCGATCGCCTCTCGTGCCCGATGTCCGGGCATCCTCGGGCTCGCGCGAAGGCCCGGATCCCGCAAGGGAAAAACGGCGGTCCAGCTGCCGAAACACCCGTTGACACCGGGGTTCGGGAAGATCAGCCTTGTGGCGTGGATTCCGACGGTGTGATTTCTCCGCGACCTGATCTCGAACCGGCCCTGGCCGGGATCGACGATCCGGCCCCGGCGGCACGGGTGCGGCCGCCGGCCGGGCCGGGGGTGGCGGTGGCCGACCTGCCGCGGCGTGCGGTGGTGGAGTTCGCCGGTACGCGGGGTGGGGTGGCTCCGTTGAGCTGGGGTCAGGCGTCGATCTGGCGGTTGACCACGTGGCGGGGTGCTGACGATCCCTATTTCAACATCTCCTGGGTGTTGCCGGTGTACGGCAGGCGTGATCTTGGTGGGGTGCTGGGGGCGGTGCGGCGGTTGTTGGAGCGGCACGAGACGTTGCGGACGAATTTCCGGCCGGGTGCCGATGGCGTGGTGCAGCACGTGGCGCGTTCGGGGCGGCTGGTGGTCGAGGTGGTCGAGGGCGGGGACGCCAGGCCGATGACCCTGGCCAGGCAGGTGGCCGAGGGGCTGGCGGCGCGGGTGTTCGATTACGCCGCTGAGTGGCCGGTGCGGTGTGCGGTGGTGGTGGTGGAAGGACGGCCTCGGGCGGTGGCGTTCGGGGTGTCGCATCTGGCGGTCGACGGGGGTGCGCTGGATCTGCTGGCGGCCGATTGGCGGGCGTTGCTGGCCGGGGTCGAGGGGCCGGATCCGGGGTGGCAGCCGATGGATCAGGCGTTCTTCGAGCGGGAGGGGGCGGGGGCCGGGCGGGGGGAGCGGGCGTTCCGGCATTGGCGGGGGGTGCTGGAGGGGGCGCCGCGCTCGATGTTCGACTACCCGCCGGGGGTGGCGGAGGAGCCGCGGTTCGTCCGGGTGCGGATGGAGTCGGTGGCGCTGGGGGTGGCGGCGCAGGTGCTGGCGGCACGCTGGCGGGTGAGTTCGGCCAGTGTGCTGACCACGGCGAGCGCGGTGTTGTTGTCGGTGTTGACCGGGCATCGGCGGGTGGTGATGCAGTTGATCGCGGCCAATCGGCATGATCCGCGGATCGGCGTGCTGGTGGGGCCGGCCGCGCAGGACGGTGTCTTCCTGCTGGATCTGCCGCCCGGCGGCACCCTGGCCGAGGCCACCCGGGCCGGGCACCGGCAGGCGCTGGCCGCCTATCGCCACGCGCTCTACGAACCGCTGAGGCTGATGGCGATGCGCGAGGAGCTCGGCCGCGAGCGGGGCGGGCCCGTCGACCTGTCGGCCTACTTCAACGACACGCGGGGCGGCGGCGACTGGCCCGACCTGCCCGCGGTGGAGCCGCCGGGAGATCCCGCCGCGATCGCCGCCCTCACCGCGCGGACCACCTTCGCCCAGGCCGGCTCCTGGGAGCACGTGGACGCCACCACGGTCCAGTTCATCACCGGTCAGGCCAGGGACGCCTGCGAGCTCCACCTGCTGGCCGACACCGCCTACCTGCCCCGCGCCACCGTGCACGCGCTGCTGCGCGGGATGGAGACCCTGCTGGTCCGCGCGGTCGCCGCCGAGGTCCCCCTCGACACCGTCGCCGAGCTGTGCGGCATCGTCCCGGTCGAGCGTCTTCCCGGCCGGGAACGTTCCCGATCCGACGTCGCCGAGGAGACGCCGGAAGCGTCCGGTGCCGTCGGGACCGGTGGATGAACCGAGGATCCTTCCGAGCCTGAAGGGCCGGGACGGAACCGCCCCGGCGGGGTCCGCCGGGGCGGTCTCGCGTTGCCGGGGTGCCCGTGCGGCCTTCGGCCGCCGGCGGATCGGCCATGGGCGCCGGCCGGTGCGGTGGACGGGGGAGCGCGGGCCCGGCCGTTCTATATAGCAGCATTGACTTATATAAGCTCATACTGAAATAGTCTCATCCGTGCACGCCTTCGATGTTCTCGGTGACCCGGTCCGGCGCCGGATCCTGGAACTGCTCGTCGGCGGCGAGCGGCCTTCCGGTGCGATCACCGCGATCATCCGGGAGGAGTTCGGGATCTCCCCCTCGGCGGTTTCGCAGCACCTGAGGGTGCTGCGGGACAACGGGTTCGCGACGGTCCGGGCCGAAGGCGTCCATCGCCTGTACGCCATGGACCCCGCGCCCCTGCGGGAGATCGACACGTGGCTGGAACGCTTCCGCCGGTTCTGGAGCCGGCATCTGGACGGGCTGGCCACCGAACTCACCCGAGGCGGGCACGACCGCCGCCCGGCCGACGACTCGGGCGCGGCAACCGGCAGCGGCCCCGATACCAAGGAGAGGAAAGAGCCATGATCGACATCATCGACCAGATCAACGCCGTCAACCGTGAGGTCGGCAGCCGATCGGCCGGCGACGGCGAGGGCATCGGCGTGCTGCTGCGACGCCGCTACGACGCGCCGATCGAGGACGTGTGGGAGGCCCTGACGGACCCCGACCGCATGAAGCGCTGGTTCCTGCCGGTCAGCGGCGATCTGCGCGTCGGCGGCGACTTCCAGCTGGAGGGCAACGCGGGCGGCCGGATCCTGCGCTGCGAGCCGCCCCGCCTGCTGAAGGTGACGTTCGGAGCCGAGACCAGCCTGGTCGAGCTGCGGCTGTCCCCCGACGGGGAGGACGCGACCACCTTCGAACTCGAGCACACCGTCCCCCTGGAGATGGCCGGCAGCGGCGCGGGCGCGCTCTACGTCGGGCCCGGATGGGACGGGGCCCTCATGTCGCTGGGCCTGTTCGTCGTCGGCGAGGCCGGTGGCGACCCGGTCGCGGCGGCGAACTCTCCGGAGGGCCAGGAGTTCTCCCGGCAGTCGGTCCACGCGTGGATCGCGGCGGTCGAGGCCTCGGGCACCGCCGGCGCGGCCGAGATCGCGGCGGCGGCGGAGGTCTCGATGGCGCAGTTCGCCCCGGACGTCGACTCCGCGCCCGATGGGAAGGGGAACGCCTGATCGGACAGCGGCCACCGCGCGCACCGTGACGGGGGCGCGCACCGTCCTGTGGGCCGGGAGCCGGGGGATCCCGCGGGAACCGGCCCGAGCCGGGATCGCCGGAGATCGGCGTCCGGGACGTCCTCGACCCTGTGGCGCGGTTGACGGGGCGGTTCACATGTGGCGTAGCCGATCGCGGAGTGCGCGTGCGACCTCCGCCATGAGCGCCTCGGCCCCGGGCTGGCTGGCGGCCGGCACGCGGGACTCGGTGAGCACGGCGACGCCGAAGACCTGGCCGTCGGCGTGCTCGACGACGCCGACCTCGTGGCGGAGGTTGAGAAGCGTCCCGGTCTTGGAGGACCACTTCGACGCGTCGGAGGTGAAATCGGGTGCCAGCCGGTGCCGCAGGATGTTGTCGGCCATGAGGCCCCGCACGCGCTCGGCGACGGCCTGGTCGATCGCGGACGGCGTCCACAGTGCCCGCAGGAGGTCGATGAACGCTCGCGCGGACCCCGAGTTCGCGCGCGTCACGTCGAGCTGCGGGATCCGATGTCCCCGCCCGGCCGTCCCCGCCTCGATGGCGAGGAAGTGGGCGAGGTGGGCGTCGGCCGGGTCGAGGCGTTCCACCGGGTTCTCGACGAGTTCCTGGATGGTGTGGCGGACCGTGATGCCGCGCAGCCCCAGCCCGTGCATCACCGCCGAGACCTCGGCGGGCGGGGTGAGGGCGAACAGCGCGTCCGCCGCGGTGTTGTCGCTCAGGGAGGTACTGAGGTAGAGCAGGTCGTCGACGGCGATCCTGGCCGGATGCCGGAACCTGCTCAGCCCGGTCGGACCCGGAGTGGTGATCCCGCCCGGCCGCACGAGGATCTGCGTGGAGCCGTCGAGCTCGCCCTTCCGGACGCGTTCGAGCGTCGCGATGGCGAGCGGAACCTTGACGAGCGAGGCGATCGGGAACTCGAGGTCCGGCTCGATGCCGACCTCTTCACCGGAGTGCAGGTCCCGGACCAGGAACGATCCGCGCAACCCGGCGTCGTCGAGCGTTCGCCGGAGTTCGCGCATCAGGCTCTCGACCCTGATGGTGTCCCTCCGTCCTGTTCGCGCGCGCCGAGACAGCGGGCGATCGCGTGCCACAGCCGGGTCCTGATGCGCTCCGCGTCGTCCCCGACGGCGGCCGACACCTCGAAGCCGCGGGCGAGGCGGACCTCGCCGATCGGGCGCCAGTGTAGCCCGAGCTCCTCGGCCTGCCGGACCGAGCACAGGAGGAGATCCGCCGAGCCGAAGACCTCCGCCGCGGCGGCGGTGAGCGTGGCCGCGACGACGACCTGCGCGGGCTGGAGACCGACGGAGTCCCGGATCCGGAACATCCGGTCGCGGATGTGGGGGACGTCGTCCTCGGGCTGGATCCAGATCCGGCTCCTTCGCGACGACCGCGCGGCGCGGCCGGCCCGGAGGGTCTCGACGTAGACGGCCGCCACCGGAAGGTCCGTGGTGCCGGCGAGGCCGAGCCGTACGGACCAGGTCGCGTCGCCGGGCGGTGTCACCGTGAGGGCGGCGCGAACCTCGCGAGATCGGACGAGTTCCGCCCGTTCGGCCGGGGCGGCGGCATGGAGGTCGAGGTGGATGTCGTTGCTGCGGGCCTCCGCCCCGAGGTGCGCGAGGTCGCGGACGGCGCAGGTGTCGGGAACGGCGAGACGCAGGGGATTGAGCCTGGCCCGCTCCGCCTCGTGCTCCATGTCGTCGGCCAGGCGGAGGAGGCGCTTCGCCGACGGAAGCATGTCGCGGCCGAACTGCGTGAGTATCGCCCCGCGCGACGACCGATCGAACAACCGCTCCCCGAGGTGCTTCTCCAGGGCGGCGATCCGGCGGCTCGCGACCGACTGCGGCACGCGCGTGGCCGCCGCACCCTCCGTGAAGCTTCCTCGATCGCTCACGTTGACGAACGCTCTCCAGGCTCCAAGGACGTCCACCAGGCAAGTTTATGCTATTTCAGCATGAAATCGCCTTTTCCATCCTTCGTGGCATCACATCTCGGTGATCCGGGGACGCGGCGGCCCCGCCGCCCGTGGCGGTGCGGACGGAGTCGTCAGCGGGCCCCGGGCACCTCACGGGGAACCATCGGCGAGAACCTGCTCCAGCGCGTGCGCGGTCTGGCGGACCATCCCGGGGTTGGTGTCCCAGTAGTACGCCGGCCCTGTCACGGCCTGGTAGAGCGCCCGGCCGCGGCCACGCACCCATGACGCGTCGTCGACGCGGAGCTCGGCCCGGAAGCGCAGGCGGCCGTCACCCGCGAACACGTTCCAGGCGGGCTGGGGGTCAGCGGGCGGCGGCCACCGCGGCCACGATCGCCTCGGGGGTCGCCGGCACGGGTGTGCCCTCGACGAGGACGGTCGGCGTGGCGCCCACCCCCCGCTCGATGGCCTTCCGCGTCACGTAGGCGGTCCAGTCGAGGTAGGCGCCCTCGCGCACGCACTCGCCGAACGCCGGGCCGGTGAGCCCGGCCGGACCGCCGAGTTCGATCAGCTCGTCGTCGGTGAGTCCCGGTCCTTCCTCGGGGGGCTGGCCGGCGAAGAGCGCGCGAGTGTACTCGACGAATCTCCCGCCGTCCGAGGCGCAACCGGAGGCCGCCGACGCGCGGGAGGAGTACCGGGTGGTCGACAGCCTGTCCAGAAAGCCCATCGGGTGACACACCAGGCTGATCGCCCGATCCCTCACCATCCCGTTCAGCGCCGGCCCGGACGTCTGCTCGAACGTCTTGCAGAACGGGCACAGGAAGTCGATGTAGACGTCAACGGTGACCGGGCCCGCGCCCACGACGATGCCGTCCCCGTCGGCGGAGGCACCGGACGGCACCCGGACGGGCGCCGTCGCCCGCTGTGGTCGCGTGCTCATGAGGTCCTCCTCGCGATGTTCGGGGAGAGACCCGGACCCGAGCGCCCGAGAACTTCCCTGTTCCTACCCACCCCCGGGGCGCCGCAGCTTAAGAACGGTCAAAGCCGGAATCATGGATCGGGCTTCGCGCCGCTCCCGGAACCGGCTTCCACGCGGGCTTCTCCACCGGCTTCTCCGTCGGCTTCGACGTCCCGTACGGGGCCGGCCCTCTCCGGCGGGTCCTCTCCGGCCCGGAAACCCATTTGTCACCGGCAGCGTTCTGCCGGGAGGATCGGGTTCTCATGAGCCGTCCTGTCATCTCAGAGATCCCGACCGGCCCCGTGGCCGTCCCCGGCGTCGTCGCGGCGCTCGCCGGCGGCGACACCGTCACCCCGGTGTGGCGCAACGAGCTCGGCGGCCTGACGTTCCGTCTCGAAGACGGGCGCGGTGCCACCAGATACGCCAAGTGGGTCCCCGCCGGCACCCCGGAGATCGACCTCCCCGGCGAGGCGGAGCGGCTGACCTGGGCGCGGCGGTGGGTGACGGTCCCGCGGGTCGTCGAGCACGGTACGGACGCCGACGGCGCGTGGCTGGTCACGGAGGCGGTTCCCGGCCTCTCGGCGGTGGATCCCCGGTGGAGCACCGACCCGGTGACCGCGGCGGCCGCGATCGGCCGAGGGCTGCGCCTGCTCCACGACGCGCTGCCCGTCGACCTGTGCCCGTACGACTGGAGCGTCGACCGACGGCTCGCCCGCGCCGACGAGCGCATCGCCGACGGCGAGGGGCCGGCCGACCGGTTCCCCGAGCACCGGCACCTGGACCTCGCGGAGGCCCGGGCCCGCATCGGCGAGCCGCCCGCCGTCGACCGCCTCGTCGTCTGTCACGGGGACGCGTGCGTCCCCAACACCCTGCTGCACGACGACGGCACGTTCGCCGCGCACGTCGACCTGGGCTCGCTCGGGGTGGCCGACCGGTGGGCGGACCTCGCGGTCGCGGCGTGGAGCATGGAGTGGAACTTCGGCCCGGGATACGACGGCGTCGTGTACGACGCGTACGGGATCGCCCCGGATCCGGAGCGCCTCGCCTACTACCGCCTGCTCTGGGACATGGCCTGACCGGTCGCCCCGGCAGGCGTCCGGCACGGCGGCCACGCCCGTGCGGGCCCCGCCGCCCGGGGCGGACCGCGACCGCAGGCTCCGCGCAACCGATGGAGCGGAAGCCGTAAACAATCCGTAAACGGGTTCCGCCACGCTGAGGGCACATCGAAACAGCGGGCCGGACGGGCCGCCACCCCCGAGGAGCAGAACATGAGCAAGGTCGTCGCAGTCATCTACATCTCGATGGACGGCGTCGTGGAGCAGCCCGCCTGGACCGGCCCGTACTGGAACGACGAGCACGCCAGGTTCCAGAGCGGCCAGCTGCACGCCAGCCGGGCGCTGCTGCTGGGACGCAAGACCTACGACGGCATGTCGCAGGCCTGGCCGAAGATGGAGGGCACGCCGGGGGCCGAGCAGATGAACAACCTGCCCAAGTACGTCGCCTCGACCACCCTGCGCGACCCCGAGTGGAACGCCACCGTGATCGAGGGGGACGTCGCCGAGGAGGTCGCCAAGCTCAAGGCCGAGCAGGGCCAGGACCTGCTGATCTACGGCAGCGGCGAGCTGGTCGCCTACCTGATCGAGCACAACCTCATCGACGAGCTGAAGCTCTTCCTGCACCCGGTCGTGGTCGGCTCCGGCAAGCGGCTGTTCCCCGACGGCGTCGCCACCTCCTCCTGGAAGCTGGCCGGCACCGCGGCCTTCAGCTCCGGCGCCATCGTCCTGGACTACCGCCCGGCCGAGTGACCGCCGCTTCCGGGCGCGGGACCGGGCCGTCTCCCACCTCTCCGCTCCTCCACGCGACACCGGACCGACGGGACCGTGGCCGTGCCGCCGCAGCAGCAGCACCGGCGAGACCAGCCGGTCGGCGCGCATGCGAGAACCCCGCGGAAACACACGAACTAACCGGCGGTGTGCTCGCGGATCGCCGAAGCGAGCACGGCCCGGTCGGCGCGTTCCACGCCATGCCCGGAGTCCGGCAGGACCAGCAACCGTCCGCCCGGTATTTCCTCGGCCAGTGCGTGCCCGTGCGGAAGCGGGAACATCGGATCCGCGGCGCCGTGCACCACCAGCGTCGGCACCCGGATGCTCGCGAGTGGCGGACGGTCCCGCGGCGCGTTTTGGAGGAGGTCGTGGTTCCGCGCCGAGGCGGGGTCGTGCGCACGGTCGATGTCGGCTCGCACCAGCTCCCGGACCTCCCGTTCCGGGAACGGCCGGCGGCCACCGGTGAGCATCCTCGCGTAGTTCACCAGATAGTCGACCACTGACTCGCGGTCGGTCCAGCCGGGGTGCGCCGCCCGCAGGAACCCGATGAACTCGCGGGCCGGCCCGGGCAGATCGCGGCCGCGAGGGGTGGGCAGGGCGAACGTGGTGCTGATCAGGGTAAGGGTGCTGGTCCGGCCGGGATGATCGAGTGCCACCAGTTGCGCCAGGGCACCTCCCGCGGAAGCCCCCACGAGGTGCGCCGCCTGGATCTCGAAGGCGTCGAGCACACCGACCGCGTCCTCCACGAGGTCTCCTGAGTCGTAGCCCGGATGCCCGGGCCGGTAGGTGACGGACCGGCCGGTGTCGCGATGGTCGTAACGGATGACGAACCTTCCACCCTCGGAGAGCTCGAGGCAGAAGTCGTCCTCCCACCACAGCATCGACGCGCCGGTCCCCATGATCAGCAGTACCGGTGGCCGGCCCGGGTCGCCGAAGGATTCGGCGCACAGCCGCACTCCTCGCACCGTGATCATGCGTTCGGTCATGGTGAGCCCCTTCCCGCGCCGCGCGCCCCGGTCCGGCCTCGAAGGAGCGGCGGCACCACCGCCGCCGCCGGCGAGATTCACGGGTCGGCGACTCGCTCGACCGGTGCGGGCCAGGTGAGCCTGTCACACACGGGCGATCCGTTCCAGCCGCCCACCCGTGTTCCGCCGGCAGATGGAGCGCCCGCCCGGACGCGCCAAGAAATGCTTGTACTATTCCTCCCTGTTAGTGCAGGTGTGCACTCTATTGGGGGTTTTATGTCCGTCGACGGTAAGGCCGACCCGGTCTTCGATGACGATCCGGTGGCCGCTCTGGAGGCCGCCTCCTGGGCTCTGGCCGCCGTGATCGGGACGATGCGCGACGCGTTGACGGCCCCGCTGGCCGACGTGCTGGCCGCCGCCCCGCAACGGACCGCCGTGCTGGAGGCGGCCGGGCTGGTGGAGCGGAACGGGGACGAGCTCATCCCGCATCCGTCGCTCCGCCCCGTCGAGGGCCCGACGGCTCGAAGCGCCGGGGAGGCGAAGCTGAGCTCGCTGCGCCAGGCCGTCGCCGCCGCGGCGCACGAGGGGAACGACGTCGCGGGCGGCGGCTGGGCCGACCAGGACGACGAGGTCCTGCTGAACCAGGGAAGGGCTTCCGCCGCGACCGGCCACGCGCTCGCCACGAGGGTCGTTCCCCGCCTCGCCGGGCTGGCCGACCGCCTGGACGCCGCGGGAAGCCGCATCCTCGACGTCGGGACCGGGGTGGCGGCGATCGCCGTGGCCCTGGCCAGGGAGTTCCCCCGCGCCCACGTCCTCGGCATCGACATCCTGGACCGTGTCCTGGATCTCGCCCGCATCGAGACGGCCAAGGCCGGAGAGGCGGGCGAGCGCGTGTCGCTACGCCGGCTGGACGTCGCCGAGGTGACCGAGCACTCCGCCTACGACCTCATCTGGCTGCCCGCGCCCTTCCTGCCGGAAGCGGTGCTGAACGCCGCTCTGCCCCGAATGGCCGACGCCCTCCGCCCGGGGGGATGGATCGTCGTGGGAACCAACCCGGCCTCCCGGGACCCCCTGCGGCAGGCGGTCGGCCGGTGGACCGCCGTCCGTAACGGCGGCAACGCCTACGACACGGACCGCATGGCCGAGGCCCTGACGTCGTCGGGACTCCAGGAGGTCCAGCGCTTCCCCACGGTCACGGGAGGACCGGTGCTCGTGGCCGCCCGCCGTCCGCGCGGCTGACGGCGTCCCGCCCGGGCCTCCGGCCGCTCAGCGGACGGAGCAGATCGCGGATCCGATCACCGTCGTCACCGCGTCCGGGTGCGACACCAGGGTCAGGTGCGAGCCGCCGGGGAACTCGGTGACCTTCGAACGCGCCCGGTGGGCCATGAACCGCTCCGAGGACGGGGTGATGATCCGGTCGCCGGTGCTGATGAAGTACCAGGAGGGGATCGTCTTCCACGCCGCGGCCTTCGACGGCGTCGTGAACGCGCTGGTGGAGGCGGGGCGCTGGGTGGCCCACAGGCGCAGGGCGGTGTCCCGGGGCAGGTCCGAGGCGAACGAGCGGACGAAGACGTCCTGCTTGAGGTACAGGTCCGTCGCTCCCCGGGGCGCGCCCGGGTAGGACACCATGTCGTAGAGGGAGGCGGGATCGGCGGAGAGGGCGGAGCGGCGGCCGCTGAGCCCGCCGGTGGTCTCCCCGACGTCGGGCGCCGCCGCGTCGACGTACACCAGGGCCTTGACGTTCGGGACGCCCGCGGCGGCGTTCGTGATCACCGAGCCTCCGTACGAGTGCCCGACGAGAACGATCGGGCCGGAGACGGTTCTCAGGAAGTCGGCGACGGACGCGGCGTCGTCGGTGAGGTTCCGGAGCGGGTTGGCGATGGCCCGTGCGACGTAACCCGCTCGTCGCAGGGAGCTCACCTCGCCGTTCCAGCTGGAGGTGTCGGCCCAGGCGCCGTGCACCAGGACGACCGTGGGCTTGACGCGGCCCGGCGACCGGCAGGGCAACGGCTCGGCCGTGAGCGCCGGCGACCAGTGTGCCTTCGAGGCCGCCCCGGCCGCGGTGGCCGTCTGGGCGCCGGTCGCCGGCGACGCCACCGCGAAGGCGGCGGCCGCGGCGAGTGCCACCGCGGGTGCGACCCCCCGGAGCCGCCGGCAGGTGCGTGCGGATCTCATCTTTCTCCTCCTTGGCGCGATGGGTGATCTTCGGGTTCCGGCGAGCGGTGTCCGGCGTCTCCGCGGCGGTCGCCGGTCTCGCCGGGGAGCCGGTCTCGTCGAGGAGCCGGTCTCGTCGAGGAGCTGGCCCTGCCGGGGAGCCGGTCTCGAGGGAAAGCCGGTCTCATCGGGGAGCCGGTCTCGCCGAGGCGTCCGTTCCCCGGGCGGTCGCGTGCCGATCGGCCCCGTCCCCCCGGGCGCGGCGGGTGAGCAGCGCCGCGTCGGCGACGCCGGTGCCGGCGAGGGTGATGACCCGGGTGCGGGGGTGCGCGGCCCGGGCGATCCTGGCCAGGACGTCCCCGGGGGGTGTCTGGACGAACAGGGTCGTGCCGAGCTCACCGAGCAGGGCGATGCCGTCGCGCCATCTCACCGTGGTGGCGATGCCGCGGGCGAGGTCGTCGAGGACGGCGGCGGAGTCGCGCAGGAGGCGGCCCGTGGCGTCGCCGAGACAGGGAACGCCGAGGGGACGCCGGGGGATCGCGGCGAGGTGGTCGGCCATGGCGTCGGCGACATGGCCGAGCAGCGGGCAGTGCGAGGGGACGGCGACGTCCAGGCGCCGCACGCGCCGGGCGCCGGCCCGGGCGGCCGTCGCGGCGAGGCGTTCCAGGGCGCGGTCGCTGCCGGCGACCACGACCTGATGGTCGGTGTCGACGACGGCCAGGTAGACCGGGTCGTCGCCGGTGCCGGTCGACTCGACCGCCCGCCGGACCTGGGACACGCTCAGCCCGAGAACGGCGGCCATGCCGTACCCGCGAGGATAGGCGTCGCGCATCAGCTCGCCGCGGTGGCGTACGGCCACGAGGGCCTCGGCGAAGGTCAGGGCGCCGGCCGCGACGGCGGCCGGGAACGCTCCGGCGGAGTGCCCGGCCACGGCGTCGGGAACGGCGCCCTCGCCGGCGAGGGCGCGGGTCGCGGCGACTCCGGCGACGCAGAGCGCGACCTGCGCGGTGACGGTGGACTCCAGCGCCTCGGCGGTGTCCCGCAGGGACGAGCCGGGCAGGATCCGCTCGGCCTCGGCGCGGGTCGCGGTGACGGCCGGATGGTCGGGCAGGTCGTGGAGCATCCCGGGCCGCTGGGTGCCCTGGCCGGGGTAGAGGAACGCGACGCTCATGCGGGGGCCCACGGGTCGTCCACCAGGCGCGGGCCGTGGTCGGTACGGGCCATGACGGGGCCGTCGGCGCGGGCCCACTCGGCGAGGGCGATCCCGCCGCCGGGTGTCTCCAGCTGGCAGTCGACCTTACCGGGGAGGGCGGTGAAAACGGCCGCCAGCCGGGTGGTCAGGGCGCGGTCCAGCCTGCGCGGCGCCCGGATCAGCAGGTCCAGGTCACTTCCGGGGTGGGTGACCGGCTGCCCGGTGGCCAGTTCGAAGCCGACCCCGCCGATCGGGCCCCAGGTGGTGTCGCCCTCCAGCTCGCCGGCGAGCAGGAGGGTGACGGCGGAGAGGGTGACGGCGAGCAGGGGGAGCCAGGGCCGCCGCTCCCTCAGCTCCTCGGGCGGTACGGAGCGGATGACCGCGTCGCGGGGAACCAGGGCGGCGTGGCGCTGCCATCGCTCGGGCCCGCGGATGCCGACCGGGACGAGGCCGGGCGGGTGCGGTGCCCGCCGTACGACACACCAGGGGCAGGCGGCGATCGACGCGGGCACCCACCCCGGGGGCGTGTCGCCGAGCGCCGCGGCTCCGGAGAGCCGCAGCAGGTCGTGCGGGCGCGCGGTCACCGCCATTGGGCGGCGAGCGCCTCGTGGACGCGCCGGGAGGCGGCCCGGGTTCGCCGGGCGGCGGGCGAGGTGAGCCGGTTGCTCAGGTCGCGGGGGCCGCGGCGGGCCCGTTCGACGGCGGCGGTGAGCGCGTCCCTCACCTTCCCGGCGTCCCCGCCGGTCGGGTCGCCGGCGTTCTCGACGTCCAGGAGCTCGTCGCACAGGCCGAGCTTCGCCCAGTCGGTGACGTCGTAGGACAGCGGAGGGATGCGCCGGGCCAGCTCGTCGAGCTCGTCGACGGTCCGGCGGGTCACTCTCGCGGCGGCCTTCTTGTGCATGGCGTGCACCACCACGCCGGGGTCGTCGAGCGCCAGGATCTGGCCGGCCTGCGCGCCGTGCGCCAGGAATCCGCCGGACAGCGCCGTTCCGACGACGAGGGTGATCAGCGGGTGGCCCGCGGTGCGGGCGCGGGCGTAGGCGTCCACCGCGACGGCCAGGGCGTGGTGGATGCCGAGCACCTCCTCGACGCGCCCGTAGGCCTGGCTGGGCACGTCGACGACGGCGACGATCGGGCGGCGGCGGTCGTCGGGCAGGTGCGCGTCCCCGGTGACGACCTCGGTCACCGCCTCGGCGAGGGCGAGCCCCTCGCGGAGGCCGACCTCGCCCCGGCGGGCCCGGTGGTACGGGCTCCGCGGGTCCGGCACGACGGCGATCAGGCGGGCGACGTCACCACCTAGGGTGGCGTCCGCCGTGATCACCGACGGGACCACGTCGCTCACGTCGCCGTCGGCGAGCGCCCGCGTCCAGTTCCGGCCCCGGCTCGTCACCTGTCTCCCCTCGGCGCGGGCTGTCGCGGTACGGGCGGCTGTGGCGCGGCCTTCCGGCGGTAGGGCCTCCCGCGGTACGACCTCCGCCCAGACGGCCGCGAGCTCGGCCGGCTCCGGCGGATCGGCCGGGTCGACGGCCTGGAGACGGGCCCGCAGCTCGCCGATTCGCCGGGAGCGGTGCTCGCCGGGCACGCCGCGCCCCACCGCGTCGATCACGGCGGTTCGCACGGCGGTGACGTCGTCGAGGACGAGCATGTCGGCCAGCGCGGTCCCGGTGCGCTGCGTGCCGCCGTCGATCGACCAGATCAGCGTGTGGTCGGAGGCGTCGAACTCGGCGACGCCGGCCTCGGACTCGATCACCTCGGGACCGTCGAGCCCGAGACGGCCCTCCCTGGTCATGATCAGGGAGGTGCACAGCCCGGCGGCGATGCTCATGCCGCCGAAGCAGCCCAGCGCTCCGGCGATGACGCCGACGACGGGCTGGAGGGCGCGCAGCTCCAGCAGCGCGGAGCACACCTCCGCGGTCGTGGCCAGGCCCAGATTGGCCTCCTGCAGGCGTACGCCCCCGGTCTCCAGCAGCAGGATCGCGGCCGTCGGGGTGCCGTCGCGGTTGTCGGCGGCGGCCAGGGACAGCGTGGCGGCGATCTTCGCGCCGGAGACCTCGCCGATGCCGCCGCCCTGGAAGGCCTGCTCGACGCCGATCACGACCGCGGGCCGCCCGCCGAGCCTCCCCTTGACCACGACGACGCCGTCGTCGGCCTCCGGGACGACGCCCTGGGGTTCCAGCCAGGGTGACTCGATCCGGTCGAAGGGGCCGCACAGCTCGCGGGCGGTGCCGGTGTCGAGCAGCGCGACGGCGCGCGCCCGGGCACCCAGCTCTATGAAGCCGGTACGGGCGAGCAGCGCGTTCCAGTCCGTCCGGTCCGTTCGTGTGTCCTGTGACGTCATGCCCGGCCCTCCTCGATGGCCTGCCGCAGGCGCAGGGTGACCACGCCGGGCGTCGCCCCGAAGTCGTTGAGCTCGAAGCTCCCGGCGACCCCGTGGCGGGCGAAGAAGCGCTCCAGCACGGTCCGCCACACCGTGTCGAACCCGTCGACGCTGGTGCGTACGCGCACCCGGGCGACGGCGGCCCGCTCCGGGGTCATCAGGACCTCCAGATCCCCCGAACCGACCACCCCGACGTGCGCCCGCCGGGCGGGCGGCCGGTCGGCGGGGAACTCGTAGTTCAGCGTCTGCACGTGAGCACCTTCCGTTCGGCTCGGGTGACGGGCTCCGGCCACGGCACCATGTCGAGGAAGAGCGCGGCGGCCAGCAGGTCGGCGCTCCCGCCCGGCGACAGCCGCCGGGCGACGCACCGCTCGTCCAGCTCGGCGAGGGCGGCCTGGCCGCGGGCCGTGCCCGCGCCCCCCTCGGCCAGGACGCGCCCGGCACCGGACCGTACGACGCGCAGGCCCTCGGGGCCGCCGCGGTGCAGGACGCAGGTGTCGTCCAGGCGGCTCATCACCGCCAGCAACGCGTCCAGCCGGGCCGTCTCCTCGGAAAGCCCGGCCGCCCTGGCCCGGCGCAGCCGCGGCAGGGCGATCTCGACGACGTGGGGGAAGGCGGCCTCTGCCTCGCCGCGGGCGCCGCGCACCCCGTACCGCCGCCGGGCCCGCTCGCCGTGGGAGGGCGCCCTCGCGGGGAGGTGCCGGTCGGGGAGGGCGGCGAGCCTGGCCGCCCGGCCGGCGGCCTCCCGCTCGCCGGCGGCGCCCGCGGCGGCGGCGACGAGCAGCCCGAGCGCCCACACCGCCCCGCGGTGCGTGTTCACTCCCCGGGTGGCCCGCAGCATGACCGCCTCGCCCGCGCGGCCGAGCCGGCCCAGCTCCTCCCGGCGTTCGATCCCGGTGGACGTCCGCTCCGCCGCCTCGGCGAGGGAGCGGAACACGGGGCGCAGCGACCGGGCGGAGGCCAGCAGGAGCGGCAGGTCCATGTCGTCGTGCGCGCCGCGCCCGCGGCGGTCGGCCAGGCCCGGCTTGGGGCTCAGGCACGCCTCCTGGCACAGCGCCCGGACGGCCAGGTCGGCGAGCAGGTCCGCGGAGGGCCTCGCCGTCCGTTCCCCCGCCGCGAGCGCGCCGCCGGTGACGGTCATCGGCCGGTCACCAGGTCCGGAACCGCGCGGGCGGATCGTACAGGCCCCCGGACCAGGCGACGAGATCCTCGATGCTGCGGGCCGCCAGCAGGGACCGGTCCGCCTTGCGGACGTCGACCTTGAGGTCCTCCGGCAGCGCGACCAGGCCGTCGCGGCGCAGCTCGTCCACGCGCCGCTCGGCGATGTCGCGGCCGACCGGGGTGGCCCCCGCGACCGCGGCCACCGCCTCGCGCCGCTCGGCCAGGCAGACGGCCCGGTAGAGGTAGGCCACCCCCTCCTCGGTCACCACGTGGCTGACGTCGTCGCCGTAGATCATGACCGGCGGGATGGGCATTCCGGCGTCCCTGCCCACCTGGACGGCGTCCAGCGACTCCACGAACGCCGGGACGCCGCCGGAACGGAAGGTCTGCGTGATCTGCACGACGAGCTTGCGCCCCCGGGGCGAGGACGCCTGGCCGGTCAGCAGGCTCAGCCAGGCGGGGGAGGCGTGCCTGCGGCCGTGCGGGTCGTGTCCCATGTTGGGCGCTCCGCCGAAACCGGTGAGCCGGCTCTCGGTGACCGTCGAGGAGTTGGCGCGGGCGTCGATCTGCAGCGACGACCCGATGAACATGTCCACGGCGTACTGGCCCGCGAGCTGGCACAGCACCCGGTTCGACCGGAGTGATCCGTCCCTGCCGGTGAAGAACACGTCCGGGCGGGCGGCGACGTAGCGCTCCGTGCCGGGCTCCCCGCCGAAGCAGTGCACCGACTCGACCCAGCCGCTCTCGATGGCGGGGATGAGCGTCGGGTGCGGATTGAGCGTCCAGTGCTTGCAGATCTTCCCGCGCAGTCCCAGCTCCTCGCCGTACGTGGGCAGGATGAGCTCGATCGCCGCGGTGTCGAAGCCGATCCCGTGGTTCAGCGTGGTCACGCCGTGCCGCTCGTAGATCCCGCGCAGCGCCAGCATGGCCATCAGGATCTCCACCTGGCCGATCTGGCGGGGGTCCCGGGTGAACAGCGGCTCCAGCGCGAACGGCCGGGGGCTCTCCACGACCAGGTCCACCCAGTCGCCGGGGATGTCCACCCGGGTGACCCTGTCCACCAGCTCGTTGACCTGGACCAGGACCACGCCGTCGTGGAACGCCGTCGCCTCGGCGATGGTCGGGGTGTCCTCGGTGCCGGGTCCGGTGTAGAGGTTTCCCTCGCGGTCGGCCTGCTCGGCGCAGAGCAGCGCGACGTCCGGGGTGAGGTCGACGAACATCCGCGCGTACAGCTCGACATAGGTGTGGATCGCCCCGACCTCGACCGTGCCGTCGGCGAGCAGCTGCGCCATGCGCACGCTCTGCGGGCCGGCGTAGGAGAAGTCGAGACGGCGGGCCACCCCGCGCTCGAAGACGTCCAGATGCTCACGCAGGCTGATCGAGGAGATCAGCAGATGGAGGTCGTGCACCACCTTCGGGTCGCACCCGGCCAGCGCCTCGGCGAGGAAGTCCGCCTGCTTCTGGTTGTCGCCCTCCAGAGCCACCCGGTCGCCCGGCCGCAGCAACGCCTGCAGGGCGTCACGCGTCCGCCCGGTGTCCAGGATCCGGCCCGAGGTGCCCGAGCTGCCCGAGCTGCCCGAGATGAAGGGCCTCACCGCCTCCAGCCGCTCGCGTTTCGCGGTCCGCCGTCGCGTCCAGTCCCGGGTTGCCACCTTCGTGAGTGCCATCGCCTGCCCCCAATTAAGGTCTCTGGGGCTAATACCTCACGAAAGCTAAGAATTAACTCAAATAATGTTAAAACGGTACAGTCAGTGATTGGGTTTAGGTATCGGGCCGGCAGTCTTCGTCGCCGCGGGGGAGCCGACGTGAGGGAGCCCGCCGGGAATCCGCCGGGAATCCGCCGGGAATCCGCCGGGAATCCGCCGGGAATCCGCAGCCAGGGATCCCCGGCCGGGGATCCGCATGGGGCGCCCGCCGGCGCCCCATGCGGAAAGCGGGCCCGGGACTCCGGATCCCACCGGGTCACGCGGCCCCCGCCTGATCACGCGCGGCCCCCGGCGGGCCGCTCAGCCGGACCGCAGGTCCGGGGACGGGCCGGACGGCGACTCGAATCCGCCCGTCAGGACGGGACGCTTGGGCAGGATCCCGTCGCCCGAGGAGCGGCCCGTCAGGCGGCGGCGCAGCCAGGGGGTGAGGTGCGCCGAGGCCCAGCGGAGGTCGGCGAGCAGCGCCGGTCTGGCTGCGGGCGGGCCGGGAGGGGGCGGGGGAGGGGCGGCGGCGCGGCCGAGCGCGGCCAGGACCTGGTCGGCGACCCGGCGGTGGCCCAGCGGGTTGAGGTGCAGGCGATCGTCGCTCCACAGTCCGTGGTCGTCGAACGCCCGGTCGCCGAACAGGTCGACCAGGTGGGCCCCGTGCCGCTCGGCCACCTCTGTGACCAGGTCGTTCATCGCGACGATGCGGGGCCGCAGCACGCCGGGCAGCGGGAGCCGGACGCTCAGGTCGGGGAAGGTGAAGAGCAGCACGTCCGCGCCCGACGCGCGCAGGCGGGCGACCACCCGGTCGAAGCGGTCGCGCATCGTGGTCAGGTCGAAGCCGCGCCACAGCGCGTCGTTGCCGCCCGCGGCGATGCTGACGAGCGACGGGCTCATCGCGATCGCCACGTCGACCTGCTGCGCGATGACGTCGTCGAACCTGCGCCCCCGGATGGCCAGGTTCGCGTAGCCGAAGCCGGGCGCGTCGAGATCCGCCGCCACGAGATCCGCCCACCCGCGCAACGTGCCGTCGGGAAGAGGGTCGCCGACCCCCTCGGTGAAGCTGTCGCCGAGCGCGACGAAGCCGAAGTCCGTCATGCGGTCCGCCGCGGGTCACGTCCGAGGTGGGCGGCCGGCGGCCGGAGGACCGGCGCGCCGCCGGTGGCGGTGGCGTCAGTGGCGGCGGTGGTCTTCCCCGAGGCGTCGCCGGCCCGCCGGTCGAGTTCGAGAATGTGCATGCGGCTCATCCTAGGAGTGGCGGCGATCTCGTCTCGGGGCGGGGAACGGCCGGACCGATCGCCCGATCGGCAGGGCCCCGCCGTGGCGGGACCCGGCGCCCGCCCACGGGTGGTTCAGCGCGGCGGGATCCTGCCGAGACCGGCGACGACCTCGAACGCGTGCTCGGGGAACGGGTCGCCGTCGACGGGACGCCAGTCCGCCGCCAGGACCAGTCCCGGTTCGAGGAGCTCGAACCCCTCGAACAGCTCGCCGACCTCGCGCATGGTGCGGAGCCGGACCGGGTTGCGGGTCTGCCCGTACACCGCCAGCCCGGCGGACGCCTCGTCCTCCGGCATCGTGTCGGAACAGGCATGGGTCAGCCCCAGGTAGCTGCCCGGCGCGAGGGCGTCACGCAACCGGGCCATGAGGTCGTGCGCGGTGTCGTCGGTGACGAAATGCCATACCGCGACGGTGAACACGCCGATCGGCCGGGTGAAGTCGAGCGTGGCCCGCACCCGGGGGTGGTCCAGGATCTCCTGCGGCCGGCGCAGGTCCCCGTGGATCGTCAGCACGCCGGAGTGGTCGACCGTCGACTGGTTGTGCGTGACGACCGTCTGGTCGTTGTCGACGTACACCACGCGGGCGTCCGGGTGGACGCTCCGCACGACCTGGTGGAGGTTCGGGGGAGTGGGCAGGCCGCAGCCGATGTCCAGGAACTGGTCGACGCCGGCGTCGGCCATGGCCCTGGCGGCTCGCAGCAGGAACCCGCGGTTGGCCCGGCACGCGTCGGGGACCGTCGGGAAATGGGCCACCAGCATCTTGACGGCTTCCCGGTCCGCCGCGAAGTTCTCCTGGCCGCCGAGCATGACGTCGTACATGCGGGCCGCACTCGCCTGCGATGCGTCACTGGGATGGGTCACTGGGCGCCTTTCGGTGGAGGTGGGTGATCGTCCATTACGTGAATGCGGTCACAGATCCTCATCAGGAGCGCTGTCGTGTCGCCGCTCTCGCAGGCCGCGACCGAGAGCCGGTCGAACGTGATGGCGTGCTCCTCCCGGAAGGACCGTTCGGCGACCTCGTCCCTCTCGCCGTGGACGGCGATCACCTGGGGCCGGCCGTAACCGCGGCGAAAGATCGTGAAAGGCCCGTACCCGGGGACGAACCGTGAGCCCATCGGATTCACCTGGATGCTGATGCCCTTCATCTGGGCCGAGGCGGTCAGCGCGATGAGCTGGCGGATGTGCGCGTCCACTCCCGCGATCGGCCGCCAGAGCACGGGCTCCTCGATCACGGCCCACAGCACGGGCCGGTCGGCGCCGGCGAGCACCTTCTGGCGGCGCAGCAGCTGCTCCACGCTTCTCTCGACGTGGCGGGGCGGGGCCGGGTACCGGCTCATCCGGTAGGCGGCCGCCGCGTACTCCGGGGTCTGCAGGAGCGGCGGGACGACGAACGGCTGGTAGGTGCGGATGAGGTCCGCGGTCTGCTCCAGGCGCATCACCACCGCCGCGTCCAGCGGAAGCTCCTTGCTGTCCCACCAGCCCGGCCTGCGCTCGCCGAACGCCACCGACAGCAGCATCTCCCGCTGGTACGGGTCGGTGACCCCGTACAGGGTGAAGAGGTCACGCAGATCGTCCCGGCGGAAGCCCCGCTGCCCGGTCTCCATACGGCTGATCTTCGACTCGCTGGCACGGATGGCCTTTCCCGCTTCGGCGGCGGTCAGGTTGCGCTGGAGCCGGAGCTGCCGGAGCCGGGCGCCGACGATCTGGCGCGCCATGTCGCCGGCCTCCGCCTGAGCGCCCACATCCCCTCCGAGTGTCTCCGTCCGCCGGACGATCAGTGGGAACCCCCGTCCCGTCGACTTGCCATGGCAAGATCACCTGGAAAGTGGAAATGAGGCTATTGCTTGTTTTCTCCTGCTGTCCAGGAATTCCGGATACCGTTCCGCGGAATTTCAAGATCACAAAACTTGCGGAAGGCGCGTCCGGTCAAGTCCTGCCCGCCCCCGGCCCGCCGGGAGTGGACGCCTCCCGGCGCGCCCTCCGAGGTGCCCTCCCGCGACCGGCACGGCCGTGGCCGGGCGCTCTCCCCGGCCTCGCCCTCCCGGTCGGGGACTCTCGCCGCTATCGCCTCCTCGCCGTCCTGGCGCGCGCACGCACGATGGCACGCACCGTCAGCAGGGCGGCGATGGCGACGATCTGGCCGCCGAGGACGATGCGGTTGACGTCCACCGCGGGCTGCCAGCGCACCTCGGCGTCCTTGACGACGAACACCCCGGTGGGGGTGACGCCGAAGCCGAGCCCGCCTCCCGACCCCTCCGACGGGCGGTCGCCCTCCCGCTCCCCGCTGCCGCTCCCGCCGCCACCGCCGCCGACGACCCTGGCCACGGGGATGATCGTCAGGCCGTCCTGGACGATGGGCTCGCCGAAGACCCGCCTGATCGAAACGGTGTCCTTCGCCTGCTCGATCATTTCCGTGATGCTCATCGCGTCTTCCCTTCCGGTGGCCGGTGTCCCCCCATGATCGTGCGGGACACGGCGGCGGGAAAGGGCCGAAGGAGGGTTCCCCGAGGCCGAAGGTCCCACGGCGGTGGGCGACCGGCTCCGCCGGGACGGGACGGAAGGGCCCGTGCGCGACGGCCGGTGCGGCTCCGGGGCGGCTCCGGCTCCGGGGTCCGGGCGGTCAGCCCTCCTGCTCGTCGTGTCCGGGGGAGAGGCGGCGGCCGGTGATCTGCTCGGTGCGTACCACGATGTAGTGGTCGCGGTCGCCCGGTGCCCAGGTGTGCAGGG